>DATCUN010000158.1:0-4720 GCA_036561825.1 Pseudomonas sp.
CTTGGTCGCCTCCAGCACGCAGTCCAGCCGCCGCAGCACGGTGAAGGGCAGGATGACGCGGCCATATTCGGATTGCTTGTAGTCACCACGCAGCAGGTCGGCCACGGACCAGATGAAGGCGGAAAGCGATGCTTGGTTCAAGGTGATGGTTCCGGGGAAGGCATGGGGGCTGGGCGGTGGCCGCTCATGCACCACGCCGGATCACCAACCGGGCCTCAGGTCCCGGCCAGGGCCGCCCCAGGCGATGCGGTGCCGATGCGGCGGCTCGCCACCGCCGCCGCGCGCTGCATGTTGGCAGGCCGGAGCGCCCTTCGCCAAGCGCAGCCTGGTGTCCGCGCCTCAGGTCGGCGGTGCTGGCCGGAAAAAGCGCATAAACGGTGCGAAGTGACGCAGGAGGTCACACTAAAACGACTGAAACCGGCCCGAAACCTGGCTCCATGGCGATGTGGCCGGCGCACGGATCGGAACCTGCCGCCGGCGCGGACCCGGCGCTTGGCATGGCTCTTGCATCCGGCACTGGCAGCCGTGCCTTTCCGCAGGCTGCCTCCCCCCTTTCTCCAGGCCCCTTCGACGGGGACGCACCCGCATGCCCGCACCTTTGTCCAACCTCCTTACGACCGTGTTCCACAAGCACTGGCGACTGCTGCTGGGCCTCTTCTTTCTGGGCTTCGCGGTGGTGGCGCTGACGCGCAATTTCATCGTCGTCACAGCAACCGACGCCTTCATCAACGCAAACCTGATCGCCGTGCGCAGCCCCATTCCCGGTCAGATCGCACGACCGCTGCCGCCGGTCGGCAGCCGGACTGGTACCTCTACCCTGGCCCAGGTGCGCAACACGCGCGCCGACCAGACCCTGACTCTGGAGATCTCCCAGCGCCTGGAACAGGTGGACTCTGCACTGTCCGGAGCGAGCGCGCGCCTGGAAAAACTGAAGGCGGCGGAAAGGGAGTTCGCCGCGTGGTCCAGGCGCTATGTTGGCGCGCGCGGCGTCTACCTCAGCCAGCGCCAATCCCAGGCAGCGGCCAACCGAGAGGCCAGCCTGAGGCAACTGGAGAACGCCCGCAGTCAGCTGAAACGGCTGGAAGGCGTGCAGGCTTATATATCCCGCGACATGCTCGAGCAGGCCCGCACTTCGGCGCAGGTGGCCGAGCAGTCACTGCTGGCGGCGACCGCCGAAACCGAGCAGGTGGCCTCCGAACGTGCAGCCCTGGGCCAGCGCCTGCAGATCGCCGACAGCTACTCCGAGCGCACCTACTCCGAGCAGAAGCTGCAGGAGACGCGGCTGCAGGCCGCAATGCTGGAAGCGGACATCATGTCACTGCAGCAACAACGCAAGGCGCTGGCCGACAACCTGCAACGCAGCCAAGGCCAGTTGGGGCGAGAATCGCTGGCCAACGTCACCGTGCCCGACGGAGCGGTGTGGCGGCGCCTTCCGGTCGGCGCGCATGTCGAGCGCGGCGGCGACCTTGGCCAGGTCGCGCCCTGTGACGATGCCGTAGTCACCGCCACCTTGGACCGCAACTCGTTCGACAAGCTGTATGTGGGCATGCCGGTACGGGCAAGCTTCAGGCTGGAGGACGGCAGCCGGCACACGGTCGAACTGGCACTGGTCACCCTGACCGGCGGTTCCACCGAGAATGCACTGGGCATGGCCATCCCGTTCGGACGCGCAATCGTGGAGGACGCATTCGGTGCGGTGCTCAGAGCACGCGACCCGTCTGCGCTGGGCTGCGCGATTGGCAGGCCCGTGGACCTGAAGTTCGGGGCATGAGGGCGATCAGGTGCTGAATGCGCTGATTCCCAGCCTGCTGATCATCAGCATGCTGCTGCTGGCGCCGGAGGTGAGCAGGATCTTGCGCGGTCACGATCTGCCCGTGCCACGCGGCCGCTGGCGCGCGCTGATCTTCGTGCCACTGCTCCTGCTGCAGTTGCGTTACCTGCACTGGCGCCTGACCAGCACACTGCCCGAGCTTTCGCTGTCGCCGGAGGGGCTATGGCCGCTGCTGTTCCTGGTGTTCGAAATGACCACGATGCTGACGCTGGCGATGACTTACCTGACCCTGACCAGGCGCAGCGACCGGACGCCGGAGGTTGAGGCCAACCTCGGCCTGCTAGGCCAGGCCGAAGCCCGGGTGGCCGTGTTCATTCCCACCTACAACGAGCCTTGGGAGGTGCTGGAACGTACGCTGCTGGGCGCCATCTCACAGCGTTTTCCCGGCGTGCGCGTGTGCGTGCTCGACGACAGCCGCCGCGGCTGGCTGCGCGCGCGCTGTGCCGAGTTCGGCGTGGAGTACTGCCAGCGAGATAACAACCTTGGGGCAAAGGCCGGCAACATGAATGCCGGCCTGGCAACCTTGCGTGCGCGCGGCTTCGACCCGGAGTTCATCGCAGTGCTTGATGCCGACTTCATCGCCAAGCCGGATTTTGTCAGCCGTTGCCTGGTGTTGCACCTACTGCATCCGGACGCGGGCCTCGTACAGACACCGCAGCACTTCTTCAACCCCGATCCGGTGCAGATGAACCTGGTGCTGACCGGCACCGCACCGGACGAACAACGCTTCTTCTTTGACGAACTGCTGCCGTCCAAGGACGCCTGGGGGACGGCCTTCAGCTGTGGCACCTCGGCACTGATCCGGACGAGGGCGCTGGACGCCATCGGCGGTTTTCCGACCGAGAGCGTCACCGAGGACATGCTGATGAGCCTGCGCATGCGCGAGCATGGCTGGCAGACGCTGTACCTGAATGAGCCCCTGAGCACCGGGCTGTCGCCGCAGGGCTGCAGCGAGTACATCAAGCAGCGGCACCGCTGGTGCCTGGGCTTCATCCAGATCGTACGCAACATCTACAACCCGTTCTCCACCCGCCACCGGCTGGGCCTGAGGGACCGCGTGCAGCTGCTGGACACCTTCCTGTACTGGGCCGTGAGCTTCCCCGCGCGCTACGTCTTCCTGCTGGCGCCGGTGGTGTACTGGGTAACGGGTTGGCAGGTCGTCGTGGCAGCCATCGAGCAGATCCTGCTGCATCTATTGCCATGGCTGCTTGCGCATGCGCTGGTGATGGCCTGGATCTCGCGTGGATCGCTGCAGCCGGTGCTCAGTGACGTGACCCAGCTGCTGACCGGTAGAGCCGCGATTCACGCGACGCTGACCGGGCTGTTTTCCAAGGGCGAGCACAAATTCGTGGTGACGCCGAAGGGCGACCTGGGGCACGCGGTGCGGATCGACTGGCAAACGATGAGCCCTATCCTGATCCTGGCCGGCCTCAACCTGTGCGGCATCCTGATCGCACTGTTCCCGTCGGCCTGGCACCACGACCTGCCGTTCGAGCCGCGTGTGGTGAACCTGTTCTGGCTGATCGTCAACAGCCTGATCCTGGCGTTGACCGCACTGGCCTGCATCGAACGCCCACGCCGCCGCGTACAGGAACGCATGCAGCTGGATGATCCGCTCGCGGCCAGGGTGCAGGCCGGTCCCGTGACCTGGCGCGCGCAGCTGTTCGATCTGTCGTTGTCCGGCTGCCACGTCGACATCGATGCCGCAGGCCATACCTTGGACCGGCTGGTCGGCAACGAAGTCGTGCTGGAACTCGGCAACAACGAGCGCTATCGCCTGGAGCTGGTGCGCCGCAGCGATGCCACACATTTCGGCGGCCGCTTCGTCGACCTGAGCATGGACCAGCGCATGCGCCTGTTCGAGCGCGTGTTCGCAGAAAACCCGGCCTATCTGCGCCACCAGACTGGCAGCAGCGAAGTGCTTGCCAAGATGCTGCACAACCTGTGGAGCCGCCGCGGCCACCGCTGAAGTGACCTTGTGCGGACACGTCCGTTCAATAGTAGTCGTCTTCGCGCTGGTGCCTGACCGCCAGGACCGTCACGGTCTGGCTGTTTTCGATTTCGAACAGCAGCACGTAGCCGCTGGCGCCGAAGTCGATGACCAGTTCGCGCAGGAAAGCACCGCCTGGGTCAGCCTTGCGGCAGCTCAGGGGTGCCAGTTCCAGCACGGTGATGGCGTCGCCGATGGCTTGCAGGGCGCGCTCGGCCACGCTGAAATCGCCTTGCGCGCGTTGCAGCAACCACTCGTAGAGGCGCTCGATGTCCTGTTGCGCCTGCTCGGTGAAACGGACATCGAAGCCCACCCGATTCAGCCCTGGCGCGCCTTGTCCAGTCGAGACTTCAGAGCGGCCAGGACGTCCCTGGCCTGGACATGGCGGCCTGACTGCCGGGCGCATTCGCGCGATGCCAGCCCACGGGCCATGAACTCCTCCTGCTGCCGGCGCAGCTGGACCTGGGCGCGTACCGATTGCTCGACGAAGCTGGAGAGGGTTTCGCCCTCGCGCAGGACGGCTTCGGCCGCCTCGCGCAGGGCAGGATCAACCCGCAGGGAAGGAAGGGAGGCTGATTTCATGCCGGTCACCACGTGCGTTGCAATTGCGATGCATGGTGTCAGGATGCGGACACCGCTTCAAGCGCACGCAGCCCCGCATGCGCGGCCGCGCCGGCCTTGACCCTTCTGCTGCCTCAACCCCCACTGGAGCTTCGACAGGCGTCAAACGCGCAGCCGGGCGCGGGTCTGGACGCCGCTCATCGCGAAGGTTCGCCGCCGGCATGCGGCTGGGCCGAGGCCAGTTCCGGATGCCAGAGCTCGTGGGTGTCCACGCGCACCAGCAGGATCGCCTGCAGGGCCTGCACCCGCGCCAGGGCCTCGGCCAGCTGGGCCTGGCG
>DATCUN010000159.1:0-36224 GCA_036561825.1 Pseudomonas sp.
CAGGCCACTCAGCACGGCACCGTCATCGGCCCCTGCCACACGCAGGATCAGGGTCGCGGTATCGGTATCGCCGTCGGCATCGCGGATGGTGTAGGTGAAGGTCTCGCTCACCACCTCTCCGGCATTGAGCGCCTGGGTCGCCGGGAGCGTGTTGTCGAGGACGAAACTGAAACTGCCGTCATCGCCGAGGACCACGGTGCCGTAGGTCGACAGGATATTTGCGGTGGAATCCTCCCAGGCGACGAAGAAGCGCCCGTCCGCGCCGATCTGGCCATTGGTGTGCACGTCATTGAGCAGCACGTTGCCCTCGATCAGACTCAGGCCGTCCTCGACCAGGCTGGCCGGTTTGCCGCTCACCGCATTGGGCACGTCGTCGAGGATGGTGACATCCAGGCTCTGACTGGTCGTACTGCCGCCGCTGCCGACCAGCTCCACCGCGAAGCTTTCGCTCAGCGCTGTGTCGTTGGCCGGCTGGGTGTGCATCTCGTTGTCCAGCAGGGTGTAGCTGTAGAACACCGTGCCACCGCCCGTCGCCGGATCGTAGTCGACCCCGGTGATCGTCAGCGTGTTGCCCAGCCCGCTGGTCAAGGTCGGCAGCGTCCCGGCCAACACGCCACCGCTGATCAACGGGCTCCCGCCCACCGTCAGGCTCTGTACGCCATCCGGTGCACTGAAGGTGAAGCTGCCGGTCTGCGTCAGCAGCGCCGCATTCGCGGCACTGCCGTCGGCGAGGTTGGCATCGTCGACAACGATCTCGCTACCCGTTCCATCCAGGCCACCCAGCACGACGCCGTCTGCAGTGCCGGTCACGCTGAGCGTCAGGATCGCAGTGTCCGTATCGCCATCGGCATCGCGGATGGTGTAGGTGAAGGTCTCGCTCACCACCTCTCCGGCATTGAGCGCCTGGGTCGCAGGGCGCGTGTTGTCGAGGACGAAGCGGTAGCTGCCGTCATCCCCGAGTACCACGGTGCCATAGGTCGACAGGATATTTGCGGTGGAATTCTCCCAAGCGACAAAGAAGCGTCCGTCTGCGCCGATCTGGCCATTGGCGTGCTCGTCGTTGGACAGCACATTGCCCTCGACCAGGCTCAGACCGTCCTCGACCAGGCTGGCTGGGACGTCGTCCTCCGCATTGGGCAGGTCGTCGAGGATGTCGATGGTGATGGTCGCCGGTGCCGAAGGAGTCGTGCCGTCGGACACACTCAGGGTGAACGTGTCGGTTTCGATGCCGGCAAGGTCGGTGGTGGGCGAGGTCAGCTGATAGGTGTAGGTGGCTACGCCGGTAGCCGCGTCATAGGCCGTAATGGTCAGCGTACCGCTGGCTCCGGCAAAGCTGGAGCCAGCCAGGCTACCGATGGCTACCGTAATGCCGTTGATGGTCACGCTCTGCAGGTCGTCCAGCCCATCGGCATCCGACAGGGTGAAGGTGCCGCTGGCGAATTCGCTGGGCGACGCGGCATCCGAGCCGCTCGACAGGCCGGCTTCGTCGACCACATCGTTGGCCCCGCCGTTCCCCGGATCCACCGTCAGACTCGGTACGTCGTTGCTGCCCGTGATGGTGATGGTGACTGTCGCAGAGCTTTCGTCACCGTCAGCGTCGCGCATGGTGTAGGCGAAGGTTTCGGTCAGGCTCGCCCCCGTATCCAGACCCTGCACGACCGGGCTGGCGGTATTCAGGGTATAGGTGTAGGCGCCGCCGGCACCCAGAACCAGTTGTCCGTAGCTGCCGATAGAGGTCCCAGGCGTGGTGACGACCGCTCCAGCGTCGGCACCGGCGATGTCGTTAACCAGTACGTTGCCGCTAACGCTGGTGGCGTCTTCGCTCAGGCTGCTGTCGTCATTGACCGCCGTAGGCCCGTCATCGTTGATCGCAATGGTCAGCGCCTGCGGGCCCGCCGGATCGCCTTCGTTGTCCGTGGCCACCACGCTGAAGACATCGAACAGCTGATCATCGGTGCCGGTCAGATTGACACCCGCATGATCGAGACTGTTGTCGGTCAGGGTGTAGGTCCAGCTGTATTCACCCTCGCCGATCTTGGTCACCTGCAGCACACCGTACTGGCCGTCGACTGCGCCGCCGTTGGTCACATCGACTCCGCCGATGATCACGCTGCTGATGGTCACACTGCCCAGTGAGTCGCCCTTGGTATCCACAACAATGGAGCCAGAGGTCTGCTCGGCCGTGCTGGACGGATTGCTGCCCGGCAAGCCATCTCCGCTACCACCGGCATTCAACGCCTCCTCGTCGACCACCCCGGCACCGGGGCCATAGGTAATGGCCAGATCCGGAACAGAGTCGACGCCCACGCCAACGGTCAGCACCGCCTGCGAGGTATCGCCGTCCGCATCAAGGATGGTGTAGGCGATCGTCGCCACCCCCTCGAAGCCCGGAGCGGGTGAGAAGGTCACCGCACCATCCGGCAGGAAGCTTACAGAGCCATTGCCTGAGGTCAGAGAGGCACCGATGAGAGTCGCTGTGTCCGAGCCCTGGACATCATTGACCAGCACATTGACCGTTACAGGCGTGTCCTCGGGAGTCAACACACTGTCATTGACCGCCGTCGGCCCGTCATCGTTGATGGCGATGGTCAGCGCCTGCGGCCCCACCGGATCGCCTTCGTTGTCCGTGGCCACCACGCTGAAGACATCGAACAGCTGGTCAGCGGGGCCGGTCTGGTTGGCGCCTTCATGATTGAGGCTGTTGTCGGTCAGGGTGTAGGTCCAGCTGTACTCACCCTCGGTGAGCTTGCTCACCTGCAGCACGCCGTACTGGCCGCTGACCGTGCCGCCGTTGGTCACATCGACCCCACCGATGACCACGCTGCTGATGGTCACACTGCCAAGTGAGTCACCTTTGGTATCCACCACAATCGAACCGGAGGTCTGCTCGGCCGTACTGGACGGATTGCTGCCCGGCAAGCCATCTCCGCTACCACCGGCATTCAACGCCGCCTCGTCGACCACCCCGGCACCAGGGCCATAGGTAATGGCCAGATCAGGAACAGAGTCGACCCCCACGCCAACGGTCAGCACCGCCTGCGAGGTATCGCCGTCCGCATCCTGCATCACGTAGCTGATGGACGCCAAACCCTCGAAGCCGGGCGCCGGAGTGAAGGTCACCGAGCCATCCGGCAGGAAGCTGACCGTACCGCTGCCGCCCGTCAGGACGGCCGAAACCAGCGTGGCGCCGGAGTCGACACCCTGGATGTCGTTGCCCAGGACATTGACCGTCACCGGCGTATCTTCAGGCGTCAGCACACTGTCATTGATCGCCTGCGGACCGTCGTCGCCAATGTTGATCACCAAGGATGCCGGTGGCGAAATATCCCCATCTGCGTCGATCACGCGAACCGGAAAACTTTGCACCACCTCATCCGTCGTGGTGGCATTGGGGTCCTTGTGATCGAGGGTATTGCCGTTGAGGGTAAACACCCAGGTGCCATTGGGTGCGACTTGCAAGGTGCCGTACTGCCCCTGGACCACGCCGCCGTCCAAGACGTCGATCCAGTTGCCGTCCTTGTCCTGGACCTGAATGGCTTGAATGCCATCCAGCGAAGAAATCACCACGCGACCGAAGGTCGACTCGGCTGGGCTTTCTGCTCGGCTGCCCCCCGGCAGTGCAGCCTCGTCCACGACACCGCGCTCGGTCAGAACCTGCCCCGTGGCATCGGCGAAGTATTCGACTCGAATCGAAGGAATGGGATCCAGCTCCTCATCCGCCCCCTGCGGAAAGATCTCCGGGAATAGCGGGGCAAACTGCAGCGGTCCGGTCGGATAGCCGATGTTGGGGTCCACGCGGTCGCCGGTTTCCCCCAGCATCACGAAGGAAATACCGCCACCACCACTGCCGGCGGGGCCGCCAGTGCCGGGGCCGGCCGCCGTGGCGGGCAGGCTGAGGGTGGGATCGACACCGGAGGCGATGGCCTGCTGGACCTCCTCGACTTCGGCCAGCTCCTGGGCGCTGGGCACATGTTCGGGGGTGGCGGGTTGAATCGGCGCGCGCGCATTTTCTCCGGCCAGCAGCTGGGTATCCAGCATCAGCGAACTGTCACGCCCCACGGTCAACTCGCCGCCGTTAACCAGGCGGATGGCTACAGCGCTCCCGGCACCAGTGAGCAGTTGCTCGCCGGCAAAAACCCGATCCCCCTCGCCCAGTTGGCGCTTGCTGCTGTCCGCGGCTACGGCAAAAACCTCTCCGACAACCGCCCTGACAAATCCGATCAACTTAGCCATGAATCCACCCTCCGATACAGTCGCAAGCGTCGACTGTCGTGCGTCGCTGATTGCCCGGACAGGACAGAACAGCTGCTACCAGGGTGGTGACTGCAGAGGTGTGTGTGTTAGTGCGCTCCGCCTACCGCAGAGCAAATGACGAAAAACCGTCACTCCAGTGACCACTTACTCCCCCCTCCACAAAGCAGTTCCCCCCTGCTTTCGCTCTCCCTGCCGCCCGATCTTCTGAAGTCTGCAAAATCCGGCTGAAAACGGATTTCCATTGGCTTTTCTCTCTAAACAATGTGGCGCGTTTTCAGCGACAGATAAGACCATTTCTGCATAACCCTTATGAGAAATCGCTCTACGCAAACCATGGAGGATGTTCTTAGATACTTGAGAACGGAATAAAAAAATCGCCAGGCAGCAGCAGAAGTCATTTTTTTGGCGACAACCATTAGCAAGTGGATACCAATGGTAAGGAGATACCCATGCGCCACACATCAATGTGGGTTGGGCTGCTTTTGGCAGCAGGTTTCAATCAAGCCTCGGCCATGTCCCTCACGGAAGCAATTCAGAGCACCATCGATAGCCACCCCGAGATCCATGCGGCCAACAACAGCCGGTTGTCTGCTGACGAAGAACTCAAGATTGCCCAAGGCGGCTACCTGCCGACGGTCGACATGCTGGCCAGCTATGGGCGGGAGCAAACCGACAGTCCCAGCACCCGCATCATCGGCGATCACAACACGGAAACCCTGAACTCCCGCACCGCGGAGCTGCGTTTGCGGCAGATGGTGTTCGACGGTTTCTATACCCCCAATGAAGTGGCGCGCAACGAAGCGGTGGTCAACTCACGGGCTTACCGTGCGCTGGGCGCCACGGAAAGCCTGGCGCTGCGCACCATCGAGGTCTACCTGGACGTGCTCAAGCGGCGCGAGATGGTGGCCCTGGCCGAGAACAACCTGCAGGCGCACACGCGCATCCATGACCAGATCAGCATGCGTGCCGAGCGCGGGGTTGGCAGTACCGCCGACCGCGACCAGTCGCAGGCGCGCCTGGCCTTGGCCGAGAACAACCTCTACACCGAGCAGGTGAACCTGGCCGATGCCGAGGCGAACTTCTTCAGCGCCGTCGGCCGCATGCCCGACGAGCTGGAAACCCCGGCCTCGATCCGCGGCCAGATGCCGGAAAGCGTGGCCAGCGCCCGCGACCGGGTCATGGACAACAGCCCGCTGCTCAAGTCGGCCCAGTCCGACGTACAGGCCGCCGAGAAACAGTACGAATCGGCCAAGTCCAAGTTCTATCCACGCTTCGATGTCGAACTCTCCGGCAATGCCGACGACAACATCCAGGGGGATGAGGGTCATTACAACCGCTGGTATGCCGGCGTGGTGATGAATTACAACCTGTTCAACGGCATGCGCGACAAGGCCCTGCTGCAGTCCGGCGCGCACAAGATCAACGAGTCGATGGACATCCGCAACAACGCCCTGCGGATACTCAACGAGAACCTGATGCTGTCGTGGAACGCCATGGAAAACGCCCGCCTGCAAACCCCGAAGGCCCGTGATTACGCCAGCTACACGTCCAGGGTGCGCGAGGCCTACCAGCAGCAGTTTTCCCTGGGGCAGCGCACCCTGCTCGACCTGCTCGACAGCGAAAACGAACTGTTCTCCGCCAATCGCCGCTACACCGACGTGCGCTACACGGAAGAGTTCTCGATGTACCGGGTAGTGGCGTCCATGGGCGACCTGCTGCGCACCCACAATGTCGTGCCGCCGAGCGAGGCCCTGGCCCGCACCGAAGTGAAAAGCGAGGCGCGCCTGCCGAGCATGAAGTGACACGTTCCGCAGTCCGCGCCTGAAAATAATAAAAGCAGGGACTTGCTTGCAGGATGGGGGATGCTTCATGACGACCATGGAACAGGTGGGCAAAGCCGATGACCCTCGGCATATGCATGATGATCCGCTGCTCGACGGCCTGCTGATTCTCAGTAGGCTGCACGGCCGAACGGTCAGCCGGGCCAGTCTCAGCGCTGGCCTGCCGCTGCCCGGGCAGCGTCTTTCCCCCGACCTGCTGACGCGTGCCGCCGCGCGCGCCGGACTGCAGGCACGCCTGCTGCGCCGGCCGCTGGAGGCTATTTCCGCCCTTAACCTTCCCGTGCTGCTGCTGTTCAAGGACGGCCACTGCGCCGTACTGCGCCGGTGGAACGACAAGGGCCAGGCGCAAATCCTGCCCTGCGAAGCAGACGGTGGCGAGCAGTGGGTCGAGCGCGAACAACTGGCTGCCGAATACGCCGGACAGGCACTGTTCGCTCGCCCGCGCCATGAGCTGGAAGAGCTGCGCACACCGCTGGTCCCCCGGGTGAAGTCGTGGTTTCGCGACACCCTCAAGCTGTCGCGCGGGCTGTATACCGACGCCATCCTCGCCAGCCTGCTGATCAACCTGCTCGGGCTGATGGTGCCCTTGTTCGTCATGCAAACCTACGACCGCGTGGTCCCCAACCAGGCGCTCTCGACGCTCTGGGTGCTGACCATCGGCCTGCTGATCGGCACCCTGTTCGAGCTGCTGCTGCGAGTGCTGCGCTTCCGCCTGCTCGATGTGGCCGGCAAGAAGACCGATGTGGTGCTCTCCGCCACCCTGTTCGAACGCATCACCGGGATGATGATGAAGTCCCGGCCGGCCAGCATCGGCGGCTTCGCGCAGAGCATCCACGACTTCCAGGGCCTGCGCGAATTCCTCACCGCCGTCACCCTGACCAGTCTGATCGACCTGCCCTTCGCCCTGCTGATGACCGTGGTTATCGGCCTGCTCGGTGGCTGGCTGGTGGTCATTCCGCTACTCGCCTTCCCCATCACCGCGCTGTTCGCCTACGTCATCCAGCACCGCCTGCGCGACACCGTGCAACGCAGCCTGGCCCTGGGGGCCGAACGCCAGGCGCTGCTGATCGAAACCCTCGGCGGCCTGGAAACCCTGAAGAGCTGCGGTGCCGAGAGCGAGCGTCAGCACCAGTGGGAAAGCACCCACGGCGCCCTGAGCCGGCTCGAGAGTCACGCGCGCCTGCTGTCCGCCGTGGCGCTCAACGGCACCCTGTTCCTGCAGCAACTGGCCGGCGTGGCGATGATCGTTGCCGGCGTCTACAGCATCATCGCCGGCAACCTCAGTGTCGGTGCGCTGGTCGCCTGCTACATGCTCAATGGCCGGATCATGGCACCGCTCGGGCAGGTCGCCAGCCTGATCACCCGCCACCAGCAAGCCCAGCTGACCATGAAAAGCACCGACATGCTGATGAACCTGCCGCAGGAGCGCGACAGCCAGCAGCGGCCGCTGGAGCACACCCGCCTGCACGGCGCACTGGAACTGCGCCAGGTCGCCTTCAGCTATGCGGAGCAGAGTTCACCGGCGCTGCAGGGCATCAACCTGCGCATCGCCCCCGGCGAGAAGATCGCCATCATCGGCCGCAGCGGCTCGGGCAAGAGCACCCTGGCGCGCCTGCTGATGGGTTTCTATAGCCCGAGCGAAGGGCAGATCCTGTTCGACGGCATCGACCAGCGGCAAATCGATGTCGCCGACCTGCGCCACCAGATCGGCTACGTCGCCCACGATCTCCCCCTGCTTGCCGGCACCCTGCGCAGCAACATGACGCTGGGTGCCCGCTACATCAGCGACGAACGCCTGCTCGAAGTCGCCGAGCTGACCGGCGTCAGCGAGCTGGCCCGCCAGCACCCGCAGGGCTTCGAGCGGCCGGTCGGCGAACGCGGCCAGCTGCTCTCCGGCGGCCAGCGCCAAGCGGTGCTACTGGCCCGCGCGCTGCTGCTCAATCCACCGCTGCTGCTGCTCGACGAGCCCACCAGCTCGATGGACAACAGCAGCGAGGAAGTGCTGCGCCAGCGCCTGCACGACTGGAGCCGCAGCAAGACCCTGCTCCTGATCACCCACCGTACTTCCATGCTCAGCCTGGTGGATCGTCTGATCGTGCTCGACGGCGGCAAGATCGTTGCCGACGGGCCGAAGGAAACGGTCATGGAAGCCTTGCGCAAGGGCCGTATCGGCCCGGCATCGGTCTAGGGAGACGCTCATGAGCACTCTGCAAAGCCTGGGTGGTTACCTGAACCCGCTGCGTCAGTCCCGCGATACCGAGTTCATGCCGGAAGTCCAGGGCGCGTTGGTGGAGGACTCCACCGGCCTGACCCGCCTGACGGTCTGGCTGACCGCCCTGTTCCTGCTGACCGCGCTGGTGTGGGCCCATTTCGCCGTGCTCGACGAGGTGACCACCGGCGAAGGCAAGGCGATTCCCTCAAGCAAGGTGCAGACCATCCAGAACCTGGAAGGCGGCATCGTCGCGGAGATTTTCGTCCGCGAAGGCCAGGTGGTGGACAAGGGCGACCCGCTGCTGCGTCTGGACGACACCCGCTTCGTGTCCAACATGAGCGAAAGCGAAGCCGATCGCCTCGCCCTGCTCGCCCGGGTCGAGCGCCTGAGTGCCGAAGGCGAAGGCCGCCCGCTGCAGCTGCCGGAGGAGATCGCCAAGGTCGCGCCGGGCCTGGCCGCCGATGAGGAGGCCCTGTACCGCTCGCGCCAGCAGGGGCTGAGCAGCGAGGTCAGCATCCTGCAGGAGCAACTGCGGCAGAAAACCCAGGAGCTGGCGGAGTTCCGCGCCAAGGCGCAGCAGTACCGCTCCAGCCTCGGCCTGATCCAAAGCGAGCTGAACATGTCCGAGCCGCTGGTGGCCAGCGGCGCCATCTCCCAGGTCGAGGTGCTGCGCCTGCGCCGCAGCGCCGTGGAAACCCGCGGCTCGCTGAATGCCACCAACCTGGCCATTCCGCGTGCCGAATCGGGAGTCAAGGAGGTTGAGCGCAAGATCGAGGAAGCCCGCCTGACGTTCCGCACCAACGCCTTGAAGGAACTCAACGAAGTGCGCACCGAGCTGAGCAAGATCACCGCTTCCAGTCGCGCCATCGAGGACCGGGTCAGCCGTACCGGCGTGGTCTCCCCGGTGCGCGGCATCGTCAAGCAGCTCAAGGTCAACACCATCGGCGGCGTGGTGCAGCCCGGCAGCGACCTGCTGGAAATCGTGCCGCTGGAAGACAGCCTGCTGATCGAGGCCCGCATCCGCCCGCAGGATGTCGCCTTCCTCCACCCCGGCCAGCAGGCGATGGTCAAGTTCACCGCCTACGACTACACCATCTACGGCGGCCTCAAGGCCAAACTGGAGATGATCGGCGCCGATACCATCACCGACGAGGATGGCAAGAGCTTCTACCTGATCCAGCTGCGCACCGACAAAAGCCACCTGGGCAGCGTGGACAAGCCGCTGCTGATCATTCCCGGCATGGTGGCCAACGTCGACATCATCACCGGCCAGAAGAGCGTGCTCGACTACCTGCTCAAGCCGGTGCTCAAGGCGCGCTCGGAAGCGCTGCGCGAGCGTTGACCCTCACTCGGCCGGCGCATCACCGCGCAGGTGATTGCGCCGGTAGACCTCCTCGCCCATCGCCGCAATCTGCATCTCGATCAGCGCCTCGAACGGGCGCAGCAAAGCATCGAAACGCCCCGCCCCTTCCAGCCCGTTCAGGCAATGCACGATAGCCTCGATGGTCGACAGCGCACCGGCCGCCGGGGCCTTGCGCAGGCGATAGCGACTGACCAGCCCGTCCTCCAGCGCCAGCCGCGGCAACCCTGCCAGCCAGGGGTTGCAGTAGAGGAGACGCCGCGCCTTGCGCCAGGTGCCGTCCGGCACGATCAGCAGCCGCTCGACCGGCTCGCCCGCGGCGGACGCCGCCAACTGCTCGACCGTCTGGGTGCCTTCGCCGGGAAACAGCAGCCACGCCGGCACACCATCCATCGCCAGTTCGCTCTCCAGCTCCGGGAAGTGCTCGCCAATCCGCAGCTCGGCGTTGGCTAGCCCGAGCGCGGCCAGCCGCGCGGTGTTCAGGGCGTGGCGGGTCTCGTCCGGGTGCTGCAGGATCAGCACCCGGGTGTGGCTGGCTAGATGGGGGATCAGCGGACACAGGCAGTGTGTCAGCGGGCGCGCGCAGCGCGGGCATTGGACTCGGGACATGGCGCGCATTTTCGCATGCGCGGCGGAGCGCGCCCAGCCATGCGCCTCAGCTCAGCAAGCGGCGCCACCACGCATCGGCACTGACCAGGCTGATGCCGAAAAGCACCAGCAGACCGCCACCGATAAACAAGGCGTCGATGCGCTCGCCCAGCAGCAGCACGCCGAAGCAGACCCCGAACAGCGGGGTCATGAAGGAAAACACCCCCAGCCCCGTGGCCAGGTAGCGGCGCAGCAGCCAGAACCACACCAGATAGCTGGCGAAGGCCACCACCACGCCCTGGAACAGCAGGTTGCCCCACACCAACGGGGTAAGGCGGACCACCTCCGTCTGCCCGCCCAGCCAGGCGAGCGGCAGCAGCAGCAGGCAGCCACAGACCAGCTGGAACAGCAGGGTCTTGGCCGCCGGCGCCTCGGACAGCCGACTGCAGCGCACCGATACGGTCAGCGCGCCCCACGACATGCCCGCCAGCAGACCGTACAGATCGCCCAGCAGCATGCCGGCCGACAGCTGCTGCCCCAGCAACCCGCCGGCGAAGGCCAGGATGATTCCGGCGAAGGCCAGCACGATGCCCAGCCACTGCAGCCGCCGCAGGCGCTCGCTGGGCACGCGCCAGTGCAGCCCCAGCGCGGCGAAGATCGGCGCGGTGTAGAGCAGGACCACGATGTGCGCGGCACTGCTGTGGCGCAGCCCCTCGGCGACGAAGAAGAACTCCAGGGCGAACAGCGTGCCGACCAGCAGACCGGCGCGCAGGGTGCCATCGCCCAGGGCGAGCGGCTGGCGGCGCCAGAGCATGAACAGCGCCACCAGCACGGCGGCGATCCCCGAGCGCAACCCGACCTGCAGCAGCGGCGCCATGTCCGGCGCGGCCAGCTTGATCCCGACCTGCTGCAGTCCCCAGATGCCGCACAGCAGCACCATCAGTTGCAGGGCGAACGCATCCACGCCCTGGCGTGTGGCAGACATCGAAAACTCCTGAAAAAACGGCAAACCGCCGGCAGGAAGCCGCGGGGCAGAATCGGTCAGCCGGCGGGAGAGGATAGCGACAGTGCCTCCGCTTCAGCCGCTGCGCCGGCATACGGGCGCGGACAGTAGCAGCCGCAACGCAACGCCGGAAGAGGCAGCGGGACGCGCTCAGTTGGCAGCCAGAAAGCGCATGCCCTCTTCCAGCCCCGCCGGAGTCAACGGGTACATGCGCTCGTGCACCAGCTCGCGGACCATGCCGGTGGAAGCCGTGTATTTCCAGGCATCCTGCGGGTAGGGGTTGATCCAGATGAGCTTCTTGTAGGTGTCCATGAAACGCTGCATCCAGACGTAGCCCGGCTCGTCGTTCCAGTGCTCGACGCTGCCGCCGGCGTGGCTGATCTCGTAGGGACCCATCGCGGCGTCGCCTACGAACACCACCTTGTAGTCCGGGCCGTACTTGTGCAGCAGGTCGAGGGTGGCGAGGCGCTCGCCGTGGCGACGCTGGTTGTCCTTCCACACCGTGTCATAGACGAAGTTATGGAAGTAGAAGTACTCGAGATGCTTGAACTCGGTGCGGCACGCGGAGAACAGCTCCTCGCAGACCTTGACGTGGCTATCCATGGAGCCGCCGATGTCCAGCAGCAGGAGCAGCTTGACCGCATTGCGCCGCTCGGGGCGCATGCGGATGTTGAGCAGGCCGGCGTCGCGCGCGGTGTGCTCGATGGTGCCGTCGAGGTCGAACTCCTCGGCCGCGCCCTCGCGGGCGAACTTGCGCAGGCGGCGCAGGGCCAGCTGCAGGTTGCGCGAGCCCAGCTCCATCTGGTCGTCGAGGTTGCGGTATTCGCGCTGCTCCCAGACCTTGGCCGCGCGGCCCTGACGCTGGCCGGCATCGCCGATGCGGATACCCTCGGGATGATAGCCACCGGAGCCGAACGGACTGGTGCCGCCGGTGCCGATCCACTTGTTGCCGCCGGCGTGGCGCTCCTTCTGCTCGGCCAGGCGCTGCTTGAACGCCTCGAGCAGCTGGTCCAGCCCGCCGAGGCTGTTCAGCTGGGCCTTGTCCTCCGCGCTGAGCGAGCGCTCGAACTCCTTGCGCAGCCAGTCCTCGGGAATCAGTGCCTCGAGCGCCGCATCGAGACTCTGCAGGCCGTTGAAGTAGGCCGCGAAGGCGCGATCGAACTTGTCGAAATGCCGCTCGTCCTTCACCAGCACGGTGCGCGCCAGGAAATAGAAGGCGTCCATGTCGGCGAACACCACCTGGCGCTCGAGCGCTGCGAGCAGGTCGAGCAGTTCGCGCAGCGACACCGGCACCTTGGCCGCGCGCATTTCGTTGAACAGGTTGAGCAGCATCTCTATGCCCCCGGGAATGACCGTAGTGTGGGCAACCGCGCAGCGTTGCCCACCGGTGGAAAACCGCCTGGCGGGTTTTCCCGCCCTACCGCCCGGCGCGCCGACTCATGAATGCCAGGCGCTCGAGCAGCTGCACGTCCTGCTCGTTCTTCACCAGCGCGCCGGCCAGCGGCGGGATGGCCTTGCCCGGGTCGCGCTCGCGCAGCAGCGCCTCGCCGATCTGGTCGGCCATCAGCAGCTTGAGCCAGTCCACCAGTTCGGAGGTGGACGGCTTCTTCTTCAGCCCCGGCACCTTGCGGATGTCGAAGAAGATTTCCAGCGCCTCCTGCACCAGCTCCTGGCGGATGCCGGGGAAGTGCACGTCGACGATGCGCTGCAGGGTGGCGCAGTCGGGGAAGGCGATGTAGTGGAAGAAACAGCGGCGCAGGAAGGCGTCCGGCAGCTCCTTCTCGTTGTTGGAGGTAATCAGGATGATCGGCCGCTGCGCCGCCTTGATGGTCTCGCCGGTCTCGTAGACGAAGAACTCCATGCGGTCGAGTTCCTGCAACAGGTCGTTGGGGAACTCGATGTCGGCCTTGTCGATCTCGTCGATCAGCAGCACCACCCGCTCGCCGGCCTCGAAGGCCTCCCACAGCTTGCCCTTGCGAATGTAGTTGCGCACGTCGTGGACCTTGTCGACGCCCAGCTGCGAGTCGCGCAGACGACTCACCGCGTCGTACTCGTAGAGGCCCTGGTGGGCCTTGGTGGTCGACTTGATGTGCCAGGTGATCAGCCGGGTGCCCAGCGCCTCGGCCAGCTGTTCGGCGAGCAGGGTCTTGCCGGTGCCCGGCTCGCCCTTGACCAGCAGCGGGCGCTGCAGGGTGATGGCGGCGTTGACCGCCAGCTTGAGATCGTCGGTGGCGACGTAGGAGGCGGTGCCTTCGAACTTCATCGGTATCAATCCTTGCGCGGACAGGCATGGCCGGCCCTGCGGGCGGCGAATGCCCGACTATAGCGTGCCGGCCCGGGCGCAGGAAACGGCGGTGCTGGACGCTCCCGCCACGACCGCATAGGCTGAGCCGGTTCATCTTTTCATCGGAGGAGAAGTCCCGACCATGAGCCGCATCTACGCAGACAACGCGCAAGCCATCGGCAATACGCCGCTGATCCGCATCAACCGCCTCGGCCCGCAGGGCGTGACCATCCTGGCCAAGAACGAGGGCCGCAACCCGGCCTACTCGGTCAAGTGCCGGATCGGCGCCAGCATGATCTGGGACGCCGAGCAGAGCGGCCGGCTCAAGCCGGGCATGACCATCGTCGAACCGACCTCCGGCAACACCGGTATCGGCCTGGCCTTCGTCGCCGCCGCCAAGGGCTACAAGCTGGTGCTGACCATGCCCGCCTCGATGAGCCTGGAGCGGCGCAAGGTGCTCAAGGGGCTCGGCGCCGAGCTGGTGCTGACCGAGCCGGCCAAGGGCATGAAGGGCGCCATCGACAAGGCCAGCGAACTGGCCGCCGCCCACCCGGGCGAATACCTGCTGCTGCAGCAGTTCGAGAACCCGGCCAACCCGGCGATCCACGAGCAGACCACCGGCCCGGAGATCTGGAACGATACCGACGGCGCCATCGACGTGCTGGTGGCCGGCGTCGGCACCGGCGGCACCATCACCGGCATCTCGCGCTACATCAAGAACACCATGGGCAAGCCGCTCCTCTCGGTGGCGGTGGAGCCGGCCGGCTCGCCAGTGATCAGCCAGACCCTGGCCGGCGCCGAGGTCAAGCCCAGCCCGCACAAGATCCAGGGCATCGGCGCCGGCTTCGTGCCGAAGAACCTCGACCTGTCGATCGTCGACCGTGTCGAGACGGTGAGCGACGACGAGGCAAAGGAGATGGCCCTGCGCCTGATGCGCGAGGAAGGCATCCTCTGCGGCATCTCCTGCGGCGCCGCCATGGCCGCCGCGGTGCGCATCGCCAAGGAGCCGCAGATGCAGGGCAAGACCATCGTGGTGATCCTCCCCGACTCCGGCGAGCGCTACCTGTCGACCATGCTGTTCGACGGCCTGTTCGGCGAGCAGGAGCTGCAGCAGTAACCGCCCCGGCCAGAGGAGCGACATGTTCCCCTGGCACCGCCCGGACAGCCCGGCAAAAGCCGGCCAACCCGCGCCACGTCTGGGCTTGAAGGGATTTTTCGCGGCATGGCGAAAAAGTGTTTGCCATGCCGGACGGGAACGGGCAAAGTGAAGGTGTAGGTCAAGGCGGAATACGTAAGCTGTGAACGCACTGATTCAGTACGTCAGTTCGTCATTCTCGATATCTTGATTCCACACCGATGAACTCCGGTTCAGCTACAAATCAACACCTAGGAATTACACGAAATGGCAACTGGCACTGTTAAGTGGTTCAACGACACCAAAGGCTTCGGTTTCATCAAGCCGGACGACGGTGGTGACGACCTGTTCGCCCACTTCTCTGAAATTCGCGCTCAGGGCTTCAAGACCCTGGCCGAAAACCAGAAAGTGTCCTTCGAAGTGACCACTGGTCCGAAGGGCAAGCAAGCTTCCAACATCCAGATCATCGGCTAATCGCTGATCTGTTTGTGAAAAAAACCCGGCTCTCGAGCCGGGTTTTTTTATGCCCGCGATTCAGCGCAAGCCCCTAGCGCTGGTTCCACCGTTCGCAAACCCCGCCTCAGCCGGCGACCTGTCCGCACGCCGCGACTTCGCCCCGCCGCCAGAGCATCCACTGCCCCGGCAGATACAGCGCCCAGGCCTCGTTGGCGGTCAGCGGCTCGGTAGCGACCACCGTCACCACGTCGTCCGGAGTGGTTTCCGCCTGGAAGTCCACGCGTAGATCGGCATCCTTGAGCTGCGCCGGCCCGAAAGGCGCACGCCGGGTAATGTGTGCCAGCTTGGTCGAGCAGAAGCTGAACAGCCAGTCGCCGTCGCTGAGCAGGGCATTGAACACGCCCAGGCGGCGATAGTCGGCGCAGGCCTGGACCAGGGTCGGCAGCAGCTGCGCGATCTCCACCGGTTCGGGAAAGTCCAGACGGACGCGATTGAGCAGATCGCAGAAGGCCGCTTCACTGTCGGTATCGCCCACCGGCCGGTAGAAACCGGGCTGTGGCGCAAAACCCGCCAACTGGCCGTTGTGCGCGAAGCACCAGTTGCGCCCCCACAGCTCGCGCACGAACGGATGGGTGTTGGCTAGGCCGACCTTGCCGACGTTGGCCTGGCGGATATGGCCGATGACCACCTCGCTCTTGATCGGATAGCGCTGCACCAGCCGCGCCACCTCCGACTCGCTGCTCGCCTGCGGATCCTGGAACAGGCGCAGGCCACGGCCTTCGTAGAAGGCGATGCCCCAGCCGTCGCGATGCGGGCCGGTGCGGCCGCCCCGCTGCATCAGTCCGGTGAAGCTGAAGACGATATCGGTCGGCACGTTGGCGCTCATGCCCAGCAGTTCACACATGCGACGACTCCCTCAGGACGGCGGGCTTACAGGCGCGGCTCGACGCGACCGTCGTCCAGATTGCGCTGCTCGAGCACTTCACGCATGGTCGGTTCGCGCGCCGCCTCGGCGGCCTGACGCTTCGCCCGGCTGCGGCGCAGCAGCGGCCAGCGGATGACGACGAACAGCAGGTAGAGGGCAAAACCGATCATGCCGAACATCGCCAGGTCGCTGATCGCCCGCCACAGGTTGCCGCCGGTCTTCATCAGCAGATCCAGTGCGGTGATGGCGATCGCCGGGGCATAGAACTCGCGCACCGGATCGACCAGCGTCGGGCTCAGCAGCAGCACGGCCATCAGTACCCGCAAGGGCTCGCGCAGCCCGCGCCACATCCAGCGGGTGATGCGAAAGCCGACCAGCAGGCAGCCCAGCGCGGCAACGGCGTAGACGGCCCAGGCGAGAAGGTAATCTTGTTCAGTCATCGGTGCGTGGCGGCAGCGGAATAAGGGCGCTTATGATAGCGGCTTTTCCCCGGAGCCGCGCGTCAGCTGCGGCTGGAGTCAGCCGATGTCCCTCACCCCGCCCCTCGCCCGCCGCCAGGATGGCGCCGATCCCTATGCCTGGCTGGAGCAGCGCGACAGCGCCGAAGTGCTCGACTACCTGCATGCCGAGAATGCCTGGCTGGAACAGCAGCTCGCCGACCAGGGGGAACTTCGCGAGCAGCTGTTCGAGGAGATCCGCGCGCGCATCCGCGAGACCGACCTGTCGCTGCCCACGCCCTGGGGACCGTGGCTGTACTATCAGCGCACCACGGCCGGCGAGGAGTATCCGCGCCACTACCGCTGCCCGCGCCCGGCCGACGGCTCGCTGGGCATCGACGAAGCCGGCGAGCAGCTGCTGCTCGACCCCAACCTGCTGGCCGGCGACGGCTACCTGGACCTCGGCGCCTTCAGCATCAGTCCCGACCACCGCCGCCTGGCCTACAGTCTGGACACCGAGGGCGACGAGATCTACCAGCTGTACGTCAAGGAACTGGGCACGGGCGAAGTCATCGCCCTGCCCTTCGCCGACTGCGACGGCAGCATGACCTGGGCCAACGACAGTCGGACGCTGTTCTTCGGCGAGCTGGACGACACCCATCGCCCGCACAAGCTGTATCGCCATCGCCTGGGCGAGAAGGATGCCGAACTGGTGTTCGAGGAGCAGGACGGCCGCTTCTTCCTCGGCTGCCACCGCTCCAGCTCCGAGCGCCAGCTGATCCTGCTGCTGGCCAGCAAGACCACCAGCGAGGCCTGGGTGCTCGACGCCGAGCAACCGCTGGGCGAGTTCCGCTGCCTGGCCCCCCGCGCGGAAGACCACGAGTACTACCCCGACCACGGCCAGGTCGATGGCCAGTGGTGCTGGCTGATCCGCAGCAACCAGGCCGGCATCAACTTCGCCCTGTACCGTGCCGAGGAAAGCGCGCCGACCCGCGAGCACTGGCAGGTGCTGGTGCCGCACCGCGAGGCGCTGATGCTCGAGGACTTCAGCCTCAACGCCGGCGCCATCACCCTCGACCTGCGCGACAACGGCCTGCCGGTGATCGAGGTGCTGCCCCGCGGCGCCGCGAGCTACCGGGTGCAACTGCCGGATGCGGCCTACAGCCTGCATGTCTACGACGACCTGGAGTTCGACAGCCCGGCGATCCGCCTGCGCTACGAGGCGCTCAACCGTCCGGCGCAGATCCGCCAGCTGGAGCTGGCCAGCGGCACGCAGACGGTGCTCAAGCAGACCCCGGTGGAAGGCCCGTTCGATGCGGACGCCTACGAGAGCCGCCGCGTCTGGGCCACCGCGGCGGACGGCACTCAGGTGCCGATCAGCCTGGTCGGCCGCCGCGACAGTTTCGGCCGCCCCGCGCCGCTCTACCTGTACGGCTATGGCGCCTACGGCGAAAGCCTCGACCCCTGGTTCTCCCACGCGCGCCTGAGCCTGCTGGAGCGCGGCTTCCTGTTCGCCATCGCCCATGTGCGCGGTGGCGGCGAGCTGGGCGAGGCCTGGTACCGCGCCGGCAAGCTGGAGCACAAGCAGAACACCTTCGGCGACTTCATCGCCTGTGCCGAAAAGCTGATCGCCGACGGCTACACCACCCCGGCGCAGCTGGCGATCAGCGGCGGCAGCGCCGGCGGCCTGCTGATCGGCGCCGTGCTCAACCAGCGCCCCGAGCTGTTCGCCGCGGCCATCGCCGAGGTGCCCTTCGTCGACATCCTCAACACCATGCAGAACCCCGAGCTGCCACTGACGGTGACCGAGTACGACGAGTGGGGCGACCCGAGCGAGCCGGCGGTGTACGAGCGGATCCGCGCCTATGCGCCCTACGAGAACGTCAGCGCCCAGGCCTACCCGGCGATCCTCGCCGTCGCCGGCTACAACGACAGCCGCGTGCAGTACTGGGAGGCGGCCAAGTGGGTGGCCAAGCTGCGCGCCAGCAAGACCGACGCCAATCTGCTGCTGCTCAAGACCGAGCTGGGCGCCGGCCACGTCGGCATGAGCGGCCGCTATCAGGCACTCAAGGATGCGGCGCTGGAATACGCCTTCCTGCTCAAAGTGTTCGGCCTGGCCTGAAGCCCGACCGATCAACGACAAAGGGCGCCCGTCGGCGCCCTTTGTCGTTACTGCCAACCCCGCTCAGCGCAGCAGGCGGGTATCCAGCACCTTCGACGGCCCGCCCAGGAGGTTCTCGCTGACCTGCACGAAGTCCCGCGTGCTGGCCTTGTCCAGGCGCATCAGGCCGCGGGTCACATCATCCAGCGAGTGCCGGTTGCCGCTGGCCTGACGAATCTCGGCGTCGAGGTCCTGCAGCAGCAGCACGGCCCGCGCCGTCACCGGACCGCTGGCCTGCTCGCCGCGCAGGGACGTGACCTTGCGACTCCAGCGGGTCAACTGCTCGCGGACCTTCTGGTAGCGATCCTCGCTCAGGCCACCGGCGCGACGCATCAGCTCGATGGCGTAGTACTCGGCAATGCCTTCGGTGATCCAGTCGCTGCGGTCGGTATCGCTGATGCGGCTGAACACATGGACCAGTTCATGCACCAGCGAGCTGGTGCCGTTTTCACTGACCAGCGGACGGTCGCGGTGCATGTACAGCGAATTGGGCGCGGACAGACCGCCGCGCCACATCGGGTCGCCGGCGCCGACGATCAGCAGCTTGGCCGGCTCGCGGGGAAACACCGCCTGGGCGTGCGGCCAGACGAAAGTCAGCAGGGTGAGGATGTCCATGCGCCGCACGCCCTCGCCCACCGGCGCGGCCACCGCCACGTCGGTCTTGCCCAGGGTAGCGCGCCGGGTGCCGAGCTTGCCGGCCAGGATCCAGCCGGTGGGGCGGTCGAACAGCCGCTCTGGATTGTCGATGCGGAAACGATTCTTGCCGACCCGTGGCCAGCCGGTTTCCACGCTCTGCCAGCCCTCGGGCAGCTCGAACTGCAGGCGCGAAACCAGCTCGACGTCGTCCTGCACATCGATCTTGGCCGCCGGCACCAGATCGTCGCCGCGCAGCAGCGCCCAGTCCGGGGTCATGCGGGCGTCGAAGCGGCCATTGGCACGCGGGTGGCTGATCTTCACCCGGTAGGTCAGCTGCGCCTTGCCTTCCTGCGGGCGCCAGACCCCGTGCTCGGGACTGCTCTGCTGCCACTCGCCCTGGGCCTGGAAGTCGCTGTAATAGCCTTTGTCGCCGAGGCTGAAGTCCAGGTACCTCAGCGCTTGGCCGCGTTCCAGGGTGAGGGTGACCTCGGCCTGGTCGCTGTCCGGCAGGAAGCGCACCCGATAATCCACGTCGACCCGCTGCGCCGCAGCCAGCGGCGTGGCAAGCCCGAGCAGCAGCACCGCCCACGGTGTCTTGAAGCGTTGGAACATGACGGAATCTCCTTATGCTGGGCAGTTGGATAACCTGTGCGCAGACAGGTTCAGCCGGCACGAAAAATCAGGTGCTCTTCCCAGTCTTCCTCGGCCACGCTGGACTCGGCGAGCATGCGCCCGGCCTGGGAAATGCGCACATCGTGCACCGCCTGTGGATCGCCGCAGACCAGATGGTGCCAGGGCAGCAGATCCTTGCCTTCGGCCACCAGGCGATAGGCGCAGGTCGGCGGCAGCCAGCGGAACTCTGCGGCATCGGCAGGGGTGAGCTGGATGCAGTCGGGAACATGCTGCTTGCGCTCGGCGTAGTTGCTGCAGCGGCAGGTGTCCCGGTCGAGGAGCTTGCAGGCGATGCGTGTGTAGTAGACGCTGCCATCCTCCTCATCCTCGAGTTTCTGCAGGCAGCACAGGCCGCAACCATCGCAGAGCGACTCCCATTCGTCGCGATCGAGCTGAACGAGTGTCTTGCGCTTCCAGAAGGGTTCGGTCTTGGCGGCCATGGCGGGGTCTCCGTGAGGGTGCGGCAGTCTAGCCGCCTGCCTCGGCGCAGCCAAGTGCAGGCTGGAGACCGCTGCGACCGGCGGCGCGGAGGCCGCCGCCGGTCGCCACTGGCTATTTGCCCATGCCGGCGCGCTGGGCCTTGAGCTGCTTGAGCATCATTTCGACGTGCTCGATCTGCCGGTCGAGCTGTTCGGCGGTCGGCGCAGCGCCCATCGCGCCCGACCCCATGCCGTGACCCATGCCCCCATCCATCATCCCCGGCCCCATGCCCATGCCCATACCGCCGTGCGCACCGGCGGCCGGGCAGCCGCCGGACATGCCCATGCCGCCCGCCATCATCGCCTGACGGTGCTCCAGCATCAGCTTCTGCCGTTCCTCGGGTGTCTTCGCCCCGTGAATGGCCAAGCATTGCTGCTGCATCAACTGACAATGCTGCTGAACCTCACTGCCGCCCGCACCGGGTGACGATGGCGTCTGCACACAGGCTGCCAGACTCACCAGTAACCCACCCAACAGCAACCGACCTATCTTGCCTGCGCTCATGTTGCTTCCTCTTGCCTATGCCTCGAAGCAGTTACGATAGAACGCCGCGACCGCTTGTGCTTGACCCCGATCAAGTCGGCGCCCAGCGCGGACGCCTTCCACACGCGGATGCGGAACAAGCGCACGGGACTCGCTGGCGGCAAACCCAAGACGCCGCCAGCTCGGCAGGCTCAGACCGGATCGTTGCGGCGCAGCAGTTCGTCCGGCAGGTGCTCGATATAGTCGTCCTCCGGCGGCGGCATCTGCAGGTGGTAGCCCTGCTTCTCGATGTTCTCCAGCACCTGGGCCGCATCCTCGCGGGCCAGCTTGCGCTCGGGGGTGAGCAGCATGTCGAACACGTGCTGCGGCGCGCCGAAGGCGCCGAGCAGGCCTTCCGGCACGCGCTTCAGGGCCTCGCGCTTGTCGACGTACAGGTACATCTCGCGCCGCGGGCTTTTGTAGATGGAGCAGATACGTTTCATCGTCAACCTCAAGCCAGGGTATCGAGCAGGGCCTGGCCCATCAGCGCGCGGCGCCAGCCGCGCAGGGAATCCGGCAGGGTGTAGGGGCCGGCGGGATAGCCGGTTTTCAGCAAAGCCTCAAGCACCTTCTTGCGCAGCATCAGCTCGGGCACGATCTGCAGGCGCTCGCCCTCGCGCTGGCCGACCGCGCGCAGCTTCTTCAACAGTGCCGAGGCTTCCAGCGGCAGCGGCTCGGGCAGCTGCGCCGGCCAATGCTCGGCCGGCAGGGCCGCCGCCTCGGCAATCAGCCGCAGCAGGGTTTCGCCGTCCTGACGCACGGTCCGCGGGTGCATGTCTTCGATGCGCGCCAACGCCACCACATCGCGCGGCTGGGTACGCGCCAGCGGCCACAACGAACGCTCGCGCAGGATGCGGTTGCGCGGCTGGTCGCGCCGGCGCGCCTGCTCCTCGCGCCAGGTGCAGAGTGCACGCAGCACGGCGAGCTGCTGGCCATTCAGGCGCCAGGCCAGCTTGACCTCGCGCCAGGCCTCTTGCGGATCGCTCACCTCACGCTGGGCAGCCACCAACTCGGCGCCGTCGTCCAGCAGCCAGGCACGCTTGTCAGCACTCAGTCGCGCCTCCAGTTCACGGTAGACCTCGCACAGGTGCTCCACGTCCTCGGCGGCATAGCGCACCTGCATCTCGCTGAGCGGACGCTGCAACCAATCGGAACGGGTCTCGTCCTTCGGCAGGTCGAGGCCCAGCAGCTCCTTGACCAGCCGCGAGTAGCCCATGGAAAAACCGATGTTCAGGTAGCCGGCGGCAATCTGGGTATCGAACAGCGGCTGCGGCAGGCTGCCGGTCAGGCGCTTGAACACCTCGAGATCCTCGCTGCAGGAGTGCAGCACCTTGACCACTGCCGGATCCTCCAGCAGGGCGGCAAAGGGTGCCCAGTCGCGGATCTGCAGCGGATCAATCAGCCACACCGCCTCACCATCGCTCACCTGCACCAGCGCGGCGATCGGATAGAAGGTGTCGACCCGCATGAATTCGGTATCCAGGGCAACGAACGACCGCGTGCGCCAGACACTGCAGCAGGCAGCGAGGCTGGCGTCGTCCAGGATCCAGCGGATATCGATAGCGGGCACGGGGCTCTCCTGCGGAAAAAGTGCAGTATACCGCGCAAGCCTGGCGAACAGCTGCGAATCGGGCCTGCGCGGCGTTCCCGGCCGCGGTAATCTTTAGCCGTTTACCGGCGCTCCCCAAGACAACCCATTTGCCGAGGTCCCCCGATGTCGCTCGCCCGCCTGATCAGCCCGCAAGACCTGGCCCGCCGCCTGGGGCAGCCCGGCCTGGTGATTCTCGACTGCCGCTTCGCCCTGGAGGACCCGGCGTATGGCCGGCGCGCCCACGCTGCCGAGCATCTGCCCGGCGCCTGCTTTGCCGATCTGGAGCAGGACCTGTCGGCACCGGTGATAGCCGGCAAGACCGGCCGCCACCCGCTGCCGGATCCGCAGCAGCTGTGCCAGCGTCTGCGCGAGTGGGGAGCGAGCAACGACAGCGAAATCGTGCTGTACGACGACGGCCCCGGTGCCTTTGCCGCCCGCGCCTGGTGGCTGCTGCTGTGGCTGGGCAAGCGCGAAGGTGTCTACCTGCTGGATGGGGGATTGAGCGCCTGGCAGGGTGCCGGACTGCCGTTGGAGCAACATCAGCCTCAACCCGAGCCCGGCGACTTCGCGGGTAGCCCGGACGACAGCCTGGTGCTGGGCGGCGACGAATTGCTGCAGCGCCTGAGCGACCCCGAGCTGATCCTGCTGGATGCGCGGGGATTGCCGCGCTTTCGTGGCGAGGTGGAACCGATCGACCCGGTGGCCGGGCATATTCCCGGCGCACAGTGCGCAGCCTTCATCGACAACCTGGGCAACGACGGCCGCTTCCTGCCAGCCGAAGTCCTGCGGCGGCGCTTTGCAGGGCTGCTCGGCATGCGTCCGCCGGAACAACTGGTCGCCTACTGCGGTTCCGGGGTAACCGCCTGCCACAACCTGTTCGCCCTGTGCCTCGCGGGCTACCCGCTGGCCAGGTTGTATGCCGGCTCCTGGAGCGAGTGGATTACCGATCCGGCCAGGCCGGTGGCGCGCGATAGCTGAGCACGCACAATCCTCCTGTGGCGGCCAGCCTGGCGGCGGGAACAACGCCGGCAAAAAACGCAGACAAAAAAAAGGGCGGGTTACCCCGCCACTCTTTTTTTCCCTAATCACCGTCCTGGTGAACCACTTCCAGTGGTGTCCTGACCGGCATCCGTGCCGGCTGCGTCATTCCCTGTACGCAAGGTAGATATTAGCCGTGGCGGGGTTTTGCACAAGCACGCGGCCAGCCGCTTTCCACTCGGGAAAAACGCCTCACCAAAAAATTAATCCTTTAAAAACAATCAATTAAAAAACCATAAAAAATTAAAGGATAAATTCCGGCAAACACCCCAGAGATCATCCTACAAGACATGTAAGCAATGACTTACATGTCCTGTAGGCGAACCGCCGGAACTTTCTCAAAGCAAGGTAGCCACGCGCTCCTTTATCCGTATGCCCACAAGCACGAACCCCGACCGAGGCCGGGGTTCGCATGCAGGGCTGGAGCAGAACGCGCTTTATTGAAAGAGCGACTCGCTGGACAGGCCGTTGCTTTCCAGAATCTCGCGCAGGCGCTTGAGCGCCTCGACCTGGATCTGCCGTACCCGCTCCCGGGTCAAGCCGATCTCACGGCCGACCTCCTCCAGCGTGCTGCTTTCGTGCCCCCGCAGGCCGAAGCGGCGGATCACCACCTCTCGCTGCTTATCGGTCAGCTCGGACAGCCACAGGTCGATGCTCTGCCCCAGGTCCTCATCCTGCAGCAGTTCGCAGGGATCGGTCGGATGATCGTCGGTCAGGGTATCCAGCAAGGTCTTGTCGGAGTCCGGACCGAGGGCGACGTCCACCGAGGTCACCCGCTCGTTCAGGCCCAGCATGCGCTTGACCTCGGAAACCGGCTTTTCCAGCAACGTGGCGATTTCATCGGCGGTGGGTTCGTGATCGAGCTTCTGCGTCAGCTCACGGGCGGCACGCAGATAGACGTTGAGCTCCTTGACCACATGAATCGGCAGGCGGATGGTGCGCGTCTGGTTCATGATCGCCCGTTCGATGGTCTGGCGAATCCACCAGGTGGCGTAGGTGGAGAAGCGGAAACCGCGCTCGGGATCGAACTTCTCTACCGCGCGGATCAGGCCGAGGTTACCCTCCTCTATCAGGTCGAGCAGGGTCAGGCCGCGATTGACGTAACGCCGCGCGATCTTCACCACCAGACGCAAGTTGCTCTCGATCATGCGCTTGCGCCCAGCCGCTTCGCCGCGACGGGCCATGCGCGCGAAATGCACTTCCTCTTCCGGGCTGAGCAACGGCGAGAAACCGATTTCGTTGAGGTAGAGCTGGGTGGCATCCAGTGCGCGGGTGTAGTCGACAAACTTGTGCTGCCGCGCACTGCTGGAAGAGGTGGTGCTAGCGACGGACTCAACCTCGTCGTCGACATTCAAAGAGAGCATTTCCGGAGCGACACCCAGCTCCATCAGGAGCACTTCATCGTCACGGTCGAATTCCGGCGTTGTTTTTGTAGTTGCCATTTTTTCTCGGTCCCTTTCTGAGCTCGACGACAGGCTTTTGCACGCAATCTATTGCTTGGTCAAAGCCCGCTTACTCACACTATCAGGACGAAATGACAGCTCAATCAACGACTCGGCAGATATTGCAACGGATCGACGGGTTTACCCTGACGGCGAATCTCGAAATGCAGCTTCACACGATCAGTACCTGTCGCCCCCATTTCCGCAATCTTATCTCCAGCCTTGACCTGCTGCCCCTCCCGAACCAATAACTTGCGATTATGTCCGTAAGCACTGACGTAGGTATCGTTATGCTTGATGATGACAAGCTCACCATACCCACGAAGTCCACTGCCCGCATATACCACGCTTCCTCCGGAAGCTGCGAGAACAGGCTGGCCCAATTCACCGTCGATATCAACGCCTTTATTCAAACTGCTGTTCGAGGAAAACAAACTGATCAATTGGCCATTCGCCGGCCATGTCCAGCCCGCGGCGGACCGGGCGGCCTGCGCCTCACCGGCATTGCCGGCCGCAGCCGCGGATACCGGTGCGACGGTCTGCGGCCGAGTCGCGACCGGGTTGCCGCCACGCGCCTGCACCGCTGCTGGCGGCGGCGTCGTGGCCGCCATGGGGACTGCAGGCCCACTGCCGCCAAAGCGAATCACCTGGCCGACGCGGATGGTGTAGGGCGCCGGGATATTGTTGCGCACGGCCAGCGCCTTCCAGTCCCAGCCGTAGCGGAAGGCGATCGAGTACAGGGTGTCGCCACGCCGTACCCGGTACTGGCCGTGGGTCACCGGCTGACGCGAGGAGCCGGCACCATGCTGGCTGCCGATAGTCTCGCTGGTACCGCTCGATGAGGCGCAACCGCCCAGCAGACCCAGCGACAGGCTCAGGCACAGGCCGCCCAGCAGCCGCGGCATCCAATTCGATATGTGCCCCACCTGGCCCAGCTCCTTATTGCTCGCGCGGATTGTTTCGTTCATGGCCACAGTTGCAGGAAGGTATTTCGCATCGGGTTTTTCCGTAAAACAGCAGTACGACTCAGAATACCGAGCCACTCAACAGCGGGACGAAACGCACCGGGTCCAGCACTTGGCGGGAGAAACGCTCGCCCTCGCGCACGATCAGCATCAGCTGCTGCTCTTCGCCGGTTCCTACCGGAATCACCAGCCGGCCGCCGGGCGCCAGCTGATCCAGCAGAGCCTGCGGCACCTGTGCGGCGGCAGCGGTGACGATGATGCCGTTATACGGGGTCAAGGCCGGCCAGCCTTCCCAACCGTCACCCCACCGAAAGACCACATTGCGCAGATTGAGTTCGAGCAGGCGTTCCTTGGCACGATCCTGCAGCGACTGGATGCGTTCGACGGAAAACACCCGCTCGACCAGCTGAGCCAGCACGGCGGTCTGGTAACCGGAGCCGGTGCCGATCTCCATCACCTTGTCCAGCGGGCCGCCAGCCAGCAGCAGCTCGGTCATGCGCGCGACCATGAACGGCTGGGAAATGGTCTGGTTGTGGCCGATCGGCAGCGCGGTGTCCTCGTAGGCCCGGTGCGCCAGCGCCTCGTCGACGAACAGGTGGCGCGGCGTGCGACGAATCACCTCGAGGACCTGGGCATTGCTCAGGCCCTCTTCGCACAGGCGCTGGATCAGGCGCTCGCGGGTACGCTGCGAAGTCATGCCAATCCCCCGACGCTGCAGATCATCCCTTATCACAGCAGATTCTCCAGAATGCTCAGGCCACGGAAGGCTTCGTGAAAGGTGCGATCCAGCTGCAGCGGCGTGATCGACACGTAGCCCTGCATCACTGCATGGAAATCGGTCCCCGGCCCGCCATCCTCGGCATCGCCGGCCACCGAGATCCAGTAGCCTTCCTTGCCGCGCGGATTGACCGACTTGACCGGTGCCGGCGCGCGGCCACGATGGCCGAGGCGGGTCAGCTGCACGCCGCGGATGCGCTCCAGCGGCAGGTTGGGAATGTTGACGTTGATCACGGTGCGCGGCGGCAGCTCGAGCTGGTCGTGCATCGCCACCAGGCGCCGGGCGATGTGCGCGGCCGCCGGCAGGTTGTCGGGCTGGCGCGACAGCAGCGAGAAGGCGAATGCCGGCTTGTCGAGGAAACGCCCCTCCAGGGCGGCAGCCACGGTGCCAGAGTACAGCACGTCGTCGCCCAGATTGGCCCCCAGGTTGATCCCCGACACCACCATGTCCGGGATGTGCTCGAGCAGGCCGTTGATCCCCAGGTGCACGCAGTCGGTCGGTGTACCGTTGAGGCTGATGAAGCCGTTGTCCAGCCGCTGCGGATGCAGGGGACGGTCGAGGGTCAACGAGCTGCTTGCCCCGCTGCGGTCAGCGTCGGGCGCGATCACCACGCACTCGGCGTAATCCGCCAGCGCGTTGTGCAGCGCGACTATCCCGGGGGCATACACGCCGTCATCGTTGGCGATCAATATTCGCATGGGGTGTCCACAGGTCCTGTTGGCAGCAGCCGGACGAGTTCACGCACCAGCACGGTGGCGAAACAGCCGGCCGGCAGGACGAATTCCAGTTGCAGGATGTCAGTGGCAGGATAATGCCACGTCAGCCCGCCGATGGGGAGGCGCAGCACGCGTCGCGCCTGCTCCAGACCGGCATCTGCCAGCCAGTTCACCAGTACGGCATCGTCCACCTGGACCTGCTGCTCGAGTACTCGCACGGCGCCGCCGGTTTCCAGCTCGCCAGCACCGAACAGCGGCCCAGTGGGATGCAGGTCCAGCGCCGCCAGACGCGGATCGCTGCACTCGGCCTCGCCGGCCGGGAAAAAGCTGCGGCTGTCGGTGAACGCCAGCAGGTCGCCGGGCAGCGCGCGGTTCCAGCTGCCATCGGCCACGCGCGCGGCCAGCACGCGGTTGAACAGGTAGCTGCGCGCCGCCGACAGCACCCGCGAGCGGCGGTTGCGCTGCTCCGGCAGGGTCTTGCGCTCCGCCCAGTGGCGCGCCTCGTGCAGGTTGCCACCGTCGAAACCGAAGCGCTGCAGACCGAAGTAGTTGGGGATGCCGGCGCCGGCGATCTGCTGCAGACGCTGCTCCAGCGCCTCGCGCTCGGCCTGCAGCGCGGTCAGGCGGATGATGAAGCCGTTGGCGGCATGGGCACCGCGCTGCAACTTGCGCGAGTGACGCGCGCGCTCGAGGATGCGCAGGTCGTCGCCTTCGGCGGCGGCCAGATCGGGATCGGCCTTGCCCGGCAGGTGCAGGCTGAACCACTGGCGGGTCAGCGCCTGGCGATCCTTGAGACCGGCATAGCTGATCGCCTTGAGCGGCACCCCGGCGGCACGGGCGATGCGCCGCGCCGCATCCTCGGTGTTCAGCCCGCGCTTCTCCACCCACAGCCACAGGTGCTCGCCGGCACCGGACAGCGGGATATCCAGCACCTCGTTGACCTGGAAGTCCTCCGCGGTGTGCTTGAGCACGGCCTGGCCGCAGGGCTCGCCCCAGGCGGTGAGGCCGAGCAGGTCGAGTTCGCCGAGTACGCTACTCATCGCGCCAGCAACAGGGCGACTGCATGCACGACGATGCCCTCCTCGCGGCCGGTGAAGCCAAGCTTCTCGGTGGTGGTGGCCTTGACGTTGACCTGGTCCAGCACGATGCCGAGGTCGGCGGCGATGGTGGCGCGCATCGCCTCGATGTGCGGGGCCATCTTCGGCGCCTGGGCAACGATGGTGGCGTCGACGTTGCCGACCTGCCAGCCCTTGGCCTGCACCAGGGCGAACACGTGGCGCAGCAGCACGCGGCTGTCGGCGCCCTTGAACTGCGGATCGGTATCCGGGAAGTGCCGGCCGATGTCGCCCAGCGCCGCCGCGCCGAGCAACGCGTCGCTGAGCGCATGCAGCAGCACGTCGCCGTCGGAATGGGCGACCAGCCCGAATCTGTGGGGAATGCGCACGCCGCCGAGGGTGATGAACTCGCCCTCGCCGAAGCGGTGTACGTCGTAGCCGTGGCCGATACGCATATAGAAGAACGCCCTGGAAAAGTCAGGGCGTGATTCTACAGGACTGGCCAGCGTGTAGGAGAGCGGCTCAGCCGTGCAGCGCCGCCGCATGATGACGCAGGTGATCGTCGATGAAACTGGCGATGAAGTAGTAGCTGTGGTCGTAGCCCGGCTGCAGGCGCAGGGTCAGCGGATGACCGACGGCGGCGGCCGCGGCACGCAATACCTCTGGCTTGAGCTGGATGGCCAGGAAGCTGTCGGCCTCGCCCTGGTCGACCAGGATCGGCAGGCGCTTGCTGGCGGTTGCCAGCAGCGCGCAGGCATCCCACTGCCGCCAGCTGTCACGATCGCTGCCGAGATAGCGGGAAAACGCCTTCTCGCCCCAGGGACAGCTGCTCGGATTGCCGATCGGCGCGAAGGCCGACAGCGAGCGGTAGCGCCCCGGATTGCGCAGCGCGCAGACCAGCGCGCCATGGCCGCCCATCGAGTGGCCGCTGATGCCGCGCCGGTCGCTCACCGGGAAGCTGGCCTCGACCAGCGCCGGCAGCTCGTGCACCACGTAGTCGTGCATGCGGTAGTGCTGTGCCCAAGGCTGCTCGGTGGCGTTCAGATAGAAGCCGGCGCCGTGGCCGAAATCCCAGGCGCCGTCCGGATCGCCCGGCACCTCGGCGCCACGCGGGCTGGTATCCGGCGCCACCAGCACCAACCCCAGCTCGGCGGCCAGCCGCTGCGCGCCGGCCTTCTGCATGAAGTTCTCGTCGGTGCAGGTCAGCCCGCTCAGCCAGTACAGCACCGGCAGTTTCGCGCCCGGCTCTGCCTGCGGCGGCAGGTAGACGGCGAACACCATCTCGCAGTTCAGCGTGGCCGAACGGTGACGGTAGCGGTTGTGCCAGCCGCCGAAGCTCTTGTTGCTGGAAATGATTTCGAGGGTCATGAACCACTCCGTAGGGTGCGCCGTGCGCACCCATGGGTTTCGGTGCGCACGGCGCACCCTACGAGAGACCCGCGGGGCCAGAGAACCTCGCGGTTCAGCTTCAGAAGTGGATGACGGTACGGATGCTCTTGCCCTCGTGCATCAGGTCGAAGGCCTTGTTGATGTCCTCCAGACCCATGGTGTGGGTGATGAAGGTATCCAGCGGGATTTCGCCCTTCTGCGCCTTTTCCACGTAGCTCGGCAGCTCGCTGCGACCCTTGACGCCGCCGAAGGCGCTGCCGCGCCAGACGCGACCGGTGACCAGCTGGAACGGCCGGGTGCTGATCTCGGCGCCGGCCGGCGCCACGCCGATGATGGTCGACTCGCCCCAACCCTTGTGGCAGCACTCCAGCGCCGCGCGCATCAGCTGCACGTTGCCGATGCACTCGAAGGAATAGTCCACGCCGCCGTCGGTCATCTCGACGATCACCTCCTGGATCGGCTTGGCGTGGTCCTTGGGGTTGACGAAGTCGGTGAGGCCCAGCTCGCGGGCCACGGCCTCCTTGGCCGGGTTGATGTCGATGCCGATGATGCGCGAAGCCTTGGCCATCTTGGCGCCGATGATCGCCGCCAGGCCGATGCCGCCCAGGCCGAAGATCGCCACGGTGGCGCCTTCGGTGACCTTGGCGGTGTTGAGCACCGCACCGATGCCGGTGGTCACGCCGCAGCCGAGCAGGCAGACCTTCTCCAGCGGCGCCTCCTTGGGGATCTTGGCCAGGGAGACTTCCGGCAGCACGGTGTACTCGGAAAAGGTCGAGCACCCCATGTAGTGGTAGATCGGCTGGCCCTGGTAGCTGAAACGGCTGGTGCCGTCCGGCATCAGGCCCTTGCCCTGGGTGGCGCGCACCGCGCTGCACAGGTTGGTCTTGCCGGACTTGCAGAACTTGCACTCGCCGCACTCGGCGGTATATAGCGGGATCACGTGGTCGCCCACCTGCAGCGAGGTGACGCCCTCGCCCACCGCTTCGACGATACCGCCGCCCTCGTGGCCGAGAATGCACGGGAACACGCCTTCGGAGTCCTGCCCCGACAGGGTATAGGCATCGGTATGGCACACGCCGGTGGCGACGATGCGCACCAGCACCTCGCCCTTCTTCGGCGCCTCCACATCCACCTCGACGATTTGCAGCGGCTGGTTGGGAGCAAAGGCTACGGCGGCACGCGACTTGATCATGCGGAACTCCTGGAAACGATAAGGGCCATGCGCGGCGAAAACCAAAGCGCCACGCCACAACGAATGGCACAAAGTGTAGATCAGCACAGAACAACGAGTAATCGACGCCCAGGCAAAATATTATTGCTGTACGGGGATAATCCCACCACCCAAGGAGCCGCCATGAACCGCTGGGAAGGACTGGACGAATTCGTCGCCGTGGCCGAGTGCGGCCAGTTCACAGCTGCCGCCGAACACCTCGGCGTCTCCTCCTCGCATGTCAGCCGGCAGATCGCTCGCCTCGAGGAGTGCCTGCAGGCCCGCCTGCTGTATCGCAGCACCCGGCGGGTCAGCCTGACCGAGGCCGGGCAGACCTTTCTGCAGCACTGCCGCAACCTGCTGGACGCCCGCGACGAGGCCTGGCGCGCGGTCAGCGATCTGTCCGCGGAGCCCAAGGGCCTGCTACGCATGACCTGCGGGGTGGCCTACGGCGAGCGCTTCGTGGTGCCGCTGGTCAACGAGTTCATGAGCCTGCATCCGCAGCTGAGCGTGGAGATCCAGCTGACCAACCGGACCCTGGACCTGCTGCACGAGGGCCTCGACCTGGCCATCCGCCTCGGTCGCTTGGGCGACGAGCGACTGGTGGCGACCCGCCTGGCGCCGCGGGAGATGTACCTGTGCGCGGCGCCCGCCTACCTCGCGCGCGCCGGCGCACCGCAGAGCCTGGCCGAGCTGGCGCGGCACAACTGCCTGATCGGCAGCAGCGATGTGTGGACCTTCGCCGACGACGGCCGGGAACAGCAGCTGCGCGTGCAGGGCAACTGGCGCTGCAACAGCGGCCCCGCGGTGCTCGACGCCGCCCTGCGCGGCTTCGGCCTGTGCCAGCTGCCCGACTACTATGTGCAGGAACACCTCAAGAGCGGCGCGCTGCTCGCCTTGCTCGAGGATCACCGGCCGCCGCACACCGCGGTGTGGGCACTGTATCCGCCGCAGCGCAACCTCTCCCCCAAGGTGCGCCAGCTGGTGGACTTCCTCAAGTTGCGCCTGATCGAGCTGCCGGAGTACCGCGCCGCTGGCTGATGCCGTTACTGCGCCTGCTGCACCTGGCGGTCCAGCTCGCCGCGCAGCGCCGGGTCGAGGCGTAGCTGGCGAGCCAGTTCGTCCAGGTAGGCGCGCTCCATGAAGTTCTGCTCGTCCACCAGCAGCAGGCTGGCCAGGTACATTTCCGCCGCCATCTCCGGGGTCTGCGCCGCGCGGGCCACCGCCGCCGGGTCCAGCGGCTGGTGCAGCTCGCGGTCGACCCACTGCAGCAACTGCGGATCCTGGCTGAGCTTGGCCACCTCGGCGTCGATCAGCTGGCGCTCGCGCTCGTCGATATGGCCATCGGCCTTGGCCGCGGCGATCACCGCCTGCAGGATCGCATGACTGTGCTGCTCGGCCTGCTGCGGCGGCAGGCGGTCGACGGTCTGCGGCGACTCGCTGGCTGACGGGCTCACGGCGCCCTGTTGCTGCTGCCAGTTGCTGTAGGCCTTCCAGGCCATCACCCCGAGGGCGGCCAGGCCGCCGTAGGTCAGGGCCTTGCCACCGTATTTGCGGGCTTTCTTGTTGCCCAGCAGCAGGCCTATGGCGCCGGCCGCCAGCCCTCCGCCGGCCGCGCCCGACAACAGGCTGCCCAGCCCGCTGTCCTTGTCGGCGGTGCGCTCAGCGTGGCGCGGTTTCGATTGACTGCCAGCGCTGCCGAGCAGGCCGGGGGCGGCCTTGAGCAACTGGTCGAGCAGACTGCGGGTATCCATGGGTCACGCTCCTGTGAAGATCGGCCGATTATGCCGCCGCCACGGCGGCAGGCGGCCCTGGAAACTGCAAGCGCATGTAACGCTCAGTCCAGATCCTCCCCCAGCTCGCGGATCGGCGTGTCGCGCTGGGCGGCGCGCACGTACTGCGGTGGCCAGGGCAGTCGATGGCCGAGCGCCTCGGCGGCATGCAGCGGCCAGTAGGGGTCGCGCAGCAGCTCGCGGGCCAGCAGGATCAGATCGGCCTGCTCGCAACGCAGCACATGCTCGGCCTGCGCCGGCTCGGTGATCAGCCCCACCGCCCCCGTCGGAATGCCGGCCTCGCGGCGCACGCGCTCGGCGAAGCGTGCCTGATAGCCCGGCCCGATCGGGATCTGCGCGTTGGCCGCCAGGCCGCCGGAGGACACGTCGATCAGGTCGACGCCACGCTCGCGCAGCTGCGCGCTCAGCTCGACGGTTTCCCGCTCGCTCCAGCCGCCGTCCACCCAGTCGGTGGCGGACAGGCGCACGAACAGCGGCAGCTCGGCCGGCCACACTGCGCGCACCGCATCGACCACCTCCAGCAGCAGACGGCTACGGTTGGCGAAGCTGCCACCGTACTCGTCGTCGCGCTGGTTGCTCAGCGGCGAGAGGAACTGGTGCAGCAGGTAGCCGTGGGCCGCATGCACCTCGACCACCTTGAAGCCGGCCTTGAGGGCGCGCTCGGCGGCGCGGGCGAAGTCCTGCACCAGCGCGGCGATCTGCTCGCGGCTCATGGCCTGCGGGACGTGATGGTGCGGGTCGAAGGCGATGGCCGACGGCGCCAGTGGCGTCCAGCCCCCCTGTTCCAGCGGCACCGAGCCCGGCTTGCCTTCCCACGGCCGCCAGGTGCCGGCCTTGCGCCCGGCATGCGCCAGCTGGATGCCGGCCACCGAGCCCTGGCTGTCGATGAAGCGGGTGATGCGCCGCAGCGGCTCGATCTGCTCGTCGGACCACAGGCCCAGGCACTGCGGGCTGATCCGCCCTTCGGGCGTGACGCCGGTGGCCTCGAAGATGATCAGCCCCGCGCCACCGGTGGCACGACTGCCCAGGTGCACCAGATGCCAGTCGTTGGCCAGGCCATCGCGGGCGCTGTACTGGCACATCGGCGAGACCACGATGCGGTTGGGCAGGGTCAGTTGCCGCAAAGTCAGCGGCTGGAACAGCTGGATCATGGCGAGGCTCCGCAAGTCGTCCGTTATCTTGCGGATATTGCGCCAGTGGCGGGGAGAATCAAGGGGCGCGCCCGTCGCGCCCCGATCCAGACCGCAGCAGGAGACGGCGCGTGCAAGGGAGGGTTCCCGCGCAGGCGCGTGGAACCCTCAGCGGGGCAACGGTCAGCGTGGCTCGAGATGCGCCACCAGCAGCTGCACGCTTTCCTGGCCGCGGTACTCGTTGACGTCCAGCTTGTAGGCCACCTCGGCCCAGCGCACGGTCGGATTGGGCCAGACCTCGCGGTCGACGTTGAAGGCGATGGCGTCCAGCTGGGCGCCGCCGCATTCGCTCTTCAGCACCAGCTTGAGATGGCGCTCGCCGACGATGCGCTGCTGGATGATCTCGAATACGCCATGGAACAGCGGCTCGGGGAAGTGCTGGCCCCAGGGGCCGGCCTGGCGCAGCGACTGGGCCAGCTCGAGGCGGAACTCGTCGGCCGCCAGCTGGCCGTCGGTGAGCAGGCGACCGGTGAGGTCGTCCTCCACCAGCTGGCGGCGCACCTCGGCATCGAAGGCGGCGGCGAAGGCAGCGAAGTTCGCCTGCGGCAGCGACAGGCCGGCGGCCATGGCGTGGCCGCCGAACTTGCTGATCAGCCCCGGATGGCGCGCGGCCACCGCATCCAGCGCATCGCGGATGTGGAAGCCCGGCACCGAGCGCGCCGAGCCCTTGAGCACGCCGTCGCCGGCATCGGCGAAGGCGATGGTCGGGCGGTGGTAGCGCTCCTTGAGCCGCGAGGCGAGGATGCCGATCACGCCCTGGTGCCAGTCGGCGTCGAACAGGCACAGGCCGAACGGCAATTCGTCCACCTGCAGGTCCTTGAGCTGGGCCAGCGCCTCGCGCTGCATGCCCTGCTCGATGGCCTTGCGGTCGTGGTTGAGCTGGTCGAGCTGCTGGGCCATGTCGCGGGCCAGCGCCTCGTCCTCGCAGAGCAGGCACTCGATGCCCAGGCTCATATCATCCAGCCGCCCCGCGGCGTTCAAGCGCGGGCCGAGGATGAAGCCCAGATCGGTAGAAGTGATGCGCCGATGATCGCGCCCGGCGACTTCGAGAATCGCCCGCAACCCCGGCCGCGCCCTCCCGGCACGAATCCGCGCCAGTCCCTGATGCACGAGGATGCGGTTGTTGGCGTCCAGCGGCACCACGTCGGCGACGCTGCCCAGCGCCACCAGATCGAGCAGTTCGGCCAGATTCGGCTCGCTCCAGCCGTTGCGCGTGAACCAGTCCAGGTCGCGCAGGCGCGCGCGCAGTGCCAGCAGCACATAGAAGATCACCCCCACACCGGCCATGCATTTGCTCGGGAACGCGCATTCGGGCTGGTTCGGATTGACGATCGCATCGGCCGCCGGCAGCTCGTGACCCGGCAGGTGATGGTCGGTCACCAGCACCCGGAGCCCGGCTGCCTTGGCCGCCGCGACGCCTTCGACGCTGGAGATGCCGTTGTCCACGGTCACCAGCAGATCGGGCTCGCGCTGTAGCGCCACGGCGACGATTTCCGGGGTGAGGCCGTAGCCGTACTCGAAGCGATTGGGCACCAGATAGTCGACATGCGCCGCGCCCAGCTGGCGCAGGCCAAGCACGCCGACCGTGCTCGCAGTGGCGCCATCGGCATCGAAATCACCAACGAAGAGGATGCGCTGGCGCTTATCCAGCGCCTCGACCAGCAACTCGACTGCACGGTCGATGCCCTTGAGCTGGTTGTAGGGAATCAGCCGCGCTAGCGCCTTATCCAGCTCGCTGGCCGAGCGCACGCCGCGCGCCGCATACAGACGAGTCAGCAGCGGCGGCAGATCGCCGAGTTCGGGCAGGATTTCAGGTAAAGGGCGGGGTTCGATGCGCATCGGCTGGCTTTCCGGTCACGGCTCTTCGGCACGGGCGCCGGAGAAAATCGGCGCAAAAGCATACAGCAATGCACCGTCAGCAGGCCGCCAATCGCGATTCAGCCGACCGGTGCCGTTCAACGCTCGCCCAGCAGCCACTCCAGCGACACCTCGAACTGGCCACGCTCGTCGGTGATGAACAGGGTGCCGTCGCTGATCATCACGCCCCATTGCAGACTGCGCGGCAGATCCTTGACCAGTGCGGCAAGCGAT
>DATCUN010000160.1:0-4773 GCA_036561825.1 Pseudomonas sp.
CGATGAAGTTGCCGTAGCGCGGCTTGAGGGAAAGGATGGCGCCAGCGGTACCCGGTTGTGCGTAGATCATGCTCATGGCCTCTCTTTTATTGTTGCGGTCCGATCTGGTTCTGCGCGGACTGTGGGTTGATGGTGTCAGCCGCGCTGCCCTGCGGGTATCACGCGAAGGGCTACAGAATCTCGTTATTTGGTAGTAGAGCCGAGTGAGCCTAGAAGCTACCCGCCGCCGTGGCGGGCGTCCAGCGGCACAAATGCGAAGGGGTCGGCACCTGGCCGACCCCTTCTGCTGGCATCACCCCCTGACGATCAGCGCTTGGCGACCGCCGCCACTTCCTTCGGCAGCTTGAAGGTCCACACCATGCCGCCCTGGTTGAAGTCCTTGATGCGCTTGGCTACCTCGCCGCCCCACAGCGGCACCGCACCACCCCAGCCGGACAGCACCGAGACGTACTGCTCGCCGTCCTGCTCCCAGGTGATCGGCGAGCCGATCACGCCCGAGCCGGTGTTGAACTCGTAGAGCTTCTTGCCGGTCTTGGCGTCGAAGGCCATCAGGAAGCCTTCCGGGTTGCCGGTGAACACCAGGTTGCCCTTGGTGGCCAGCACGCCGCCCCACAGCGGCGCGTAGTTCTTGTAGCGCCAGACTTCCTTGCCGGTCTTCGGGTCGATGGCGCGCAGCACGCCGATGTAGTCCTCGTTGAGCGGGTGGATGGTGAAGCCGGCACCGAGGTAGGCCGCGCCCTTCTTGTAGGCGGTGCCCTCGTTCCAGATGTCCATGCTCCACTCGTTGGAGGGCACGTAGAACAGCCCGGTGTCCTGGCTGTAGGCCATCGGCATCCAGTTCTTGCCGCCGAGGAACGACGGCGCCACGGTCACCGTCTTGCCCTGCGCGCCGGCATCGCCCGGCTTGCCCGGACGGTTGTCCTCGTTGTAGATCGGCCGGCCGTCCTTATCCAGGCCCTTGGCCCAGGTGATCTTGTCGACGAACGGGAAGCCGCGGATGAACTTGCCGTTGGTGCGGTCGAGGACGTAGAAGAAGCCGTTACGGTCGGCGGTGCCGGCCGCCTTGATGGTCTTGCCGCCTTCCTGGTAGTTGAACGACACCAGCTCGTTGACGCCGTCGTAGTCCCAACCGTCGTGCGGGGTGGACTGGAAGTGCCACTTGATGGTGCCGTCGTCCGGGTTCAGTGCCAGACGCGAGGACGAGTAGAGGTTGTCGCCCGGGCGCAGGTGCGAGTTCCACGGCGACGGGTTGCCGGTACCGAACAGCAGCTGGTTGGTTTCCGGGTCGTAGTAGCCGCCCAGCCAGGGCGCGGCGCCACCAGTCTTCCACAGGTCGCCCGGCCAGGACTTGCCGGCCTCGCCGCCGGTGATGCCGTGCTCGACCGGCTTGCCGTCCTTGTAGACGTAGCCCATGTGGCCTTCCACGGTCGGCCGGGTCCACAGCAGTTCGCCGTTCTTCGGGTTGTAGGCCTCGATCTTGCCGACCACGCCGAACTCGCCGCCGGACACGCCGGTGATCAGCTTGCCGTTGACCACCAGCGGCGCCGCGGTGATCGAGTAGCCGGCCTTGTAGTCGGCCACGGTCTTCTTCCACACCACCTTGCCGGTGTCCTTGTCGAGCGCCACCAGCTTGGCGTCGAGGGTGCCGAAGATCACCAGGTTGTCGTACAGCGCCACGCCGCGGTTGATCACGTCGCAGCACGGCATGATGCCGTCGGGCAGGCGCGCGTCGTACTGCCACAGCTCCTTGCCAGTGCGCGCATCCACCGCGAACACCCGCGAGTAGGAGGCGGTCATGTACATCACGCCATCCTTGACCAGCGGCTGGGCCTGCTGGCCGCGCTGCTTCTCGCCGCCGAAGGAGAACGCCCACACCGGACGCAGCTGGGTGACGTTGTCGGCGTTGAGGGTGTCCATGGGGCTGTAGCGCTGGCCCTGCAGGCCGAGACCGTTGGTGACCACCTCGCCGGGGGTCTGCGCATCCTTGAGGATGTCGTCGTCGGTGACGGCCCAGGCCGACATGCCGGACAGTGCCAGCGCGAGGCCCAAGGTGGTCCTAGCGAAAGTATGGGTGAGACCGGAGTGCTTCATACGGCTACCTCTGCGGGTTCATTGTTATTGCCGGGAATTTTTCCCGGTCTGCAGCGAATTCTTCGCCGCAGGGGGTGGCGCAACAATTGATCGCGGGGAGCAAAGACATGCTTCCTTGGTAGCAATACCCAGCGTCGCAAGGGCGCGCCGGGCGCCGGAAGTCAGCGCAACGCAGGAAGTCCAGGGGCGCGGGAGGTTGCTCCCGCGCCGGCAGGGACTCAGAACTCGAGGCAGATCTTGCCGAGGTGGGCACCGCTTTCCTGGTGGCGGAACGCCGCGCCGATGTCCGCCAGGGCGAAGCGGCGGTCGATCACCGGACGCAGGCCGATGGCGTCGATGGCGCGCACCATGTCGACCTGCTCGCGGCGGCTGCCGACGATCAGCCCCTGCACGCGCGCCTGCTTGGCCATCAGCAGGGTGGTCGGCACCTCGCCGGCATGGCCGGTCAGCACGCCGATCAGGGCGATATGCCCGCCGGTGCGCACGGCGGCGATCGACTGCGCCAGGGTGCCCGGGCCGCCGACCTCGATGACGTGGTCGACGCCGCGCCCGCCGGTCAGCTCGCGCACCACCGCGCCCCACTCGGGCGTCTGCCGGTAGTTGATGCAATGGTCGGCGCCCAGCTCGCGCATGCGCGCCAGCTTGGCGTCGGACGACGAGGTGGCCAGCACGGTGGCGCCCATGGCCTTGGCGAACTGCAGGGCGAAGATCGACACCCCGCCGCTGCCGAGCACCAGCACGCTGTCGCCGGCCTTGAGGCCGCCGTTGACCACCAGCGCGCGCCAGGCGGTCAGCCCGGCGGTGGTCAGGGTCGCCGCCTCGGCATGGCTGTAGCCCTGCGGCGCGCGGGTGAACCAGCTCGCCGGGCACACCACCACCTCACGGGCGTAGCCGTCCCAGCCATCGCCGGGCACCTCGGCGAAGTCGCTCACCGTCGGCGGGCCGTCCTGCCAGCGCGGGAAGAAGCAGGACAGCACGTGATCGCCCACCGCGAACTCGCTGACGCCCGCGCCCACCGCCTCGACCACGCCGCCGGCATCCGACATCGGGATGCGGCCGTCGACGGTCGGCCAGGCCCCGCTGGCGATCAGGTAGTCGTGGTAGTTGAGCGAGCTGGCGTGCACCCGCACGCGGATCTCGCCCGCCCCGGGCTGCCCCGGGTCCTGCTCTGCGAGCAGTTGGAAACGGTCGAGACCGCCGGGCGCCTGGAGTCTGATGACCTGCATGGGGAGTTCTCCTGAGGGAATGGCGAAGAAGAGGAGCGGCCCGCATCGCGCGGGCCGCGCAGCAGCTTAATCCTGCCGGTCGACCCTCTGGAACACCCGCGCCTCGTATTTCGGGTACAGGTGGCTGACCGTACGGGTCAGCTCGAAGCGGGCCTGGCTGATGGCGGCGAAGCGCTCGGGGATCGGCGCGCGCATCGCCTCGTTCATGTCCTGGCCCTCGGCCACTGCCGCGCGCAGCAGGCCGTCGAGCCAGCCGAGGTAGTCGCGCATCTGCACGAAGGGTTCGTGGCCGGTCGCCACCGGGCCGTGGCCGGGCACCAGCAGCGTGTACGGCAGTTTCTCCAGCGCATCCAGATCGGCCAGCCAGACGTCCAGGCCCGGCGTCTGCGGGGTGGTCAGCGCGCGCTGGTAGAACACCAGGTCGGCGGCGAACAGCACGCCGGTGGTCTGGTCGAAGATCGCCAGGTCGGCGCCGGTATGGCCGCTGAAGGCCAGCAGCTGCAGGCGGTGGCCGCCGATCTCGCGCACGCCGGGCTCGAGGGTCTCGCCGGGCAGCAGCACCTCGGTGCCGCGCATCCAGTCGCCGAGCAGGCGGTACAGGTTGTCGGCGAAGGCGCCGCCCTGTTCGGCCAGCAGCTCGCGGGTATGCGCCAGCGACGCGATGGGCACATCGCTGAAGGCCTGGTTGCCGAACACGTGGTCGGGGTGGTGGTGGGTGTTGATCGCCAGCGCGATGGGCTTGTCGGTGACCCGGCCGATCGCCGCGCGCAGGGCTTCGCCGTAACGCTTCGAGATGCCGGTGTCGATCAGCACCACGCCGGCGTCGGTGACGATGAACGCCACGTTGACGATGTTGCCGCCGTTGCTCGCCGCGAAGTTCTCCGTGCTGCCTTCCAGCAGCCAGGTGTCCGCGGCGATCTGCCGGGGCTCGAGCTCGTAGGCCAGCTCGGCCGCCGCCAGCGGCAGGCTGAGGATAGTCGCCACAAGCAGGCTGAACAGACGCATGGTGCCTCCTTTCCGGTTGATCGGTGTGCTGGGTGCGCACGGCGCACCCTACCCACGCAGCGTCCTGAGCCGGATGGTGCGCCGCGCGCACCATCCGGCACCACGAGGACTGGCCACTCAGAACCCCGCCTCGAACTCGTTGCCGTTGTTGTCGCGCAGCCACAGCTGCTGGCCGGCGTCCTGCCCGTCCAGCTGCAGGGTCAGGGTCGGGTTCTCGCTGACCGAGGGATGCAGCTCCAGGCTGGCCAGCACCGCGCCGGCCGCGCCGCGCAGCTCGGCGCGCTCGATGTAGAACTCGGGGATGCCGCCGGAGAGGCCGTTGTCCATCGGGTGGGCGATGCGCAGGCGCAGGCGGCTGCCGGCGCCCTGCGGGAAGCGCGCGCCGAACACCTCGCCGAGGTGTTCCTCCCAACCGGGCTGGGCGCGTACCGCACTCGGCGCGGTGCAGCCG
>DATCUN010000161.1:0-1509 GCA_036561825.1 Pseudomonas sp.
GGCGGCAGTGAGCGTGTCCACCCGCCAATCTAGGCGCCGGCCCGCGCGGCGGCCTTGATCCCGGTCAAGCGCCGATTCGCCGCCGCGCCTGTGGAACCCCTCTTGCGCGGCCCGGCACGCGCCGGTAACACTCGTCCGAACGGCGCACCTCCGTTTTCAATCAACAAGGAGATACAACGATGGCAGCAAAGCAACGCGTGGTCCTGGTCACCGGCGGCATGGGCGGGCTGGGCGAGACGATCTCGACCAAGATGGTCGATGCCGGCTACCAGGTCGTCGTGACCTACTCGCCGAGCAACACCAAGTCGACCGAATGGGTCGCCGCGATGAAGAAGAACGGCTACGAGATCACCGCGGTGGCCTGCGATGTGGCCGACTTCGACTCCTGCACCAAGGCCGTGGCCGAGGTGCAGAGCAAGGTGGGCGCGGTCGACATCCTGGTCAACAACGCCGGCATCACCCGCGACACCACGTTCAAGAAGATGGACAAGGTCAACTGGGACGCGGTGATGCGCACCAACCTCGACAGCCTGTTCAACATGACCAAGCAGGTCGCCGACGGCATGGTCGAGCGCGGCTGGGGCCGGGTGATCAACATCTCGTCGGTCAACGGCAGCAAGGGTGCGTTCGGCCAGACCAACTACTCGGCGGCCAAGGCCGGCGTGCACGGCTTCACCAAGGCGCTGGCACTCGAGGTCGCGAAGAAGAACGTCACCGTCAACACCATCTCGCCGGGCTACATCGGCACCAAGATGGTCACCGCGATCCCCGAGGACGTGCTGAACACCAAGATCCTGCCGCAGATCCCGATCGGCCGCCTCGGCAAGCCCGAAGAGGTCGCCGGTCTGGTGATCTACCTGGCGTCCGAGGAAGCGGCCTTCGTCACGGGCGCGAACATCGCGATCAACGGCGGCCAGCACATGCAGTGAGCGCGCGGCGCTTCCCTTCACCCACTCTCGAGGAGATTCAATGATCAAGGCAGGGATCGACCAGGACGCGATCGTCAAGATGTTCTCCGAGGCCACCGCCCAGCAGGGCGAGACGCTGCGCCGGGCCGTCAGCGAGGCGACGCTGAAGGCGTTGCAGGGCCGCGAGCTGACGATGGCGAACATCAAGAAGGTGCTGTCGACCGTGACGACCGCGGCGACCGCCGGCGCGGCGCAGAACGTCGCCAGCCCGATCGACGTGGAAGCGCTGCTGACCAAGGCGTTCAGCGGCATGGACGCGGCGCTGCTGCAGGCCGTCGAGGCCAACCGCAAGGCGCTGCAGCAGTTCGTCGACCAGGGCGCGGGGCTGCAGGAGAAGCAGCTCAAGGGCGCGCTGGCCAACATCGAGAAGATGGAGGACACCTTTTTCGCCACGGTGACCAAGGCCGCGCTGGGCGTGGCCGGCCCGATGCAGGGCCCCTGGGAGCACGTGCTGGGCGCGATGAAGCTGCAGGGCACCGACACCGGCGCCCAGGCCGCGCAGACCGTGGAGCAGCTGATGGCGCAGACGCAGACCGCGCTG
>DATCUN010000162.1:0-8135 GCA_036561825.1 Pseudomonas sp.
GTGCGGTCGGCGCGGGCCTCGGCGGCGCTGCCGGCGGCGCCATCAGCAATGGCATGGGCCGCTGATCACGACCACGCCGAGCCCAGCGTTCACAACAAAAAGCCCGCGAAAGCGGGCTTTTTGTTGCCTGGTCGCCTGACCTCTACGCTCAGGCCGGCAACCATGCCAGCCCACCGAGGCAGGCTTCGGGAGCCTGGCGACTCAGAGCACCGCAAGCGCCGCCGCGTAGTCCGGCTCGTTGCCGATCTCGGCTACCAGTTGGCTGTGCAGCACCTTGTCGTTCTCGTCCAGCACCACCACGGCGCGGGCGGCCAGGCCGGTCAGCGGGCCTTCGGCGATGGCCACGCCGTAATCCTTGAGGAACTCGCGACCGCGCAGGGTCGACAGGCTGACCACCTTGTCCAGGCCTTCCGCGGCGCAGAAGCGCTTCTGCGCGAACGGCAGGTCGGCCGAGACGCACAACACCACGGTATTGCTCAGCTTACTGGCCTCGACGTTGAACTTGCGCACCGAGGTGGCGCAGGTCGGGGTATCGATGCTGGGGAAGATGTTCAACACCTTGCGCTGGCCGGCGAAGTCGGCGAGGGACTTGTCGGACAGGTCGGCGGCTACCAGGCGGAAGGCCGGGGCCTGGGCACCGACCTGCGGCAGCTGGCCATCCACGCGCACCGGGTTGCCCTTCAGGGTCACTTGGCTCATTGCTAGAATCCTTTATTTTAAATTGGTTAAGTACGAAACCTAGAGCTTCGAAAGAGCTATTCCGCGCCCCGTCAGCGCAGAAAGCATCCCGACAGCGGCGTGCCGAAAGCCTAGCATGCGGCCGAACAGGCAAATCCATGCATTTCGAGCTGGTACTGGCCAGCGCCGCACGGTGGCCGGGACGGGGACGATCGGCTAGGATCGCCCTCGAACTGTCACCCACGGAAAACCGCCCATGAAACTCGTTTCCTTCAATATCAATGGCTTGCGCGCACGTCCTCATCAGCTGGCTGAGCTGATCGAGCGGCACCAGCCGGATGTCATCGGTCTGCAGGAAACCAAGGTGGCGGACGAGCAGTTTCCCCGCGCCGCGGTCGAGGCGCTCGGCTATCACGTCGAGTATCACGGCCAGAAGGGCCACTATGGCGTCGCCCTGCTCTCGCGCCAGGCGCCGCAGAACCTGGTCAAGGGCTTCCCGTGGGACGGCGAGGAGTCGCAGCGGCGCTTCATCGGCGCCACCTTCACCGACGCCCATGGCCAGCCGCTGCACGTGTTCAACGGCTACTTCCCGCAGGGCGAGAGCCGCAACCACGCAACCAAGTTCCCGGCCAAGACGCAGTTCTACGCCGACCTGCAGCGCCTGCTCGAAGAGCAGTTCAGCCCCGCACAGGCCGTGGTGGTGATGGGCGACTTCAATATCTCGCCGCAGGACAGCGACATCGGCATCGGCGCGGAAAACGCCAAGCGCTGGCTGCGCAGCGGCAAGTGCAGCTTCCTGCCGGAGGAGCGCGAGTGGATGGCCCGCCTGCACGGCTGGGGTCTGGTGGACAGCTTCCGGGCACTGCACCCCGAGGTGAACGACCGCTTCAGCTGGTTCGACTACCGCAGCCGCGGCTTCGAGGACCAGCCCAAGCGCGGCCTGCGCATCGACCTGATCATGACCTCGAGCGGCCTGACGCCACGCCTGCAAGCCGCGGGCATCGACTACGAGCTGCGCGGCATGGACAAGCCGTCGGATCACGCGCCGGTGTGGCTGCAACTCGACTGAGTCGCCATTGCGACGCTCTGCCACGGGCCTGTCACGCCAGCTGTCACCATGCTGTCATTTTACTGACTTATTCTGCGCGGCATCCTCAAACCTGACCAACAAGGTTCCCTGCCGCCATGCTGCGCCTCCCCCTTCAGCGTTCCCTCCGTGCCCACCTGCTGCTCGGCGGGCTGCTGGCCACCGCCATCCCCACCGGCAGCTTTGCCGCCCTGCCCCTGCCAACCGATGGCCAGCCGGCACTGAGCATCCAGGGCTCCAACACCATCGGCGCCAAGCTGGGCCCGGCGCTGGTCGGCGGCCTGCTGGAGAAGGAAGGCTTCACCGATGTGCGCATCGTGCCCGGCGGCGAGAACGAGCAGCGGGTCACCGCGCGTGACGACAAGGGCCGCATGGTCAACATCCAGGTGGCCGCGCACGGCTCGAGCACCGGCTTTGTCGCCCTGGGCAACGGCAGCGCCGATCTGGCCGCTTCCTCGCGACCGATCAAGGACAGCGAAGCCGCCAGCCTCGTCAAGTTCGGTGACCTGAAGAGTCCGGAAGGCGAGCAGGTTATCGCCATCGACGGCCTGGCGGTGATCCTGCACCCATCCAACCCGCTTAAGGCGTTGTCGGTACCGCAGCTGGCCAAGGTATTCGCCGGCGAGGTGAAGACCTGGGAGGAGCTGGGCGGCCGTGGCGGCGCGATCAACCTGTACGCCCGCGACGACAACTCAGGCACCTGGGACACCTTCAAGGAACTGGTGCTGACCAGCCAGGGCAAGAGCCTGGCCGCTACCGCGAAGCGCTTCGAGTCGAGCACCCAGCTGTCCGACTCGGTCAGCGGCGACGCACAGGGCATCGGCTTCATCGGCCTGCCCTACATCCGCCAGGCCAAGGCACTGGCGATCAGTGCCGGCGACTCGCAGCCGATGCAGCCGAGCGCCGAACTGGTGGCCACCGAGGATTATCCGCTGTCGCGTCGCCTGTTCCTTTACGTCAAGCCGAACGAAACCAATCCCTGGGCCCAGCAACTGGTCAGCTTCGCCCACAGCCCGCGCGGCCAGGAAATCGTCGCCAAGAGCGGCTTCATCTCGCAGACCGTGAAGGCGATGAAGGTCCAGCTCAACGGCGACATGCCGGCCGGCTACCGCACGCTGGCGACCGATGCCCAGCGTCTGGCCGTCAACTTCCGCTTCGCCGAAGGCAGCGCCGAGCTCGACAACAAGGCCCTGCGCGACGTACGCCGGGTACTGCGCTACCTGAAGGACAACAACAAGATGATGAGCCAGGTGGTGCTGGTCGGTTTCGGCGACCCGAAGAACGACAACCCCGAGCGCGCCTTGCTGCTGTCCAAGCTGCGGGCCGTCGCCGTCCAGCGCGAACTGGTGAAGAGCGGCGTGCTGGTGCGCGAAGTCAGCGGCCTCGGCGATGCCCTGCCAGTGGCCTCCAACGATAGCGAAGAAGGCCGCGAGAAGAACCGTCGCGTGGAAGTCTGGGTCTACTGATCCGGCGCAGGATCGGGCCGCGGGCGGCGCATGCCGCACCGCAGGGCCCGAGTGCGACGCGGCTCGACCCGGTCACCCCGCCACCCGCGCATGGCCGGAAAATCCTGTAACCAAAGCCCGCTTGCCTGATTGCCGCGCACGACCTAGATTCTTCAACGACCCCGGGCCCCTCTGACGGTCGACAGCCGCCATGTCGGAGTCGCTGACGCCGACAAGCGGTGTCCGGAGGGTGTCATGCACGCACTGCAAGCTGTCCTCTTCGCCGATGTTCTCGGCACCGCCACCTGGCTGTGGCTGACCTTCTTCCTGCTCGTCTTCGCCCTGCTGGCCTTCGACCTCGGTGTCCTGCACCGCGACCATCGGGAAATCGGCATCGGCGCCAGCCTCTGGCTGTCCGCCGGCTATATCAGTGTCGGCCTCTGCTTCGGCGCCTGGGTCTGGTACCAGATGGGCGCCACCAGCGCGCTGGAGTACTACACCGGCTTCCTGATCGAGAAATCACTGTCGATGGACAATGTGTTCATCATGGCGATGATCTTCGGCTTCTTCGGCATTCCCCGCCGTTACCAGCACGATGTGCTGTTCTGGGGCATTCTCGGCGTGATCGTGCTGCGGGCGCTGATGATCGGCCTGGGCGCGGCGCTGATCCACCATTTCGAGTGGGTTCTCCACGCCTTCGGCGTGTTCCTGCTGGCAACCGGGGTGAAAATGCTGTTCAGCCCCCTCGACGACAGCCCCGGCCTGCTGGCCAGAAACCCGCTGGTGCTCCTGCTGCGCCGGCGCATGCGGGTCACCGAGCAACTGCACGAGCACCACTTCTTCGTCCAGCTGCCGGATGCTGCCGGTCACCTGCGACGCCATGCCACCCCGCTGCTGCTCGCCCTGGTGCTGATCGAACTGGCCGACCTGCTGTTCGCCGTGGACAGCATCCCGGCGATCTTCGCCATCACCCAGGATCCCTTCATCGTCTACACCTCGAACATCTTTGCCGTGCTCGGCCTGCGCGCCCTGTACTTCGCCCTGGCGGCGATGATCCACCGCTTCGTCTATCTGAAGTACGCCCTGGCGCTGGTGCTGGTATTCATCGGCGCGAAGATCTTTGTGGCCGGCATGTTCGGCAAGATCCCGGCACCGGTGTCGCTGGCCGTCACCTTTACCCTGCTGGCCGGTGGCGTGCTGTTTTCCCTGTACAAGACCCGCCCCCGCAGGGACTGAGCGAGGCGCAGATCCACTGCCCAGTGGCGCAGGCAAACTGGCGGTCTTCGGTTACACTGCGCGCCCGCTGCCATTCACCCGAGGACCCCGCCGATGCCCATCGCCATGGCCCGCCACATCCTGGTCAAGACCGCCGCCGAAGCCGAGCAGCTCAAGCTGCGCCTGGAGAAAGGCGAGGACTTCGCGACCTTGGCCCGGCGCCATTCGTTCTGCCCCTCGCGCAAGCGCGGCGGCGATCTGGGCGAGATCCGCCCGGGGCAGATGGTCAAGCCGTTCGAGAACGTGGTATTCCGCAAGCCGCTGCATCAGGTCCACGGCCCGCTGAAGACCCAGTTCGGCTGGCATCTGGTGCTGGTCTACCTGCGCAGCTGAAACGCCAGTGCCGGAGCCACCTGGGTGGACTCCGGCACTGGTGCGCCCGCAGGCACCGCGCCGTTCAGGCGGCGGCGCCGAGGAAGATCAAGCCGTCGGCTCTTCTTCCTCTTCCATGGTCGGCGCCAGGCTCCAGGTCGAGGTATCGTCAGGCTTGGCCTGACCACCGCCCTCGCCGTCGCGGTGCAGCTTGAGCTTGAGGCGCACGTTGTTCGCCGAGTCGGCGTTCTTCACCGCTTCCTCTTCGCTGATCGCGCCCTCGTTGACCAGATCGATCAGCGCCTGGTCGAAGGTCTGCATGCCCAGCGGCCGCGACTTCTCCATGACCTCCTTGATCAGGTTGAAATCGCCCCGCTTGATCAGGTCGCGGATGGTCGCGGTGCCCATCAGGATCTCCACCGCGGCGCGCCGCTTGCCGTCGACGGTCTTGACCAGACGCTGGGAGACGAACGCCTTGAGGTTGTTGCCGAGGTCGTTGAGCAGCTGCGGCCGACGCTCCTCGGGGAAGAAGTTGATGATGCGGTCCAGCGCCTGGTTGGCGTTGTTGGCGTGCAGGGTGGAGATCGCCAGGTGGCCGGTCTCGGAGAAGGCCAGGGCGTGTTCCATGGTCTCGCGGTCGCGGATCTCGCCGATCAGGATGACATCCGGCGCCTGGCGCAGGGTGTTCTTCAGCGCCGCCTGGAAGCTGCGGGTATCCACGCCCACCTCGCGCTGGTTGATGATCGACTTCTTGTGCTTGTGCACGTACTCCACCGGGTCCTCGATGGTGATGATGTGACCACTGTGGTTGCGGTTGCGGTGGTCGATCAGCGCCGCCAGCGAGGTCGACTTGCCCGAGCCGGTACCACCGACGAACAGCACCAGGCCGCGCTTCTCGAGGATCACGTCGAGCAGCACCGGTGGCAGCTTGAGATCCTCGAAACGCGGGATATCCAGCTTGATGTTGCGCGCGACGATGGACACCTCGTTGCGCTGCTTGAAGATGTTGATCCGGAAACGACCGATATTGGGCAGGGAGATGGCCAGGTTCATCTCCAGCTCGCGCTCGAAGTCGACCTTCTGCTCGGCATCCATCACCTCGGCGGCGATCTTCGCCACGTCGCCCGGCCCCAGCGGCTCCTTGCTCAGCGCGCGCAGCGCACCATTGAACTTGGCGCAGGGCGGCGCACCGGTCGAAAGATACAGGTCGGATCCATCCTGGCTGGCCAGGATGCGCAGCATTTCCGTGATGTTCATCGAGATAAACGCCGTAACAGGTTGATCTAAAAGGCCACCATTCTGCATCAAGCAATGCGTGACGCCCATCACGGTTATCCGGATTGAGAAGCCGTCGATCCTTTAGGCTGCCGCGACTGACGCAAAACGCTACAATGTACGTTTTTTGCGCTCCCGCGCCCTCTCCTTGCAGGTCAGATTCGTGATTTCCACCGCTAACATCACCATGCAGTTCGGCGCCAAGCCGCTGTTCGAGAACGTTTCCGTCAAGTTCGGCAACGGCAACCGCTACGGCCTGATCGGCGCCAACGGTTGCGGCAAGTCGACGTTCATGAAGATCCTCGGCGGCGATCTGGAACCTTCCAGCGGCCAGGTGATGCTCGATGCCAACACCCGCCTGGGCAAGCTGCGCCAGGACCAGTTCGCCTACGAAGAATTCAACGTGATCGACACCGTGATCATGGGCCACGAGGAGCTGTGGCGGGTCAAGGCCGAGCGCGATCGCATCTACTCGCTGCCGGAAATGAGCGAGGAAGACGGCATGGCCGTGGCCGAGCTGGAAACCGAGTTCGCCGAGATGGACGGCTACACCGCCGAATCCCGCGCCGGTGAGCTGCTGCTCGGCCTGGGCATTCCGCTGGCCCAGCACTTCGGCCCGATGAGCGAAGTGGCACCGGGCTGGAAACTGCGCGTGCTGCTGGCCCAGGCGCTGTTCTCCAACCCGGACGTGCTGCTGCTCGACGAGCCGACCAACCACCTGGACATCAACACCATCCGCTGGCTGGAAAACATCCTCACGGCGCGTAACAGCACCATGATCATCATTTCCCACGACCGCCACTTCCTCAACAGCGTGTGCACGCACATGGCGGACCTGGACTATGGCGAGCTGCGCCTGTTCCCGGGCAACTATGACGAGTACATGACCGCCGCGACCCAGTCGCGCGAGCAGCTGCTGGCCGACAACGCCAAGAAGAAGGCGCAGATCGCCGAACTGCAGACCTTCGTCAGCCGCTTCTCGGCCAACGCCTCCAAGGCCAAGCAGGCCACCTCGCGCGCCAAGCAGATCGACAAGATCCAGCTGGCCGAGGTCAAGCCGTCCAGCCGCGTCAGCCCGTTCATCCGCTTCGAGCAGACCAAGAAGCTGCACCGCCAGGCGGTGACTGTCGAACACATGTCCAAGGGCTTCGATGGCAAGCCGCTGTTCAAGAACTTCAGCTTCAGCGTCGAAGCGGGCGAGCGCGTAGCCATCATCGGCCCCAACGGCATCGGCAAGACCACCCTGCTGCGCACCCTGGTCGGCGACCTGACTCCGGACAGCGGCTCGGTGAAGTGGACGGAAAGCGCCGAGGTCGGTTACTACGCCCAGGATCACGCCTCCGATTTCGAGGACGACATGACCCTGTTCGACTGGATGGGCCAGTGGACCCAGGGCGGCGAGCAGCTGGTGCGCGGCACCCTCGGCCGCATGCTGTTCAGCAACGACGAGATCCTCAAGTCGGTCAAGGTCATCTCCGGTGGCGAACAGGGCCGCATGCTGTTCGGCAAGCTGATCCTCAACAAGCCCAACGTGCTGGTGATGGACGAACCGACCAACCACCTCGACATGGAGTCGATCGAGGCGCTCAACCTGGCGCTGGAGAACTACCCGGGCACGCTGATCTTCGTCAGCCACGACCGCGAGTTCGTCAGCTCCCTGGCCACCCGCATCATCGAGCTGTCGGAAGACGGCGTGACCGACTTCAGCGGCACCTACGACGACTACCTGCGCAGCCAGGGCGTCGCGGCCTGAGGTATCCAGCCGGCCCGATGGGCCGGCTGATTTTCTGTAGGCGCGAATTCATTCACGATAGTGGCTGGCCAGCAACCGGTCGCGGATAAATCCGCGCCTACAGGAGCCCTACCCACTGCGGCAGTACCTGCCGAGCGAACTTCCCGCCCAACAGCAGCCAGTCGACCCAGAACGCCTGGTGCAGCGCGACAATCCCCCAGAACACCACCTGATACGAGACCTTGCGGGTCTTGTGCCTGAACACCTGCTGCGCCACCAGCGCACCCGGCCAGCCGCCGAGCAGCTCGACGGCGTGCAGGGTGTTTTCCGG
>DATCUN010000163.1:0-14715 GCA_036561825.1 Pseudomonas sp.
AGCGCCAGCTGTCGGCCACGGCCCTGGCCTGGCTGCGCACGCCGTGCCGGCTGGCCTTCGCCAAGGCCGACCAGCCGGCGCGGGTGCACCGCGCGGTGTATCCGGACTACGTGTCCCTGCGCGAGCTGGACGGGGACGGGCGGGTGCTGCGCGAGTGCCGCTTCATGGGCCTGTATACCTCTACGGTCTACGGCGAGAGCGTGCAGCGCATTCCCTGCGTGCGCGGCAAGGTGGCCGAGGTGCTGCGCCGTTCCGGCTTTGCGCCCGGCAGCCATCTGGGCAAGGGGCTGCTGCAGACGCTCGAGGGGCTGCCGCGCGACGACCTGTTCCAGACTCCGGTGGCTGAACTCACCGCCACCGCGGTGGCCATCGTGCAGATCCAGGAGCGCAACCGCCTGCGCCTGTTCCTGCGTCACGATCCGTTCGGCCACTTCTGCTACGGCCTGGCCTACGTGCCGCGGGAGATCTATTCCTCGGAGATCCGCCGCAAGATCCAGCAGCTGCTGGTGCAGCGCCTGGGCGCCAGCGACTGCGAGTACTGGACCGAGTTCTCCGAGTCGGTGCTGGCGCGGGTGCAGTTCATCCTGCGCGTCGATCCGCGCCAGCCGCCGCAGGTCGAGGTGCGCCAGCTCGAACAGGAAGTGATCCAGGCCTGCCGCAGCTGGCAGGACGACTACGCCGGCCTGCTGCTGGAAAGCTTCGGCGAGGCCCAGGGCAGCGATCTGCTGGCCAGCTTCGCCGGCGGCTTTCCGGCCGGTTATCGCGAGCGTTTCGAGCCGCACCAGGCGCTGACCGACCTGCAGCACCTGCTCGGCCTGAATGCCGAGCGCCCGCTGCGCATGAGTTTCCAGGTGCCGGCGCAGGCCGGCGCCGAGCTGCACGGCAGGATCTACCATGCCGCCACGCCGCTGCCGCTGTCGGACCTGCTGCCGGTGCTGGAGAACCTCGGCCTGCGCGTGCTCGGCGAGTTCTCCTTCTGTCTGCGCCGCCAGGACGGCCGCGAGTACTGGATCCACGACCTCAGCTTCAGCCCGCTCGCCGGCGCCGACCCGGCGGCGCTGGGCGAACTGCTCGAGGATGCCTTCGTCCACATCGTCCAGGGCGCCGCGGAAAACGACGGCTTCAACCGCCTGGTGCTCGGCGCCGGCCTGGCCTGGCGCGAGGTGGCGCTGCTGCGCGCCTACGGCCGCTACCTCAAGCAGATCCGCCTGGGCTTCGATCTGGGCTACATCGCCGCCACCCTGGGCAACCATGCCGCCATCGCCGGCGAACTGGTGCGCCTGTTCAAGGTGCGCTTCCATCTGGCCCAGCGCCTGCCGGTGGCCGAGCTGGCCGACAAGCAGCAGCGTCTGGAGCAGGCCATCCTCGTCGCCCTGGAGCAGGTGCAGGTGCTCAACGAGGACCGCATCCTGCGCCGCTACCTGGAGCTGATCCGTGCCACCCTGCGCAGCAACTACTACCGCACCGGCGCCGACGGCCGGCACCGGGACTACCTGAGCCTCAAGCTCGATCCGCAGCAGATCGCCGAGATGCCGCGGCCGGTGCCGCGCTACGAGATCTTCGTCTACTCGCCGCGGGTCGAGGGCGTGCACCTGCGCGGCGGCAAGGTGGCGCGCGGCGGCCTGCGCTGGTCGGACCGCGAGGAGGACTACCGCACCGAGGTGCTCGGCCTGGTCAAGGCGCAGCAGGTGAAGAACACGGTGATCGTGCCGGTCGGCGCCAAGGGCGGCTTCGTGCCGCGCCACCTGCCGCCCGGCGGCTCGCGCGAGGCGATCCAGGCCGAGGCCATCGCCTGCTACCGGATCTTCGTCAGCGGGCTGCTCGATCTCACCGACAACCTCGTCGATGGCCTGGTGGTGCCGCCCGCGCAGGTGGTGCGCTACGACGACGACGACCCCTACCTGGTGGTGGCGGCGGACAAGGGCACCGCCAGTTTCTCCGACATCGCCAACGCCCTGGCCGCCGACTACGGCTACTGGCTGGGCGACGCCTTCGCTTCCGGCGGTTCGGCCGGCTACGACCACAAGGGCCTGGCGATCACCGCGCGCGGCGCCTGGGTCGCGGTGCAGCGGCATTTCCGCGAGCTCGGCATCGACGTGCAGCAGGACCGCATCAGCGTGGTCGGCATCGGCGACATGGCGGGCGACGTGTTCGGCAACGGCCTGTTGCGCTCGGATCGCCTGCAACTGGTCGGCGCCTTCAACCACCAGCACATCTTCCTCGATCCCGACCCCGATCCGGCGCTCAGCTTCGCCGAGCGCCAGCGCCTGTTCGCCCTGCCGCGCTCGACCTGGGCCGACTATGACGCCGCGCTGATCTCGCCGGGCGGCGGGGTGTTCCCGCGCAGCGCCAAGCGCATTGCCATCAGCCCGCAGATGCGCGCGCGGCTGGCCATCGCCGCCGAGCAGCTGACCCCGGCCGAGCTGATCGGCGCGCTGCTGCGCGCGCCGGTCGACCTGCTGTGGAACGGCGGCATCGGCACCTACGTCAAGTCCAGCCGCGAGGGCCATCTGGAGGTCGGCGACAAGGCCAACGACGCCGTGCGGGTGGACGGCCGCGAGCTGCGCTGCCAGGTGGTGGGCGAGGGCGGCAACCTCGGCATGACGCCGCTCGGCCGGGTCGAGTACTGCCTGTACGGCGGTGCCTGCAACACCGATTTCATCGACAACGCCGGCGGGGTGACCTGCTCGGACCAGGAGGTCAACATCAAGATCCTCCTCGGCGAGGTCGTGCGCGCCGGCGACCTCACCCTCAAGCAGCGCGATGCGCTGCTGCACGAGATGAGCGAGGCGGTGGCGACCCAGGTGCTGGCCGTGGTCTACCGGCAGACCCAGGCGCTGTCGCTGGCGCAACGCTATGCCCGCGGCCGGCTCGGCGAGTTCCGCCGGCTGATGGTCGACCTGGAGAGCCGCGGCCGCCTGGACCGCGCGCTGGAGTTCCTCCCCGGCGACGACGAGCTGAATGCCCGCGCGGCCCAGGGCCAGGCGCTGACCCGCCCGGAGCTGGCGCTGCTGCTGGCCTACAGCAAGTTCGATCTGAAGGAGGCGCTGCTGCACTCGCCACTGGTGGACGAACCCTACCTGCGCGGCGAGCTGCAGCGCGCCTTCCCGCTGCCGCTGGTGCAGCGCTTTGCCGATGCGCTGGAGCACCATCGCCTGCGCCGCGAGATCATCAGCACGCGGCTGGCCAACGACCTGATCGACCACATGGGGCTGACCTTCGTCCAGCGCCTGCACGAGTCCACCGGCCTGACCGCGGCGCACATCGCCGCCGGCTGGGTGGTGGTGCGCGACCTGTTCGACCTGCCGCGCTGGTGGCAGCAGCTGGAGGCGCTCGACCAGTGCATCGACGCCGAGCTGCAGCTGGCGCTGATGGAGGAGCTGATGCGCCTGGGACGGCGCGCCACCCGCTGGCTGCTGCGCAGCCGCCGCCATGAGCTGGACATGGCCGTCGACGTCGAACACTTCGCCCCCGGGGTGCGCGAGCTGGCCGGGAGTCTCGGCGAACTGCTCGAGGGGCCGCCCCGCGAGGCCTGGCAGGCGCGTCGTGCGGAGCTGGAGGGTGCCGGGGTGCCGGCCGAACTGGCGCAGGTGCTGGCCGCTGGCGACCAGCTGTACACCCTGCTGGCGATCGTCGATGCCGCCGACGCCACCGGGCAGCCGCCGCTGCGGGTGGCGGCCTGCCACTTCGCCGTCGGCGCCGAGCTGGAGCTGGGCTGGTACCTGCAGCAGCTCAACGCCCTGCCGGTGGAGAGCAACTGGCAGGCGCTGGCCCGCGAGTCGCTGCGCGACGAGCTGGACAGCCAGCAGCGGGCCATCACCGTGGCGGTGCTGCAGATGGACGACGGTCCGCTGGAAATCGACAACCGCCTGACCCTGTGGCTGGCGCATCACCAGCCGCTGGTGGCGCGCTGGCGGCAGCTGCTGGTGGAGCTGCGCGCCGTCGGTGCCGGCGACTACACCGTGTACACGGTGGCCAACCGCGAGTTGCAGGACCTGGCGCAGAGTGCGCAGCGCGGGGAGTGCATCCCCTGAGGGCCGATACCTTGCAATCATCCGCAATGAAGCCGAGAACGAAACCATGAAAAGCCCGGAAGAACTGCTGCACTTCGCCGAGCGCCTGATGGCGGTCGAGGAGATCGACTGCGTGACGCCGGACCTCAACGGCATCCCGCGCGGCAAGACCATGACCGTCGCGGGCTTCCTCTCCGGCCGGCGCCTGCAGATGGCGCGTGGCGTGCTGCTGCAGTGCCTGATGGGCGGCTACCCGCCGACCCGCTTCTACGGCAGCGACGACAGCGACCTGGCGCTGCGCGCCGATCCGCAGCAGGTCCACATCCTGCCGTGGAGCGAGCCGCCACGGGCGCTGGCGATCTGCGATGCGCTGGAAATCGACGGCAGCCCCTGCGCGCTGTCCACCCGCGGCCTGCTGCGCCGGGTGCTGGCCGAGTATGCGGCGCTGGGCCTGACCCCGGTGGTGGCCACCGAGCTGGAGTTCTACGTCTTCGCAGCCCACCCCGATCCGCGCGAGCCGTTCCAGCCGCCGCTGGGCCTGGATGGCCGGCGGGAAATCGGCGCCTCGGCCTTCAGCGTGGCTTCCAGCCACGGCCTGCAGCCGTTTTTCGCCGAGGTCTACCGGGGCATGGCGGCGCTGGGCTTGCCGCGCGACACCTTCATGCACGAGATGGGCACCAGCCAGTTCGAGATCAACTTCCCCCATGGCGACGCCCTGCAGCTGGCCGACCAGACCTTCCTGTTCAAGCACCTGCTGCGCGAGGTGGCGCTGCGTCACGGCCTGCTGGCGGTGTGCATGGCCAAGCCGCTGGGCGGCGTGCCGGGCAGCTCCATGCATATCCACCAGAGCCTGGTGGACGAGGCGGGGCGCAACGTGTTCAGCGCCGCCGACGGCGAACCGACGGCGGCCTTCGCCCAGTTCATCGGCGGCCTGCAGGCCGCGCTGGCCGAGCTGACCCTGCTGATGGCGCCCAACGTCAATTCCTACCACCGCCTGGCCCAGCCCTATGCCTCGCCGAACAACGCCTGCTGGGCCTACGACAATCGTGCCGCCGGCCTGCGCATCCCGGCCAGCGCCGCGCAGGACCGGCGGGTGGAGAACCGCCTGCCGGGCGCCGACGCCAATCCCTACCTGGCCCTGGCCGCCAGCCTGGGGGCCGGGCTGTTTGGGCTGGTGGAAGGCCTGCAGCCGACGCTGCCGGTCGCCGGCGCCTTCACGGTGCCGGAGGCCCTGCGCCTGCCGACCAGCATGAACGAGGCGCTGCACGGCCTGCAGCGCAGCGTGCTGGCGCGCGAGTTGTTCGGCGAGGCGTTCGTCGACGGCTATCTGGCGAGCAAGACGCTGGAACTGGACAGTTTTCTCGAGGAAATCAGCCCCTGGGAACGGCGCCTGCTGGCGCAGGTCTGACGACGAGAAAATGACATTGTGTTCGCCCTGAGTCGTCGCCTCGCCTCCAATGAAAAGCGGGCGATGGCTCAAGGTTGCTGCAGGGCAGATGCTCGGAAAGTCACGTCATAAATTTGACTGTTCTCGTTCTTTTGGCTTTACTGCTGGCACTTTAGCGGCATGGCTGTCTCCGCCAGCCGCCGACCTTGGCTCTGTGCCCTTTCCTGCCCCCTCCCGACCGACCGATCATGTGGCGTGAATCTCTAATCCTGCTGATAGATGACAACCAACAACGCCGCCATGACCTGGCGGTGATCCTCGACTTCCTCGGCGAGCCCTGCAGCAGCTGCACCAGCGCCGACTGGGCCGAACGGCTGGCCGGCGAGGATGTCGCCCGCCTGTCCTGCGTCCTGCTCGGCCGGATCGACGGCAAGGGCGGCGCCCCGCGCCTGCTCAAGCAGCTGGGTCCGCAGGCGGCCAACCTGCCGTTGCTGCTGGTCGAGGAGCAGGGCAGCGGCGACTGGCCGGACGACCTGCGCCGCCGCGTGCTGGCGCGTCTGGACATGCCGCCGAGCTACAACCAGCTGCTCGACTCGCTGCACCGCGCGCAGGTCTACCTGCAGGTGTTCGATGTCGCTCGCGAGCGCGGCCTGCAGCGCGAGACCAACCTGTTCCGCAGCCTGGTCGGCACCAGCCGGGCGATCCTTCAGGTGCGCCAGCAGGTGCAGCAGGTGGCCGGAACCGAGGTCGGCGTGCTGTTGCTCGGCGAGTCCGGCACCGGCAAGGAAGTGGTGGCGCGCAACCTGCACTACCACTCCAGCCGTCGTGAATTCCCGTTCGTACCGATCAGCTGCACGGCGATCGCCCCGGAGCTGCTGGAAAGCGAGCTGTTCGGCTACGAGAAGGGGGGCTTCGCCGGTGCCATCAGCAGTCACAAGGGGCGCCTCGAACTGGCGGCCGGCGGCACCCTGTACATCGACGAGGTCGCGGACCTGCCGGCGGAGCTGCAGGGGCGCCTGCTGCGGGTGCTGCAGGAGGGCCGGTTCAAGCGCTTCGGCAGCGACGAGGAGCAGCTCATCGACGTGCGCATCATCGCCGCCAGCCGCCATGACCTGGAGGCGCGCGTGGCGGCCGGTACTTTCCGCGACGACCTGTACTACCGGCTCAACCAGTTTTCCATCGAGCTGCCGCCGCTGCGCGAGCGGGTCGAGGATATTCCGCTGCTGCTCAACGAGCTGATCGCGCGGATGGAGCACGAGAAGCGCGGCTCGATCCGCTTCAGCTCGGCGGCGCTGATGTCGCTGTGCCGGCACGACTGGCGCGGCAACGTGCGCGAGCTGGCCAATCTGGTCGAGCGGCTGGCCATCATGCATCCCTATGGGGTGATGGGCGTTGCCGAGCTGCCGAAGAAGTTCCGCCATCTCGACGGCGAATCGGCGCAGGAGGTCGACGGCGTGCGCCGCGAGCTCGACTCGCCGGTGATGCCGGTGGGCGCCTTGCCGGGGCTGGATGCGCCGGCGCTGCTGCCGGTCGGTGGCCTGGATCTCAAGGATTACCTGGGCAATCTCGAGCGCTCGCTGATCCAGCAGGCGCTGGACGATGCCGGCGGGGTAGTGGCGCGCGCCGCCGAGCGGCTGCGCCTGCGGCGTACCACGCTGGTGGAGAAGATGCGCAAGTACGGCATGAGCCGGCGCGACGACGAGGAGGGTGAACTCTAGTGGGCCGGCAGTTTTCGGGAAGGCGCGCGGCGGCCGCGAAGAACATGCCGGGTCCGGTCCAGGTGATCGCCATCGCCAGCGGCAAGGGCGGCGTCGGCAAGACGCAGACGGCGATCAACCTGGCCTGCGCGCTGGCCGCGCGGGGTCGGCGGGTATTGCTGCTGGACGCCAGCTTCGCCCTGCCCAATATCGATGTGGCCCTCGGCCTGACGCCGTCGTGCACCCTGCACGACGTGCTGGCCGGGCGCTGCAACCTGGCCGATGCGCTGGTGAGCGGGCCGGGCGGAGTGCAGGTGATCGCCGGCGCCTCGGCGGCGGGCGCCCTGCTGGAGCCGAGCGTGCAGCAGCTGGGCGGACTGATCCGGGCCTTCGACGAGCTGCCGCAGGCGCCGGACGTGCTGCTGGTCGACTGTGCGCCGGGCGCCGGCAGCGCGGTGCTGAGCCTGCTGCAGGCGGCCAGTGAGGTGCTGCTGGTGGTCAACGACGAGCCGGCGGCCCTGTCCGATGCCCTGGCCCTGATGCGGCGCCTGAACCAGCGGCACGGCATGACCCGTTTCCGCCTGCTGGCCAGCATGACCTTCGCCCAGCAGGCCGGAGAGGCCCTGCACGAGCGTCTGCTGCGGCTGTCCGAGCCGCTGGCCGGGCTGTCGCTGGATTATGTCGGCGCGATTCCCTTCGACGACTCGCTGCGCCGCGCCGTGCAGCGCCAGCGCCCGCTGCTCGAGGTGTTTCCGCGCAGCCGCGCTTCGCAGGCCTACGCCGCGGTGGCCGAGAAGGTCGATGGCTGGCCGCTGCCGGCCAACCCGCGCGGCCATCTGGAGTTCTTCGTCGAGCGGCTGATCGCGGCGCAGGCCATCCCGCGCGGCTGAGGCTCGGGAGTCCCTGGGGATGAGCTGCGACAGCCGGTCGCAGCTCATCCTTAAGTCAGTCATAAGCTGTCGAAAATACGATCTCCGGGCGTTTAGGGGCGCATGTATAATGCCGCCCGACTCCGCTCGGGCCATGTCCCGAGCGATGCTTTCGATTGCTCCACCGCCGGGTAGCCATGCAGTGACCAGTCCCTTTCTCGAAGCCGTTGCGCTCGCCTGCGAGCGGGATCTGCGCGTGCTGTTCGAGCGACTCGACTTCGCCCTGCACGCCGGCGAGATGCTGCAGATCGCCGGGCCCAACGGCAGCGGCAAGACCAGCCTGCTGCGCCTGCTCGCCGGTCTGATGCAGCCGACCGCCGGCGAGATCCGCCTGGCCGGAAGGCCCTTGGCTGAGCAGCGTGGCGAGCTGACTCGCAACCTGCTGTGGGTCGGCCATGCCGCCGGGATCAAGGGCCTGCTCAGCCCGGAAGAAAACCTCGCCTGGCTGTGCGCCCTGCACACCGCGGAAACCCGCGAGGCGATCTGGCGCGCGCTGCAGGCGGTCGGTCTGCGCGGCTTCGAGGACGTGCCCTGCCATACCCTGTCCGCCGGCCAGCAGCGTCGCGTCGCCCTGGCCCGCCTGTATCTCGATCCGCCGCCGCTGTGGGTACTCGACGAACCCTTCACTGCCCTCGACAAGCACGGCGTGGCCCAGCTCGAGGAGCACCTGGCCCGCCACTGCGAGCAGGGCGGCATGGTGGTGCTGACCACCCACCATACCCTCACGCGCAAGCCGGCCGGCTACCGCGAGCTGGATCTGGCCCAGGCCGGGAGCACTGCCGATGAGTAACGTGTTCACCCAGCTGCTGACCCGCGAGGCGCGCCTGCTGTTCCGCCGCCCGGCCGATCTGCTCAATCCGCTGGTATTCTTCGGCATCGTGGTGGCGCTGTTCCCGCTGGCCGTGGGACCGGAGAGCAAGCTGCTGGAAACCCTGTCGCCGGGCCTGGTGTGGGTCGCCGCGCTGCTCGCCGTGCTGCTGTCGCTGGATGGCCTGTTCCGCAGCGACTTCGAGGACGGCTCGCTGGAGCAGTGGGTCCTGTCGCCGCATCCGCTGCCGCTGCTGGTGCTGGCCAAGGTGCTGGCCCACTGGCTGTTTTCCGGTCTGGCGCTGGTGCTGCTGGCACCCCTGCTGGCGCTGATGCTCGGCCTGCCGGCGCGCTGCGTGCCGGTACTGCTGCTCTCCTTGCTGCTCGGCACGCCGATCCTCAGCCTGCTCGGCGCGGTCGGCGCGGCGCTGACCGTGGGTCTCAAGCGCGGCGGCCTGCTGCTGGCGCTGCTGATCCTGCCGCTGTACATCCCGGTGCTGATCCTCGGCAGCGGTGCCCTGCAGTCGGCCCTGCAAGGATTGCCGGTGGCCGGCCACCTGTTGTGGCTGGCCAGCCTTACCGCCCTGGCGGTGACCCTGACTCCCTTTGCCATCGCCGCCGGCCTGACCATCAGTGTCGGCGAATGAATGAACACACGCGCAGCAGTTTCAAGGCGGTTTCTATGAATTGGACGTGGTTTCACAAGCTAGGCTCGCCCAAGTGGTTCTACGACATCAGCGGCCGCTGGCTGCCCTGGCTGGGCGCGGCGGCAGCGCTGCTGATCGCCGTCGGCACGGTGTGGGGGCTGGCCTTCGCGCCGCCGGACTACCAGCAGGGCAACAGCTTCCGGATCATCTACATCCACGTGCCGGCGGCGATCCTCGCCCAGTCCTGCTACATGATGCTGGCGGTGGCCGGCGTGGTCGGCCTGGTGTGGAAGATGAAGCTGGCCGACGTCGCCCTGCAGTGCGCCGCGCCGATCGGCGCCTGGATGACCTTCATCGCCCTGGTCACCGGCGCGGTGTGGGGCAAGCCGACCTGGGGCGCCTGGTGGGTCTGGGATGCGCGCCTGACCGCGATGCTGATCCTGCTGTTCCTCTACTTCGGGGTGATCGCCCTCGGCCAGTCGATCAGCAACCGCGACAGCGCGGCCAAGGCCTGCGCGGTGCTGGCCATCGTCGGGGTGATCAACATCCCGATCATCAAGTACTCGGTGGAGTGGTGGAACACCCTGCACCAGCCGGCGACCTTCACGATCACCGAGAAACCGGCGATGCCGGCGGAGATGTGGGTGCCGCTGCTGATCATGGTCATCGGTTTCTACTGCTTCTTCGCCGTCGCCCTGCTGCTGCGCATGCGCCTCGAGGTGCTCAAGCGCGAGTCGCGGGCCAGCTGGGTCAAAGCCGAAGTGGAGCGCAGCCTGTGAGTTTCGAGTCCTTCGCCGATTTCCTCGCCATGGGCAAGCATGGCCTGTACGTCTGGACCTCCTACGGCATCAGCCTGGCGGTCCTGGCCCTAAACGTGGCGCTGCCGATCCTGGCGCGCCGGCGTTACCTGCACGACGAGGCGCGCCGTCTGCGCCGGGAGAGCAAGCAATGAATCCGGTACGCAAGAAACGCCTGTTCATCATCCTCGGCATCCTCGCCGGGGTCGGCGTGGCCGTCGGCCTGGCGCTCAGCGCCCTGCAGCAGAACATCAACCTGTTCTACACGCCGACGCAGATCGCCGCCGGCGAGGCGCCGCAGGACACCCGCATCCGCGCCGGCGGCATGGTCAGGGAGGGCTCGGTGAGCCGCTCGGCCGACTCGCTAGACGTGCAGTTCGTGGTCACCGACTTCGCCAAGGACGTGACCATCCAGTATCGCGGCATCCTCCCCGACCTGTTCCGCGAAGGGCAGGGCATCGTCGCGCTCGGCCGGCTGAACGAGGAGGGCGTGCTGGTGGCCGACGAGGTGCTGGCCAAGCACGACGAGAAGTACATGCCGCCGGAAGTGACCAAGGCGCTGAAGGACAGCGGCAAGCTGCCGGAAGGCAGCATGCCGGCCAGCGCCGGCGCCAAGATGGGAGGCGCGCAATGATCCCCGAACTCGGCCACCTGGCCATGATCCTCGCCCTGTGCCTGGCCGTGGTGCAGGCGAGCCTGCCGCTGATCGGCGCCTGGCGCGGCGATCGCCAGTGGATGGGACTGGCCCGGCCGGCGGCCTGGGGGCAGTTCGCCTTCCTGCTGTTTTCCTTCCTGTGCCTGACCCAGGCCTTCCTGGTCGACGACTTCTCGGTGGCCTACGTCGCCAAGAACTCCAACAGCGCGCTGCCGTGGTTCTACAAGTTCAGCGCGGTGTGGGGCGCCCACGAGGGCTCGCTGCTGCTGTGGGCGCTGATCCTCGGCGCCTGGACCTTCGCCGTGTCGATCTTCTCGCGCCAGCTGCCGGAAGTGATGCTGGCCCGCGTGCTGTCGGTGATGGGCATGATCAGCGTCGGCTTCCTGCTGTTCCTGATCGTCACCTCCAACCCGTTCGAGCGCCTGCTGCCCAACGCGCCGACCGACGGCCGCGACCTCAACCCGCTGCTGCAGGATATCGGCCTGATCGCCCACCCACCGATGCTGTACATGGGTTACGTCGGCTTCTCGGTGGTGTTCGCCTTCGCCATCGCCGCGCTGCTCGGCGGCCGCCTCGACGCGGCCTGGGCGCGCTGGTCGCGGCCGTGGACCATCGTCGCCTGGGCCTTCCTCGGCATCGGCATCGTGCTCGGCTCCTGGTGGGCCTACTACGAGCTGGGCTGGGGCGGCTGGTGGTTCTGGGACCCGGTGGAAAACGCCTCGCTGATGCCCTGGCTGGTCGGCACGGCGCTGCTGCACTCGCTGGCGGTGACCGAGAAGCGCGGCGTGTTCAAGAGCTGGACGGTGCTGCTGGCCATCGCCGCCTTCTCGCTGAGCCTGCTCGGCACCTTCCTGGTGCGCTCCGGCGTGCTGACCTCGGTACACGCCTTCGCCGCCGACCCCGAGCGCGGCACCTTCATCCTGATCTTCCTGCTGTTCGTGGTGGGCAGCTCGCTGACCCTGTTCGCCCTGCGCGCGCCGGTGGTCAAGAGCAACATCGGTTTCGGTCTGTGGTCGCGCGAGACGCTGCTGCTGGCCAACAACCTGGTGCTGGTGGTGGCCTGTGCGATGGTCCTGCTCGGCACCCTGTATCCGCTGGTGCTCGATGCGCTGACCGGCGCCAAGCTGTCGGTCGGCCCGCCGTACTTCAATGCGCTGTTCCTGCCGCTGATGGCCATCCTCATGCTGGCCCTCGGTGTCGGCGTGCTGGTGCGCTGGAAGGACACCCCGCTGAAGTGGCTGAGCGGCATGCTGCTGCCGGTGCTGGTGGTCAGCGGTGCGTTCGGCCTGCTCGGCGCCTGGCTGTTCGGCGACTTCCACTGGGCGGTGCTGGCCACCTGCCTGCTGGCCGCCTGGGTGGTGCTCGCCGGGCTGCGCGACCTGCTCGACAAGACCCGCCACAAGGGCCTGCTCAAGGGCATCGCCGGCCTGTCGCGCAGCTACTGGGGCATGCAGATCGCCCACCTGGGCATCGCCGTCACCGCCCTCGGCGTGGTGCTGTCCAGCCAGTACGCCCTGGAGCGCGACCTGCGCATGGCGCCGGGCGAGTCGGTCGAAGTCGGCGGCTACCAGTTCGTCTTCGACGGCGCCCAGCACCATCAGGGGCCGAACTACACCTCTGATCGCGCCACCGTGCACGTGCTGCAGGACGGCCGCGAGATCACCGTGCTGCATCCGGAGAAGCGTGTGTACCCGGTGCGCGGCATGCCGATGACCGAGGCCGGCATCGACCCGGGCTTTACCCGCGACCTCTACGTCGCGCTCGGCGAGCCGCTGGAAGACGGTGCCTGGGCCGTGCGCCTGCACGTCAAGCCGTTCGTGCGCTGGATCTGGCTGGGCGGCCTGCTGATGGGCTTCGGCGGCTTCCTCGCCGCGCTCGACCGCCGCTACCGGGTCAAGGTGACCACCAAGGCCCGCGAGGCCCTGGGCATGACTGGAGCTCAAGCATGAAACGCGCAATCCTGCTGCTGCCGCTGGCGCTGTTCCTGGGCCTGGCGGTGTTCCTCTACCGCGGCCTGTTCCTTGATCCGGCCGAGCTGCCCTCGGCGCTGATCGGCAAGCCGTTCCCCGCGTTCGCGCTGCCGTCGGTGCACGACTCCGCGCGCACCCTCAGCGCCGCCGACCTCAAGGGCCGGCCTGCGCTGGTCAACGTCTGGGCGACCTGGTGCCCGACCTGCAAGGCCGAGCACCAGATGCTCAACCAGCTGGCCGGACAGGGCGTGAACATCATCGGCGTCAACTACAAGGACGACAACGCCGCGGCGCGCAAGTGGCTCAAGGACTTCCTCGATCCCTATCAGCTCAACATCGAGGACAAGGTCGGCAGTCTGGGCCTGAACCTCGGCGTCTACGGCGCGCCGGAGACCTTCCTGATCGACAAGGACGGCATCATCCGGCACAAGTACGTCGGCGCCATCGACGAGCGCGTCTGGCGCGAGCAGCTGGCCCCGCTGTACCAAGAACTGGTGGACGCACGCTGATGAAACGACTGCTGAGCAAACGCTGGCTGGCTGGGGGCCTGCTGGGCCTGACCCTGTCGCTGGGCGCCCAGGCCGCCATCGACACCTACGAGTTCAAGGACGAGGGCGACCGTGCGCGCTACCGCCTGCTCACCGAGGAGCTGCGCTGCCCGAAGTGCCAGAACCAGAACATCGCCGACTCCGATGCGCCGATCGCCATGGACCTGCGCCGCGAGATCCACCGCATGCTTGGCGAGGGCAAGAGCAACGACGAGATCGTCGACTTCCTGGTCGCCCGCTACGGCGACTTCGTGCGCTACAACCCGCCGGTCAACGCGCGCACCTGGCTGCTCTGGTACGGACCGTGGCTGCTGCTCGGCGGCGGTCTCGGCGTGCTGGCGCTGATCGTCCTGCGCCGCCGCCGTCCCGCGGCGTCCGGCCAGGGTGCCGACCTCTCCGCCGAGGAGCGCGCGCGCCTCGACCAACTGCTGAAGAACTCTGTTCACAAGAGCTCGGCCGAGCAGAGCTCCGCCGACAACCCCAAGGCTGATAAATGACCGCTTTCTGGCTTGCCGCCGCAGCGCTGCTGCTGGTGGCGTTCGCTTTCCTGCTGATTCCGCTGCTGCGCGGCCGTCGTGCCCAGGCCGAGGAAGACCGCACCGCCCTCAACGTCGCCCTGTACCAGGAGCGTGTCGCCGAACTGGACGCCCAGCACGCCGCCGGCGCCCTCGATGCCGCCCAACGCGACGCCGGCCGCCGTGAGGCCGCCCGCGAGCTGCTGGATGATGCCGAGCAGGCCGAAGGCGCGCAGCGCAAGCTGGGCCGCTGGTTGCCGCTGGCGATGGCGCTGCTGATGCCGGTGCTCGGCCTTGGCCTGTACCTGCACTGGGGCGCCAGCGATGCGCTCAAGCTGAGCGAGCAGCTGGCCACCGAGCCGCAGAACATCGAGGAAATGACCGCCCGTCTCGAGGAAACGGTGCGTCTGCAACCGGATCAGGCCGAAGCCTGGTACTTCCTCGGCCGTACCTACATGGCCCAGCAGCGACCCAAGGAGGCCGCACCGGCCTTCGGGCGTGCCGTCGAGCTGGCCGGCCGCCAGCCGGAGCTGCTCGGCCAGTGGGCGCAGGCGCTGTACTTCGCCGGCGGACAGAAGTTCACCGACGAGGTGCGCAGTCTCGGCGAGGAAACGCTGCGCCTCGATCCGCAGGAGCCCACCACCCTCGGTCTGCTCGGCATCGCCGCTTTCGAGGAGCAGCGTTTCGTCGACGCGGTGCGCTATTGGGAACGTCTGGTCGCCACGCTGCAACCGAACGACCCGTCGCGCG
>DATCUN010000164.1:0-2279 GCA_036561825.1 Pseudomonas sp.
CCGCAAGGTGATCGCCGCCGACGGCAGCGAGGCCACCTACGACCGCCTGATCATCGCCACCGGCTCCAACCCGTTCATCCTGCCGGTCCCCGGCAACGATCTTGACGGTGTGATCGGCTACCGCGACATAGCCGATACCGAGATGATGATGGCCACCGCCAAGACCCACCGCCATGCGCTGGTGATCGGTGGCGGCCTGCTCGGTCTGGAGGCGGCCAACGGCCTCAAGCTGCGCGGCATGGACGTCACCGTGGTGCACATCGGCGACTGGCTGCTCGATCGCCAGCTGGACAAGACCGCCGGCCAGCTGCTGCAGACCGCCCTGGAGGCCCGCGGCATCCAGTTCCGCCTCAACACCCACACCGCCGCCCTGCTCGACAACGGCGAGGGCCGGGTGTGCGCCGCCCAGTTCAAGGATGGCGAGGTGATCCCCGCCGACCTGGTGGTGATGGCCGCCGGCATCCGCCCCAACACCGAACTGGCCGAGCGCGCGGGCATCGCCTGCAACCGCGGCATCCTGGTCAGCGACACCCTGCAGACCTTCGATCCGCGCATCTACGCGGTCGGCGAGTGCGCCAGCCACCGCGGCATCGCCTACGGCCTGGTCGCCCCGCTGTTCGAGCAGGCCAAGGTCTGCGCCAACCATCTGGCCCAGTTCGGCATCGGCATGTACCAGGGCTCGGTGACCTCGACCAAGCTGAAGGTGACCGGCATCGACCTGTTCTCCGCCGGCGACTTCATGGGCGAGGACGGCACCGAGACCATCACCCTCTCCGACCCGATCGGCGGCGTGTACAAGAAGCTGGTGGTCAAGGACGACATCCTGGTCGGCGCCTGCCTGTACGGCGACACCGCCGACGGCGGCTGGTATTTCCGCCAGGTGCGCGAGCGCGCCAACATCAGCGAGATCCGCGACCACCTGATGTTCGGCGAGAACACGATCGGCGACGTCGGCCACCAGGGCCAGCACAGCACCGCGAACATGCCCGACGACATGGAGGTGTGCGGCTGCAACGGCGTGTGCAAGGGCACCATCGTCAAGGCCATCCAGGAAAACGGCCTGTTCAGCGTCGACGAGGTGAAGAAGCACACCAAGGCCGCCAGCTCCTGCGGCTCCTGCACCGGCCTGGTCGAGCAGATCCTGATCAGCACCGTCGGCGGCGCCGCGGACGTCAAGCCCAAGAGCGAGAAGGCCATCTGCGGCTGCAGCGACCTCAATCACGGCCAGGTGCGCAAGGCGATCCGCGACCATCACCTGACCGCGATGGCCGATGCCATGGCCTTCATGGAGTGGCGCACCCCCAACGGCTGCGCCACCTGCCGCCCGGCGCTGAACTACTACCTGATCTCCACCTGGCCGGGCGAGGCCAGGGACGATGCGCAGTCGCGCCTGATCAACGAGCGCGCCCACGCCAATATCCAGAAGGACGGCACCTACTCGGTGGTGCCGCGCATGTGGGGCGGGGTGACCAACGCGGCCGAGCTGCGGCGCATCGCCGACGTGGCCGACAAGTACAACGTGCCGATGGTCAAGGTCACCGGCGGCCAGCGCATCGACCTGCTCGGCATCAAGAAGGAAGACCTGCCGGGCGTCTGGCAGGACCTGGACATGCCCTGCGGCCACGCCTACGGCAAGTCCATCCGTACCGTGAAGACCTGTGTCGGCAGCGAGTTCTGCCGCTTCGGCACGCAGAACTCGACGCAGATGGGCATCGACCTGGAGCACGCGCTGTTCAACATGTGGTCGCCGCACAAGGTCAAGCTGGCGGTCTCCGGTTGCCCGCGCAACTGCGCCGAGTCGGGGATCAAGGACGTCGGCATCATCGGCGTGGATTCCGGCTGGGAGCTGTACATCGGCGGCAACGGCGGCATCAAGACCGAGGCCGGCGAGTTCTTCGTCAAGGTCAAGACTGCCGAGGAAGTCATGGAGTACAGCCTGGCCTTCCTGCAGCTGTACCGCGAGGAGGCGTTCTACCTGGAGCGCACCGTGCACTACCTGCACCGCGTCGGCATGGAGCACATCAAGCAGGCCGTGCTGGAGGACGCGGAACGCCGCAAGGACCTGCACGCCCGCCTGCTGTTCTCGCTGTCCTTCGAGCAGGACCCGTGGCAGCAGCAGGTCGCCACCCCGGCGCTGAAGAAGGAGTTCGAGCGCATCCCCGTCGTCCTTGAGGAGACCACCCGATGAACTGGCTGGATATCTGTGCCCTGGAAGAGATCAACGTGCTCGGCGCGCGCGTCGTCGCCGGCCCCAAGGGCGACATCGCCCTGTTCAGGAC
>DATCUN010000165.1:0-4032 GCA_036561825.1 Pseudomonas sp.
GCGATGACCGCGGCCGTCACCGGGTGGTCGCCGGTGATCATGATCGGGCGGATCCCCGCCGCCTTGGCCTTTCCAATCGCCTGCCTGGCCTCCGCGCGTGGCGGATCGATCATGCCGGCCAGCCCCAGGAACACCAGGTCCTGCTCCAGCCCCTCGTCGAAGACCTCGCTCGCCGCGGCATCGCCGGGGAGCGCGCGGAATGCGAGCCCGAGCGTGCGCAGGGCCTGACCGGCCAGCGCGTCATTTACCGCTGCGATCTGCTCGCGACGGGCCGCGGTCAGCGCCTGCGCCTGTTGGCCCACCCATTCGTGCGAGCAGCGCGCCAGCACTCTGTCCGGTGCGCCCTTGGTCAGCACCAGGCACCGATCCGATGTTTCGGCGTCCAGGTGGACGGTGCTCATCAGCTTGCGTTCGGAGGAGAACGGCACCTCGCCAATGCGCCTGAAGCGGGCGCCGAGCGTGGCCGGGTCGAGTCCGGCCTTGCGTGCGGCCACGATGAGTGCGCCTTCGGTCGGATCGCCCTGCACCGTCCAGCGCCCGTCCTGTTCGACCAGGACCGCGTTGCTGGCACGATCGGCCACGGTCAGGGCGCGGAGAAGTTCGGCGCGCAGGTCCTCATCCAGCGCAGCGCCATCCTCGCGGCTGACTTCGCCCTGGGGGCCGTAGCCGGTTCCGCCGAAGACCACCCGTCCGCTGGCGGTGGCCAGGATCCGCACGGTCATCTCGTTGCGGGTCAGGGTCCCGGTCTTGTCCGATGCGATCACGTTCGCCGAGCCCAGCGTTTCCACCGCCGCCAGGTGGCGCACGATGGCGTGCCGCCTGGCCATGCGCTGGACCCCCAGCGAGAGCACCGCAGTGACGATCGCCGGCAGGCCCTCCGGCACGGCGGCCACGGCCAGCGCCACACCCAGGATCAGGACGTCAAAGACCGCGGAAAATCCGCGCACGTCCTCGACCATCAGGATGGTGGCGATCATCACCACTGCGATCGCCACCACGATGGTGCCCAGCAGCCGGCCAACCCGGTCCAGCTCCTGCTGCAGCGGCGTGGTCTCGCTCGGCACGCTCTCCAGCATGCCGGCGATGCGTCCGATCTGGGTCCGCATGCCGGTGGCCGTGACCACCGCGCGGCCGCGCCCATAGGTGACCGTGGTGCCGGAGAAGATCATGTTGTGGCGATCGCCGACCGGGGCCTCGCCCGGGATTGGCGCGATGCTCTTGCTCGCCGGCTGGCTTTCTCCGGTCAGTGCAGCCTCGGCCATCTGCAGCGAGATCGATTCGATCAATCGCGCGTCGGCCGCGATGGTGTCGCCCTCCTCGACCAGCAGGAGGTCGCCAGGCACGATCTCGGCGGCCGGGATGCGCTGGCGCACGCCATCGCGGATCACCGTGGCCTGGGCCGCCGACAGCTTCTGCAGCGCGGCCACCGCGCGCTCGGCGCGGGCCTCCTGCAGGTAGCCCATGATCGCGTTCAGCAGGACGATGGCGAAGATCGCCAGCGCCTCGAACGGCAAGGCGGAGTCGCGTTCGACCAGCCACAGCCCGGCCGAGATCAACGCCGCCACCAGCAGCAGGACGACCAGCACGTCGGTGAACTGGGCCAGGAACTTCCACCAGGCCGACGGCTGCGCTTCCTCGGCCAGGGTGTTCGCCCCGTGCCCCTGGATCCGCAACAAGGCCTCCTGCCCGGTCAGCCCGGCGTGCGCGTCGGTCCGAAATGCGGCGAGGACCTCCTCGCTGGTCTGTCGATGGGGTTCGCCCGCAACCGCCTGGGACACCGTGTGCTGCATACCCGTTTCCAAATCCGTGCCCAGGTCGATGGATCGAAGCGATGGCCGGAGGCACCGAACCGATGCGCCGCGTCCGGCGCGAACCGCCGGACCACCCCCGGTCAAACGGCCGCAAGGCCAGCCGACTCTAGTCGACGCGGCGTGCATTCACTCATCACCCGCGGGGGGATCGTGCCGCTTTCGATGGCAGCCGGTGCAGGGGCGAGGGATTGGCACCACGCTTCAGCTTGCCTTCGCCCGGGATCGCGTCCCTTTTGCGAGGGCCTCTCGCACCTGGACCAGGTGAAGTGAACCTGACCCCGTTATTCCCTTGCGTCCATCCACATGGCGCCCCACACATGCCCATCCGGGTCACAGAAGTCGCGGCCGTACATGGTGCCGTGCTCTTCGACCGGGTTGATGTCGGTGGTCCCGCCATGCTGGCCCGCGGCTTCTGCCATGGCATCCACCTCCTGGCGTGATGCGCACGAGATATTCAATGCAACCTCGCTCGAGGTGTTCGGCGGGATCGGCCGCGTGGTGAACGTGCGCCACCTGTCGTGCGTCAGCAGCATGACGCCGATGTGTTCGCTCCACATCATCATGGCCGCATCGGGAAAGGAAAAATCCGGGTTGGGCTCGAAGCCGATGGCCGAATAGAACGCCCTGGACCGATCGAGGTCCGTCACAGGCAGGCTGATGGTGATGGTCTTCGACATGCGGATGCTCCTGCTGCGTGGGCCGACGCCTCATCATCCGCCATCTGGGCTGGAAGTGAACCTGACCCCGTCAATCCTCTCTAATCATCTCAGCACGCGCCGCTAGACCGCATCACCCAGGCCCGGCAAGAACAACAACCACCCCCTGCCTTCCTGTAGAGCGGAGCTTGCTCCGCTGCTCTTGTAAAGCGGAGCTTGCTCCGCTGCTCTTGTAGAGCGGAGCTTGCTCCGCTGGAGCTTTACCGAAATTCCGACCGAAGAGCAGCGGAGCAAGCTCCGCTCTACAGGGTTCGCGTGTCACGCGGGATGGGACGCATCACGCGATTCACCTGCCAGCGCCCAACCCGACCCCGCCGGCTTTCCTCCGAACGACGGGATCGGGTTCCGAGGCATCGGCTCAGTGCAGGTGCAGCCCGCCTGCGGGTGGGCTGTGAGCCTGCAGTGGATATGCCAAAGCCGGCACTGCACGCGGTGCCTGATCCACCTCGGATGGTGCCTGGGCAAGATACGCAGGCGGCGTCTCCTTGACCGAGAAGCGCAGGCGCGCGCCCGGCTCCAGATGCTGCGCGTTGATCTCGGTCACGATCTCATCCAGCTCGTTGGCCCGATCGAAAATCGTGTGCCCCAGGACCGAGAGCGTACCGGGGGCAAAGTCGGCCATGTCGTCGGCAGACACCGCATCGCCATACGCCGTGATGCGATCGACCAAGAGGTTGAGCTGATCGAGCTGGTCCATCGTGACCCCGAAGACAAAGGGGTCTTCGCCAGCCGGGGCCCCATCGTCGGCTTCAGCCCCATCGTCGGCTTCAGTCGCATCGTCGGCTTCAGCCCCATCGTCGGCTTCAACCGCGTCGTCGGCATCGTCTGCGTCCTGCGCATCCTCGGAGGTTTCCTCGGTCCGCGCCCGCCCTTCCAGCCACGACACCTCCTGCAGCACCAGGTCCAACTGCTCGGCCAGCTGGTCCAGGCAGAACATCAACTCCGCCATGCCCACCACGGGCGCCCACTCTTTCGTTTCATCCGCAATGCGCGGCTGTGCCAGCCTCGCCAGGAAGTGGATGTGGTTCTTGATTTGCGTAAGCAACAGCTGGCTGTCTTCCGGCAGGAAATACCCCATCTCCTTATCGTCGAACGCGTGCTCAGACATCGTCGTCTCCTTCTCACCATGAAGTGCCCGCCCGCGCTGATGCGACGGACGGGAAGTCGGGAGGCTAGAAACCGCGTACAGACGGCGGGCGTATTCCCCTTGCGGGTGTTGTATTAGCCGCCCTCCCGACGCGGAGCATTGCGTCGGCTTGTCCCTGCGGAATGCAGGCACAAAAAACCCACCGGTTTGACGGAGGTGGGTACCGCTGTACGAGGAGTTTCTAGGCTCCTTGAACCCGAGATTGCTACCACAAGCCGCCTGTGTCAACACCTGGATTGAGCACCAATGCCCTGCCCCAGAATGACGGCAAAGTTCGCTTTGCTGTTGCCGCTGCTGTTGCCGCTGCTGTTGCCGCTGCTGTTGCCGCTGCTGTTGCCGCTGCTGTTGCCGCTGCTGT
>DATCUN010000166.1:0-36914 GCA_036561825.1 Pseudomonas sp.
AGGGGCAGGAGTCGTGGAGCGAGGAGGACATCCGCGCTTCCCGCCAGCTGCTGCGCGAGGCCACGACGGCGCAGGCGCCGGTCTACCAGACCGATCCGCTGGGGCTGATGCTGGTGGTCGAGACTGGCGATTCTCACATCACGATCCTTGATGGCGACAAGCTCGAGCCCTTTCATCGTTTCGCCACCCGGGCGCAGCTGCATGGCAGCCCGAAATTCACCCGCGACGGTCGCTACGCATTCTTCGTCTCCCGCGATGGCTGGGTGACCAAGTACGACCTGTGGACGCTGGAGGTCGTGGCCGAGGTGCGGGCGGGGCTGGACACCCGCAACATTGCCGTCGACCCGACGGGCGATCACGTCGCTGTGGCCAACTACCAGCCCCATACCCTGGTGCTGCTGGACGGCGACCTGAACCTGCTCAAATCGATGCCAGCTCTCGACCAGAAGGCGGAGCACAGCTCGCGGGTGTCGGCGGTCTACAGCGTGCCGTCGCGACGGTCGTTCGTCGTTGCGCTGAAGGACATCGCGGAGTTGTGGGAGGTCAGCTACGACCCGCAGGCAGAAGACATGGCGATCGGTCTGGTGCACGACTTCCAGTATCGGGAGGGCACCTTCGTCACGGGGTATCTCAATCCACGACGCATCGAGCTGGACGCGCCGCTGGATGATTTCTTCTTCAATCCTGATCAGGCCGAGCTGTTCGGCGTGTCTCCGCAGGGCGAGGTGCAGGTGATCCAGCTGGATGCGCGCCAGCGAATCGGCGGCTTGCCTTTGCAGGGGCGCCCGCACATGGGCGCGGCCGTCACCTGGAGCCGCCAGGGGGTGACGCTGATGGCCAGCACCAACCTCAAGCTGCCGGAAGTTGCGGTGGTCGACCCGCAGCGGCGCGAACTGGTGCAGCGCATCGCCCTGCAAGGTCCCGGGTTTTTCCTCGCCGGCCATGAGAACAGCCGCTACTTGTTCGTCGATTCGATGCTGGCGGCCGATTCGCGGCATGTGCTGCAGGCGATCGACCGGGAAACCCTGGAGGTCGCGCGGCGCTTCGCGGCCGAGCCGGGCGATACGCTGGCGCACGTCGAATTCACCCGCGACGGCCGCTACGCGCTGGCCAGCCTGTGGCGCGACGACGGTGCCGTGATCGTGTTCGATACGCAGAGTCTGGAGGAGGTCAAACGCCTGCCGATGAAGCGGCCGGTGGGCAAATACAGCGTCTGGCGTGGCATCGAGTCCCAGCAGGGCGCTGCGCGTTAGCGTCGGTCGGGCTCGGGCGCTCGTCGGCGGCTGCGCTTGCAGCGGGTCGCTGCCCCTTTGACCGCCGTCATGGGCTAGAATACGCGCCCCGACTGCTCCCCTCTTCGAGGCTGTTCCGACGATGTTGATTCTGCGCGGCGCTCCCGCTCTTTCCGCCTTCCGTCACGGCAAGCTCCTGGCACAACTGACCGAGAAGGTCCCCGCCGTGAGCGGGCTGTATGCCGAGTTTGCCCATTTCGCCGAGGTTTCCGGCGCGCTTGGCGCGGAAGAGCAGCAGGTCCTGACCCGCCTGCTCAAGTACGGCCCCAGCGTGCCGATGCAGGAGCCAGCCGGTCGGCTGTTCCTGGTGGTGCCGCGTTTCGGCACCATCTCGCCCTGGTCGAGCAAGGCCAGCGACATCGCCCACAACTGCAGCCTGGAGAAGATTCAGCGCCTGGAGCGTGGCATCGCCTACTACGTGCAGGGCGAGCTGTCCGACAGTGACGCCGAGCTCGTCGCCGCCGCGCTGCATGACCGCATGACCCAGCTGGTGCTCGGCCGTTTCGAGGAAGCCGCCAACCTGTTCAGCCATGCCCAGCCCAAGCCGCTCACTGCCGTGGATGTGCTCGGCGGCGGTCGCGCCGCGCTGGAAAAGGCCAACGTCGAGCTGGGCCTGGCGCTGGCCGAAGACGAGATCGACTATCTGGTGCAGGCCTTCACCGGGCTGGGGCGCAACCCGCACGACATCGAACTGATGATGTTCGCCCAGGCCAACTCCGAGCACTGCCGCCACAAGATCTTCAATGCCAGCTGGGACATCGACGGCGAAAGCCAGGACAAGTCCCTGTTCGGCATGATCAAGAACACCTACCAGCTGCACAACGAGGGTGTGCTGTCGGCCTACAAAGACAACGCCGCCGTCATCGTCGGCAATGTTGCCGGCCGCTTCTATCCGAATCCGGAGACGCGCGAGTACGCCGCGAGCCAGGAGCCGGTGCACATCCTGATGAAGGTGGAGACGCACAACCACCCGACCGCCATCGCGCCGTTCCCGGGTGCCTCCACCGGCTCCGGCGGCGAAATCCGCGACGAGGGTGCGACCGGTCGCGGTGCCAAGCCGAAGGCCGGCCTGACGGGCTTCACCGTCTCCAACCTGAACATCCCTGGCTTCGAGCAGCCCTGGGAGAAGCCCTATGGCAAGCCCGAGCGCATTGTCACGCCGCTGGACATCATGATCGAAGGCCCGCTGGGCGGCGCCGCGTTCAACAACGAATTCGGCCGCCCGGCGCTGACTGGCTATTTCCGCACCTTCGAGCAGGCGATCGACACGCCGCGCGGGGAGGAAGTGCGCGGCTATCACAAGCCGATCATGCTCGCCGGCGGCATGGGCAATATCCGTGAAGACCACGTGCAGAAGGGCGAGATCTCGGTCGGCGGCAAGCTGATCGTGCTCGGCGGCCCGGCCATGCTGATCGGTCTGGGTGGCGGCGCGGCCTCGTCGATGGCCACCGGCACCAGCTCGGCGGACCTCGACTTCGCCTCGGTGCAGCGCGACAACCCGGAAATGGAGCGCCGCTGCCAGGAAGTTATCGACCGCTGCTGGCAGCTGGGCGAGCGCAACCCGATCAAGTTCATTCACGACGTCGGCGCCGGCGGCCTGTCCAACGCCTTCCCTGAGCTGGTCAACGATGGCGGTCACGGTGGTCGCTTCGAGCTACGCAACATCCCCAACGACGAACCCGGCATGGCGCCGCACGAGATCTGGTGCAACGAATCCCAGGAGCGCTACGTGCTCTCGGTCGATGCCGCCGATCTGGAGCGCTTCGCCGCCATCTGCGAGCGCGAGCGCTGCCCCTTTGCGGTCGTCGGTGAGGCCACCGAGGAAGCGCACCTGACCGTCGCCGACAGCCATTTCGGCAACAAGCCGGTGGACATGCCGCTCAACGTGTTGCTCGGCAAGGCGCCGCGCATGCATCGCAGCGCGCAGCGCGAAGCCGAACTGGGCGACGATTTCAATGCCGCGTCGGTCTACCTCGACGAGGCTGTGGGCCGCGTGCTGCGCCACCCGGCGGTGGCGAGCAAGAGCTTCCTGATCACCATCGGCGACCGCAGCATCACTGGCCTCGTGGCGCGCGATCAGATGGTCGGACCCTGGCAAGTGCCGGTGGCCGATTGCGCGGTGACCGCTGCCAGCTATGACGTCTATACCGGCGAGGCGATGGCGATGGGTGAGCGCACGCCGCTGGCCCTGCTCGACGCGCCGGCCTCCGGCCGCATGGCGATCGGCGAAACGCTGACCAACCTCGCCGCGGCACGCATCGAGAAACTCTCCGATATCAAACTGTCGGCCAACTGGATGGCCGCTGCCGGCCACCCGGGCGAGGACGCCCGCCTGTACGACACGGTCAAGGCGGTGGGCATGGAGCTGTGCCCGGCGCTGGGCATCACCATTCCGGTGGGCAAGGACTCCATGTCGATGAAGACCCGCTGGCAGGACGCGGGCGCCGACAAGAGCGTCACCGCGCCGATGTCGCTGATCGTCTCCGGCTTCGCCCCGGTGCAGGACATCCGCCGTACCCTGACCCCGCAGCTGCGTCTGGACCAGGGCGCCAGCGAGCTGCTGCTGATCGATCTCGGCCGTGGCCAGAACCGCCTGGGCGGCTCGATCCTGGCCCAGGTCTACAGCCAGATCGGTCGCAGCGTGCCGGACGTCGACAAGGCCGAAGACCTCAAGGGCTTCTTCGACACCATCCAGGGCCTGAACGCCGACGGCAAGCTGCTGGCCTACCACGACCGTTCCGACGGCGGCCTGCTGACCACCGTGGTGGAAATGGCCTTCGCCGGCCATTGCGGTCTCGATCTGCAGCTCGACGTGCTGGCTGCCAGCCGCGCGGCGCTCGGCGCCGCGCTGTTCAGCGAGGAGCTGGGCGCGGTGGTCCAGGTCCTTCAGACCGACACCGCCGAGGTGCTGGCGCGCTTCGCCGCCGTTGGCCTGGCCGACTGCGTCAGCGTGATCGGCCAGCCGGTCGCCGGCGGCGACATCCGTCTGGGTCTGGGTGGCGACGTGATCTACAGCGCCGAGCGCCGCATCCTGCAGCGCATCTGGAGCGAGACCAGCTACCGCATCCAGCGTATGCGCGACAACGCCCAGTGCGCCGAGCAGGAGTTCGACCTGCTGCTCGACGAGAGCAACCCCGGCCTGTCGGTCAAGCTCGGCTTCGATGTCAACGACAACGTCGCTGCGCCCTATATCAACACCGGTGTGCGTCCGCGCATGGCGATCCTGCGCGAGCAGGGCGTCAACGGCCAGACCGAGATGGCGGCCGCTTTCCACCGCGCCGGCTTCGCGGTGGTCGACGTGCACATGAGCGACATCATCGCCGGTCGCGTCAGCCTGGAAGACTTCAAGGGCCTGGTGGCCTGCGGCGGCTTCTCCTACGGCGACGTGCTTGGCGCCGGTGGCGGCTGGGCCAAGTCGGTGCTGTTCAACAATCGCGCCCGCGACAACTTCAGCGCCTTCTTCGAGCGCAAGGACAGCTTCGCCCTCGGCGTGTGCAACGGCTGCCAGATGCTCTCCAACCTGGGCGAGCTGATTCCGGGCAGCGAGGCCTGGCCGCGCTTCGTGCGCAACCGCTCCGAGCAGTTCGAGGCGCGGGTGGCCATGGTCCAGGTGCAGGAGTCGGCGTCGATCTTCCTGCAGGGCATGGCCGGTTCGCGTCTGCCGATCGCCATCGCCCATGGCGAGGGGCATGCCGAGTACGCCAGCGAGGAGGCCCTGCTGCAGGCCGACCTGTCCGGCGCCGTGGCGCTGCGCTTCGTCGACAACCATGGCAAGGTCACCGAGAGCTACCCGGCCAACCCCAACGGTTCGCCGCGCGGCATCACCGGCCTGACCACCCGCGACGGTCGCGTCACCATCATGATGCCGCACCCGGAGCGCGTGTTCCGCGCCGTGCAGAACTCCTGGCGTCCGGACGACTGGCAGGAAGATGCCGGCTGGATGCGCATGTTCCGCAACGCGCGGGTCTGGGTCGACTGAGCCCATGCCTTCCCGCCGGTGGCCTTCGGGCTGCCGGTGGGCGGCAAGTTTTATTGCAGTGGCGCCTGTTTGGCGCCATTTCTTTGTGTGGGGCGTGATCTTGTTCGCGGATTTGGCGTCTGAGGATGGATTACGTTTTTGTGCTGTCAGGGACGAAGCACCTGGTCCTGAGCGACCGAATTATCACCCAGTATCTTCTGTGGCCAAGTGCCACTGCCGCCGCAACTCTCTTCGCCCCGGAGTTCTTGATGTACAAGCTGTGTTTCTTCGTTCCCGAGTCCCATCTGGAAACGGTCAAGACCGCGATCTTCGCTACCGGTGCCGGTCGCATCGGCAGTTACGACAGCTGCTGCTGGCAGACCCTTGGGCAGGGACAGTTCCATCCGCTGCCGGGCAGCCAGCCCTACGAGGGTGCCCAGGGTGAGCTGGCGCAGGTGGCCGAGTGGAAGGTCGAGATGGTGGTGGCCGACGAGTTGATCCATGCGGCGGTCAAGGCGCTCAAGCAGAATCATCCCTACGAGACGCCGGCTTTCGACGTCTGGCGCCTGTCGGACATGGTGTTCTAGGCGGTACGGGGGAGCCGCAACGCGTGCTCGCCACAAACAAAAAAGGTGCCGACATCGACGATGCGGCACCTTTTTTGTTTGACCGTCCACAGCGTCAGGGGCGGATCTCGATCAGCGTGCCGTCCTTGACCAGGCTCCACACCTCGCGAATGTCGTGGTTGCGCATGGCGATGCAGCCCTCGGTCCAGTCGAGGGTGTGGAAGTACCACTCGGGATATTCCTCATCCAGCGGCGTGCCGTGGATCATGATCATGTCGCCGGCCGGCAGGCCCTTCTGCCGGGCGTGGTGCAGATCCTGCTGGTTGGGGTAGGAGATGTGCATGGACAGGTTGTACTTGTCGCTGGCCTTGCGCCAGTCGATCCAGTAGAAGCCTTCCGGGGTGCGCTTGTCGCCCTGGTAGCGCTTCGGGCCATTGGGTTGCTTGCCCAGCGAGACCCGGTAGCTCTTGAGGACTTCGCCGCGGCTGAGCAGGAGCAGCTTGCGCTCGGACTTGACCACCAGCACCTTGTCGACTGCCGGCCTGTCGAGGCCTGGCGTGCTCATGGCATTAGCCAGGGTGGCGAACAGAAAACAGCAGAAGACAATCGACCAGCGCATGACAGGCATTCCAGTGCGAACCAGGGTGGCCGTCAGCCCGGCGGCCGGTTATTCATGCCGCGCGCTGCTGGGGCTGATCAGCGCGCAGTTACGCCGTCCTCGTGCCGGCGTTTCGCTGTCAATTCTAGGGGAGCGCCACGTGGAGGGAAAGCGCGATATGCCGGTTGCCGGCGGAGGGCTTGGGCGCGTCCGGGCTTTCATGCCATGATTCAAGGCGAACAAATGACGAGACTGCCCCATGCTGGACGAACTGCGCCAACGCGTGCAGGCCCATAGCCCCGGATCCCTGCCCAGCGATCGCAACTTCCCCGAAGCGGCGGTGCTGATGCCGATCACCCGCAGCGACGACCCGCAGCTGGTGCTGACCCTGCGTGCCAGCGGCTTGTCCACCCATGGTGGCGAGGTGGCCTTTCCTGGCGGGCGGCGCGATCCCGAGGACGAGTCGCTGGTCTTCACCGCCCTGCGCGAGGCGTACGAGGAGGTGGGGCTGGCGCCCGGTCTGGTCGAGGTGGTCGGTCCGCTCAGCACGCAGATCTCCCGCCACGGCATCAAGGTCACCCCCTATGTCGGCTTTATCCCCGACTATGTCGAGTTCAAGGCCAACGACGACGAGATTGCCGCGGTATTCTCGGTGCCGCTGGAGTTTTTCCGCGACGACCCGCGCGAGATCACCCATCGCATCGACTACCTCGGCTACAGCTGGTACGTGCCCAGCTACCGCTACGGCGGCTTCAAGATCTGGGGCCTGACCGCGATGATGGTGGTCGAGCTGGTCAACCTGATCTACGACGCCGGCATCGAGTTGCGCGAGCCGCCCCCCCACTTCAGTCACTATCGTTGAGCGATCCGAGGAACCTGCCGATGAAATACCATCTGGGCGATGCCCGTGTCGAAGCCCATCCCGACAGCTGGATTGCGCCCACTGCCAGCGTGATCGGCAAGGTGCGTCTGGAGGCCGGCGCCAGTGTGTGGTTTGGCGCCGTGCTGCGCGGCGACAACGAGCTGATCCACGTCGGCGAGAACAGCAACGTGCAGGACGGCAGCGTGCTGCACACCGACATGGGCTGGCCGTTGACCATCGGCAAGGGCGTCACCATCGGCCACAAGGTCAACCTGCATGGCTGCAGCATCGGCGACCACAGCCTGATCGGCATCAATGCCGTGGTGCTCAACGGCGCGAAGATCGGCCGGCACTGCCTGATCGGCGCCGGTGCGCTGATCCCCGAGGGCAAGGAAATTCCCGACGGCAGCTTGGTGATGGGCGTGCCGGGCAAGGTGGTGCGCAGCCTCAGCGAGGAACAGATGCGCGGCCTGGAAAACAACGCCGCGCACTACGTCGACAATGCCCGGCGCTATGCCCGCGAACTGGCCGAGCAGGCCGACTGATGGCCGAGCGGCAACAGGACAACGTGCAGGAAAAACCGCTCGCCTCGCCCTGCGTGTACGTCTGCGCCCTGGATGACGACGACATCTGCATCGGCTGCCAGCGCAGCGGTGAGGAAATCACCCGCTGGGGGCGGATGGACAACGCCGAGCGCCGCGCCGTGCTCGTGCGCTGTCAGGAGCGCGCCCTGGCGGCCGGACAGTTTCTGGTAAAACCCAATCCCCTCTGAAGGAAGCATTCCGTGACCATGATCGGAACCCCGCTGTCGCCGAGCGCGACCCGTGTGCTCCTGTGCGGCTCTGGCGAGCTGGGCAAGGAAGTCGCCATCGAGCTGCAACGCCTGGGCTGCGAGGTGATCGCCGTCGACCGCTACGCCAACGCCCCGGCCATGCAGGTGGCGCATCGCAGCCACGTGATCAGCATGCTTGACGGCGCCGCGCTGCGTGCAGTGATCGAGCAGGAGCAGCCGCACTACATCGTTCCCGAGATCGAGGCGATCGCCACCGACACCCTGGTCGAGCTGGAAGCCGAGGGCTTCACCGTGGTGCCCACAGCGCGCGCCGCCCGGCTGACCATGAACCGCGAGGGCATCCGCCGCCTGGCGGCCGAGGAGCTGGGCCTGCCGACCTCGCCGTACCGCTTCGCCGACTCCTTCGCCGACTACGCCGCGGCGGTGGCCGAGCTGGGCTTCCCCTGCGTGGTCAAGCCGATCATGAGCTCGTCGGGCAAGGGCCAGAGCCTGCTGCGCGGCGAAGCCGATGTGCAGCAGGCCTGGGACTATGCCCAGGAAGGCGGCCGCGCCGGCAAGGGACGGGTGATCGTCGAGGGCTTCATCGACTTCGACTACGAAATCACCCTGCTCACCGTGCGCCATGCCGGCGGCACCACCTTCTGTGCGCCGGTCGGTCATCGCCAGGAGAAGGGCGACTACCAGGAGTCCTGGCAGCCGCAGGCGATGAGTCCCAAGGCGCTGGCCGAATCCGAGCGCATCGCCCATGCGGTGACCGAGTCCCTCGGCGGGCGCGGCCTGTTCGGCGTCGAGCTGTTCATCAAGGGCGAGCAGGTGTGGTTCAGCGAGGTGTCGCCGCGCCCGCACGATACCGGCCTGGTCACCCTGATTTCCCAGGATCTGTCCGAGTTCGCCCTGCACGCGCGGGCCATCCTCGGCCTGCCGATCCCGGCGATCCGCCAGTTCGGGCCCTCGGCCTCGGCGGTGATCCTGGTCGAAGGCGAGTCGAAGGAAGTGCGTTTCGGCAACCTGGGTGCGGCGTTGGCCGAGGCGGACACCGCCCTGCGCCTGTTCGGCAAGCCGGAGGTCAGCGGCCAGCGGCGCATGGGCGTGGCGCTGGCGCGCGACGCGTCGATCGAGACGGCGCGCGCCAAGGCGCTGCGTGCGGCGCAGGCGGTGACGATCCAGCTGTAAGACGGATCTGCCCGTAAAAAAGGGCCGGCCCTCGCGAGAGGTCCGGCCCTTTTCGTTGCGGCGGGGTGGGGTCAGGCGGCCGGCCCCGGCAGGCGTTGGCCGTGCGGCCAGATGCGTACCTGGGTCACGCGGTTTTCCGCGGACTGCAGGATCTCCAGGCGGTAGGCGCCGATCTTCAGGCACACGCTGCTGTCGGGCAGGTTTTCCAGGGCTTCGGTGACCAGGCCATTGATGGTCCGGGGGCCGTCGCAGGGCAGGCGCCAGCTCAGCTCGCGGTTGACCTCGCGGATGTGGGCGCTGCCGTCGATCACGTAGCTGCCGTCGTCCTGGGGGTGGATTTCCGGTTCATGCACCCCGGGCTGGGTGGTGAATTCGCCGACGATCTCCTCGAGGATGTCCTCCAGAGTGACCAGGCCGATGACCTCGCCGTACTCGTCGACCACCATGCCCATGCGCCGCTTGTGCTTCTGGAAGTTGATCAGCTGGGTCGACAGCGGGGTGTTTTCCGGCACGAAATAGGGAGTCACGCAGGCGCTGCGGAGCAGTTCGTGGCTCGGCCGGTTGCTGGTCAGCAGGCGGGCGATGCGGCGCATGTGCACCACGCCCTCGACCTGGTTGAGGTCGTGGCGGTAGACCGGCAGGCGCGTGTGGGTGGTGCTGCGCAGTTGCGCGGTGATCTGCTCGAGGTCGTCCTCCAGGTCGATGCCGACCACCTCGTTGCGCGGGATCATGATGTCGTTGACCGTGACCCGGTCCAGCTCGAGGATGCCGGCCAGCATGGCCTGGCGGCTGCGGGGCTGGCCGGGTGCGGACTCGTGCACGGCGTCGCGCAGTTCTTCGTGATCGGTCAGCTCGGCGGCGGGGGGCGGCAGCGGGCGCAGCAGTTGCCGGAGCCTGCGCAGCAGGCGGGGCAGGAGCCCGGTATGGTCGTCGCCCACGGCGTCTGCCCTCAGATATGCAGGATGAATTCGCGGACCAGCTTGCTGCCGAAGTAGGCCAGCATCAGCAGCAGGAAGCCGGCCAGGGTCCAGCGGATCGCCTGGCCGCCACGCCAGCCGAGCTGGTGGCGGCCCCACAGCAGCACGCCGAACACCACCCAGGCCACGCAGGCGAGCAGGGTCTTGTGCACCAGGTGCTGGGCGAACAGGTCGTCGAGGAACAGCCAGCCGGACAGCAGCGACAGCGACAGCAGCGACCAGCCGCCCCACAGGAAGCCGAACAGCAGGCTTTCCATGGTCTGCAGCGGCGGGAAGTTGCGGATGATGCCGGACGGGTGCTTGTTCTTCAGCTGGCGGTTCTGCAGCAGCAGCAGCAGGGCCTGGACCACCGCGATGGTGAGCAGGCCGTAGGCCAGGATCGACAGCAGGATGTGGGCGAGGATGCCCGGCTCCTCGACGATCGGCTGGGTGGTGCCGCCTGGTAGCAGGGCGAGCAGGGTGGTCAGGCTGCCCAGCGGGAACAGCAGGACCAGCAGGTTTTCCACCGGGATGCGCAGGCTGGCCAGCAGGGTCAGGGCGATGACGGCGGCGGCCAGCAGGCTGGAGGCATTGAAGAAGTCGAGCTGCAGTGCGCCGTTGTTCAGCAGCAGGCGCAAGCCGAAGGCGTGGGCCAGCAGGGCGAGCACGCCAAGGAGACCGAGCAGGCGCTTGTCAGGCGTCGCACGACGGGACAGCAGCAGTGCCTGATAGAGTGCAGCGCCGGCATACAGGCCGGCCGCCGCCAGGCTGGGCAGCAAAGGCGTCATAAGTCCTTGTGGAGGAAGCCTCGGAGTTGCCGAGTTTGGCACACAACCGACTATCCACGAAAGTCTGCAGGCGGTGTCGGCGGCGGCCGGTCTCGGCTATAATCCGCCGCCTGCCGCAAGCTCCATCTTCCAAGGAACGTGCATGTTCGAGAATTTGACCGACCGCCTCTCACAGACGCTGCGCAATGTCACCGGGCGCGCCAAGCTGACCGAGGACAACATCAAGGACACCCTGCGCGAGGTGCGCATGGCCCTGCTCGAGGCCGATGTCGCCCTGCCGGTGGTCAAGGACTTCGTCAACAAGGTCAAGGATCGCGCGGTCGGCACCGAGGTGTCGAAGAGCCTGACGCCGGGCCAGGCGTTCGTGAAGATCGTCCGCGCCGAGCTGGAAGAGCTGATGGGCGCGGCCAACGAGGACCTGAACCTCGCTGCCACGCCGCCGGCGGTGATCCTGATGGCCGGCCTGCAGGGCGCGGGCAAGACCACGACGGTCGGCAAGCTGGCGCGCTTCCTCAAGGAGCGCAAGAAGAAGTCGGTGCTGGTGGTGTCGGCCGACGTCTACCGTCCGGCGGCGATCAAGCAGCTGGAAACCTTGGCCAATGAGGTGGGGGTGACCTTCTTCCCCTCCGACCTCAGCCAGAAGCCGGTGGACATCGCCCGCGCGGCCATCGCCGAGGGCAAGCTGAAGTTCATCGACGTGGTGATCGTCGACACCGCCGGCCGTCTGCACATCGACGCCGAGATGATGGACGAGATCAAGCAGGTCCATGCGGCGATCAACCCGGTGGAGACCCTGTTCGTGGTCGACGCCATGACCGGCCAGGATGCCGCCAACACCGCCAAGGCCTTCAACGAGGCCCTGCCGCTGACTGGCGTGGTGCTGACCAAGGTCGACGGCGATGCCCGTGGCGGCGCCGCGCTGTCGGTACGCGCCATCACCGGCAAGCCGATCAAGTTCCTCGGCATGGGCGAGAAGAGCGAAGCGCTCGATCCGTTCCATCCCGACCGCGTGGCCTCGCGCATCCTCGGCATGGGTGACGTGCTCAGCCTGATCGAGCAGGCCGAGCAGACCATGGACCGCGAGAAGGCGGAGAAGCTCACCAAGAAGCTGAAGAAGGGCAAGGGCTTCGATCTCGAAGACTTCCGCGACCAGCTGCAACAGATGAAGAACATGGGCGGCCTCGGCAGCCTGATGGACAAGCTGCCGATGCTCGGCGGCATGAACCTCGGCCAGATGGGCAACGCCCAGAACGTGGCGGAGAAGCAGTTCAAGCAGATGGAGGCGATCATCAACTCGATGACCCCCCTCGAGCGCCGCGATCCGGAAGTCATCAGCGGCTCGCGCAAGCGCCGCATCGCCCTGGGTTCCGGCACCCAGGTGCAGGATGTCGGTCGTCTGATCAAGCAGCACAAGCAGATGCAGAAGATGATGAAGAAGGTCACCGCCAAGGGCGGCATGGCCAAGATGATGCGCGGCATGAGCGGTCTGCTGCCCGGCGGCGGCATGCCGAAGATGTGAGAATCGGGCGGCGACGCTTGTCGTCGTCGCCGATCATCGCGGGCCGCTCCGGCGGTGCGCGACAAACAGAGGATGACTCCGTCTTCCAGTGCCCGCTTTGGCGGGCGCTGGAAAAGGGCTTTGCAAATCCCCGGATAATCCTTAGAATGTGCGGCCTTTCGGGCCGTGCGCCCTAGTGTGCATGCAGTGTTTGCAAGCAACGACTACAGGAACGAAGTTCAATGGTAACCATCCGTCTTGCTCGTGGCGGCTCCAAAAAGCGCCCTTTCTATCACCTGACCGTGACCAACAGCCGCTCCGCCCGTGAAGGTCGCTTCATCGAGCGCATCGGCTTCTTCAACCCGGTTGCTACCGGTGGCGAAGTACGTCTGTCCGTGAACGCCGAACGCGCCCAGTACTGGCTGAGCCAGGGTGCCCAGGCTTCCGAGCGCGCTGCCCAGTTGCTCAAGGAAGCGGCGAAAGCCTGAGACCTTGATGATGCAACATTCGCCGGCACCCGCTGAGGATCTGGTCGTTCTCGGCAAAATCGTTTCGGTGTTCGGCATCCGCGGTGAAGTGAAGGTGTATTCCTACACCGACCCGTTGGAGAACCTGCTGGACTACCGTCATTGGACGCTCAAGCGCGATGGCGAGGTCCGCCAGGTCGAACTGGTCAGTGGCCGCCTGCATGGCAAGGTACTGACTGTCCGGATCAAGGGACTCGACGATCGCGAAGAGGCCCTGAGCCATGTTGGATTCCTCATCCTTGTGCCACGCAGTCAGCTGCCGGCTCTGCAGGATGACGAGATCTATTGGTATCAGCTGGAAGGCCTGCGGGTCATCAACCAGGACGGGCAGTTGCTCGGTCGGGTCGATCACTTGCTGGAAACCGGTGCCAATGACGTACTGGTGGTGAAGCCCTGCGCGGGTAGTCTGGATGATCGTGAGCGCCTGTTGCCCTATACCGGGCAATGCGTGCAGCAGGTCGATCTGGCTGCCGGCGAGATGCGGGTGGACTGGGATGCGGATTTCTAACCCATGCGGGTAGACGTGCTCAGCCTGTTCCCCGAGATGTTCGGCGCCATCAGCGAATACGGCATTACCAGTCGCGCGGTGAAGCAGGGACTCCTGCAACTGCACTGCTGGAATCCGCGGGACTACACCGAGGACCGCCACCAGACGGTGGACGATCGGCCCTTCGGCGGTGGCCCCGGCATGGTGATGAAGATCAAGCCGCTGGAGCTGGCCCTGGCATCCGCCAAGACAGCCGCAGGCGGTGCGGCCAAGGTGATCTACCTGTCGCCGCAAGGACGTCGTCTTGACCAGGCGGCGGTTCGCGAATTGGCGAAAGAGGAGCGTTTGATCCTCATTGCCGGGCGTTACGAAGGCATCGACGAACGTTTCATCGAGACGCACGTGGATGAGGAATGGTCGATCGGTGATTATGTCTTGTCCGGCGGTGAGCTGCCGGCCATGGTACTGATCGATGCGGTTACGCGGTTGCTGCCCGGAGCGTTGGGGCATGCAGACTCCGCCGAGGAGGACTCGTTTACCGATGGCCTGCTCGATTGCCCGCACTACACCCGACCTGAGGTGTACGAGGGCAGAAGTGTTCCGCCGGTGCTGCTCAGCGGCAACCACGAACACATCCGGCGCTGGCGTTTGCAGCAGTCCCTGGGACGTACCTGGGAACGACGTGCCGATCTTCTGGATAGTCGCTCGCTTTCTGGAGAAGAGAAGAAGCTGCTGGAGGAATACATCCGCCAGCGGGACGATAGATAACGTATCGATGGCAAGTCCCATGACTTGTCTTTGGAGCACAGCATGAGCAACAAGAACCTGATCATTCAGCAGATCGAAGCTGAACAGATGACCAAAGCGATCCCGGCCTTCGCCCCTGGCGACACCGTGATCGTGCAAGTGAAAGTGAAGGAAGGCGACCGTGAGCGTCTGCAGGCCTTCGAAGGCGTGGTGATCGCCAAGCGCAGCCGCGGCCTGAACAGCGCGTTCACCGTACGCAAGATTTCCAACGGCTTCGGCGTTGAGCGTACCTTCCAGACCTACAGCCCGCTGGTTGACAGCATCAACGTCAAGCGTCGCGGCGACGTGCGCAAGGCCAAGCTGTACTACCTCCGCGCGCTGTCCGGTCGTGCTGCACGCATCAAGGAGAAGCTGGTCTAAGACCCGCTTTCCTGCTGAAAAAAAGCAGCCTTCGGGCTGCTTTTTTTGTGCCCGCGATTCGTCCCGCTCCGGCTGGCCGTGCGCGCCGTGCTCGTGCCAGACTGCGGGCTTTATTGCTGTGGCGATTTTCCCATGCCTGCTCCCGACCATCCGCTGATCGACCGCTTCCTCGAGACCCTGTGGCTGGAGAAGGGGCTCTCGCGGCATACCCGTTCCGCCTACGGCAGCGATCTGGCGTTGTTCCAGGGCTGGCTGGTGGCGCGTGGCTTCGATCTGCTGCGCGTCGACCGCGAGCTGATTCGCGAGCATCTCGGCTGGCGTCTGGACAATGGCTATCACGCCCGTTCCACGGCGCGGCTGTTGTCGTGCCTGCGTGGCTTCTACCATTTCTGCAGCTTCGAGGGGTTGCTCGCCGAGGATCCGACCCTGCTGGTCTCGCTGCCGCGCCAGGCGCGGGCGGTGCCGAGCTCGCTGAGCGAGGCGGATGTCGAGGCGCTGCTGGCGGCGCCGGAGGTGAGCGAGGCGCTCGGCCTGCGCGACCGTGCGATGTTCGAGGTGCTCTACGCCTGCGGCCTGCGGGTCAGCGAACTGGTGGCGCTGACCCTCGAGCAGGTCAATCTGCGCCAGGGCGTGGTGCGGGTGTTCGGCAAGGGCGCGCGCGAGCGCCTGGTGCCGCTCGGCGAGGAGGCCATCGACTGGCTGCTGCGCTACCTGCGCGAGGCGCGCGGCGAGCTGCTGATCGGCAAGCCGAGCGACGTGCTGTTTCCCAGCCTGCGCGGCGAACAGATGACCCGGCAGACCTTCTGGCACCGCATCAAGCTGCATGCGCGCACGGCGGGCATCGACAAGCCGCTGTCGCCGCACACCCTGCGCCATGCCTTCGCCACCCATCTGCTCAACCATGGCGCCGACCTGCGGGTGGTGCAGATGCTGCTGGGTCACCGCGATCTGTCGACCACGCAGATCTACACCCATGTGGCCCGCGCGCGTCTGCAGGCCCTGCATGCCGAGCATCATCCGCGCGGCTAGCCGCTCGGCGGCGTGTGCGCCGGCACAGCGGGCGGGGTGGGGTTGTATGGTAGGCTTCGCCGATCAACAAGCTGCCTTATATCGTTGCAAGGAGTCCCCATGCGCCTGTTCCGTTTTCTCGCTGCCGCCACGTTCGGGCTGGCCAGTTCCATCGCCCTGGCTGCCGAGCCCGATCAGGCCATCCGTCAGGCCCTGAAGTCGCTGCAGCCGGACCTGCCGATCGAGGCGATCAGCGAAAGCCCGATGCCCGGCCTGTACCAGGTCCAGCTCAAGGGCGGACGCCTGCTCTATACCAGCGCCGACGCCCAGTTCGTCCTGCAGGGCTTCCTGTTCCAGGTCAAGGACGGCAAGACCGTCAACCTCACCGAGCAGGCCGAGAGCAAAGGGGTGGCCAAGCAGATCAACGCCATCCCGCAGGCCGAGATGGTGGTGTTCCCCGCGGCCGAGAAGGCGGCGCAGAAGACCCATATCACCGTGTTCACCGACACCGACTGCGGCTACTGCCAGAAGCTGCACAGCGAAGTCGCCGAGCTCAACCGCCGCGGCGTCGAAGTGCGTTATGTCGCTTTTCCGCGCCAGGGCACCGAAAGCCATGGCTACAACACCCTGGTCAGCGTGTGGTGCGCCAAGGACCGTCGCGAGGCGATGAACCTGGCCAAGGCGCGCAAGGACGTACCGGCGGCGCAGTGCGACAACCCGGTGGCCAAGCAGTACCAGCTCGGCCAGATGATCGGCGTGCAGGGCACTCCGGCCATCGTGCTGGCCAACGGCCGGATGATCCCCGGCTACCAGCCGGCACCGCAGCTGGCCGAGGCCGCGCTGGCGGCCGCGGCCGCGGCGAAGTGAGTGACGGGTTGCTGCGGATTGACTAACAATCAGCCGCTTCGTAATGTGCGGATCTTTTCATCGGCCGGCATCGCCGGCCGTACTGCGTCGTAATGATGGGGAAACTAGAGTGAAACCGGTGAAAGTAGGTATCTGTGGGTTGGGAACCGTCGGTGGCGGCACCTTCAATGTGCTCAAACGCAATGCCGAGGAGATTGCCCGCCGTGCCGGGCGCGGCATCGAAGTGGCGCAGATTGCCGCGCGTGACGCCAACCCGCAATGCGATACCACCGGTACCCCCATCACCGGTGACGTGTTCGAGGTGGCCTGCAACCCGGAAATCGACATCGTCATCGAGCTGATCGGTGGCTACACCGTGGCCCGCGAGCTGGTGCTCAAGGCCATCGAGAACGGCAAGCACGTGGTCACCGCCAACAAGGCGCTGATCGCCGTGCACGGCAACGAGATCTTCGCCAAGGCCCGCGAGAAGGGCGTCATCGTCGCCTTCGAAGCCGCGGTGGCCGGCGGTATCCCGGTGATCAAGGCGATCCGCGAGGGCCTGGCCGGCAACCGCATCAACTGGCTGGCCGGCATCATCAACGGCACCGGCAACTTCATCCTCACCGAGATGCGCGAGAAGGGCCGGGCCTTCGACGACGTGCTCAAGGAAGCCCAGGCACTGGGCTACGCCGAAGCCGACCCGACCTTCGACGTCGAGGGCATCGACGCCGCGCACAAGCTGACCATCCTCGCGTCCATCGCCTTCGGCATCCCCCTGCAGTTCGACAAGGCCTACACCGAAGGCATCACCCAGCTGACCACCGCCGACGTCAACTACGCCGAGGCGCTGGGCTACCGCATCAAGCACCTCGGCGTGGCCCGTCGCACCGAGGCCGGCATCGAGCTGCGCGTGCACCCGACCCTGATCCCGGCCGACCGCCTGATCGCCAACGTCAACGGCGTGATGAACGCGGTGATGGTCAACGGCGACGCCGTCGGCAGCACCCTGTTCTACGGCGCCGGCGCCGGCATGGAGCCGACCGCCTCGGCGGTGGTGGCCGACGTGGTCGACGTGACCCGCGTGCTGACCACAGACCCGGAGAACCGCGTGCCGCACCTGGCGTTCCAGCCGGACGCGCTGTCCGACCACCCGATCCTGCCGATCGAGGCCTGCGAGAGCGCCTACTACCTGCGCATCCAGGCCAAGGACCATCCGGGCGTGCTCGCCCAGGTGGCGACCATCCTTTCCGAGCGCGGCATCAACATCGAGTCGATCATGCAGAAGGAAGCCGAGGAGCAGGCCGGCCTGGTGCCGATGATCCTGGTGACCCACCGCGTGCGCGAGTCCCAGATGAACGACGCCATCGTCGCCCTGGAAGCCCTGGAAGGCGTATCCGGCCAGGTCGTGCGCATCCGCGTCGAACAACTCAATTAATCCAGGCGGCCAGCTTCCGGCAGCGTCGTCCGACCTGCCTGCCGCTGGCCGCTCAGACCGAAGGTTTGCCCCCATGCGCTATATCAGTACCCGCGGCCAGGCGCCGGCCCTGAACTTCGAAGACGTGCTGCTGGCGGGTCTCGCCAGCGACGGCGGCCTCTACGTGCCGGAAAACCTGCCGCGCTTCACCGTCGAGGAAATCGCCTCCTGGGCCGGCCTGCCGTACCACGAGCTGGCCTTCCGGGTGATGCGCCCGTTCGTCGCCGGCTGCATCAATGACGCTGACTTCAAGAAGATTCTCGAAGACACCTACGGCGTGTTCGCCCACCAGGCGGTGGCGCCGCTGACCCAGCTGGGCGCCAACGAGTGGGTGCTCGAACTGTTCCAGGGCCCGACCCTGGCGTTCAAGGACTTCGCCCTGCAGCTGCTCGGCCGTCTGCTCGACCACGTGCTGGCCAAGCGCAACGAGCGCGTGGTGATCATGGGCGCCACCTCCGGCGACACCGGCTCGGCCGCCATCGAGGGCTGCAAGGCCTGCGACAACGTCGACATCTTCATCATGCACCCGCACAACCGCGTGTCCGAGGTGCAGCGCCGGCAGATGACCACCATCCTCGGCGAGAACATCCACAACATCGCCATCGAAGGCAACTTCGACGACTGCCAGGAGATGGTCAAGGCCAGCTTCGCCGACCAGGGCTTCCTCAAGGGCACCCGCTTGGTGGCGGTCAACTCGATCAACTGGGCGCGGATCATGGCCCAGATCGTCTACTACTTCCACGCCGCCCTGCAGCTCGGCGCGCCGCACCGCTCGGTGGCCTTCTCGGTGCCGACCGGCAACTTCGGCGACATCTTCGCCGGCTACCTGGCGCGCAACATGGGCCTGCCGATCAACCAGCTGATCGTCGCCACCAACCGCAACGACATCCTGCACCGCTTCATGTCCGGCAACCGCTACGACAAGGACACCCTGCACGCGTCGCTGTCGCCGTCGATGGACATCATGGTCTCCTCCAACTTCGAGCGCCTGCTGTTCGACCTGCACGGCCGCAACGGCCTCGCCGTCAGCGCGCTGATGGACGAGTTCAAGGCCACCGGCAAGCTGTCGGTCGAGGATGACCGCTGGAGCGAGGCGCGCCGCCTGTTCGACTCGCTGGCGGTGGACGACGAGCAGACCTGCGCGACCATCGCCCAGGTGCATGCGCAGACCGGCTACCTGCTCGACCCGCACACCGCGATCGGCGTCAAGGCCGCGCGCGACTGCCGCCGCAGCCTGGCGCTGCCGATGGTGGTGCTCGGCACCGCGCATCCGGTCAAGTTCCCGGAAGCGGTGGAGAAGGCCGGCATCGCCGCCGTGCCGCAGCTGCCGCCGCACCTGGCCGACCTGTTCCAGCGCGAGGAGCGCTGCACGGTGCTGGCCAACGACCTGAAGACCGTGCAGGACTTCGTCAGCCAGCACGGCAACCGCGGCAAGCCGCTGTAAGGCGCTGATCGCGAGTTGTCCACAGAGGGCCGGTTGCGCAAGCAACCGGCCCTCTTGTTTTTCCACAGGCGAACACTGTCCGCGGCTGGGTCCCGGTAGGGGCAGCCAAGGGCAGCACTGCGAAGTTGTGCACAAAATCCGCAGGTCAGTGCCGGCGTTTGCGTTCGGCGCTGCTGCAATGGCCGCAGGTTGGCCCTAATAACTAATTCATTGAAATACAAGCAGAAAAAAATCTGAACAAAAAGTAACCAGATTGTCTGCAGGCCATGCATTGCAGGGGGCGGGGCGATCTGTCCGGAATTTGTCCACCCAGTTATCCACAGTAATTGTGGATTGAACGCGGCAGGCGGCCTGCTGCATGGCCGTCCCGACGGCCCGGTATACTCGCCGCTATTGCGTCCAGGAGTTCGACCATGCCTTTCGAGTTGTCCAGTCTGTTGCTGGGTCTTGTCGCCGCGGCGCTGCCAGCGGCCGCCTTGCTCTGGCAGCTGCAGCAGCAACGCAGCCTGGCCCAGCAGCAGCTCGGCCAGCTGGCGGAGCGCCTGACGGCCAGCGAACAGGCGCGCGAGGAGCTGGCTGCCCAGCTCGGTCAGGCGCGCAGCGAGGCACAGGGCCAGCAGCGCCAGCTGTTGACCCTGCAGGGGGAGACGGCGGGGTTGCGCCGCGAGACCCAGCTGCTGACTGTCGAGCGCCAGCGGGCCGCCGAGGCGGCGCAGCAGTGGCAACAGGAGCGCCAGCAGCGTGAAGAGGAGCTGCGTGACCTGGCTGCAGAGCGGGCGGCGCTGGCGGCAGCCCTGCGCGAGCAGCAGCAGGGCCATCGCCAGCGTCTGGAGGAGGTGCAGAGCGCGCGCGACGAGCTGCGCGCGCAGTTCGCCGAGCTGGCCGGGAAGATCTTCGACGAGCGCGAGCAGCGCTTTGCCGAGAGCAGCCAGCAGCGCCTCGGCCAGCTGCTCGATCCGCTGCGCGAGCGCATCCACAGCTTCGAGCAGCGCGTCGAGCAGAGTTATCAACAGGAGGCGCGCGAGCGTTTTTCGCTGGGCAAGGAGCTGGAGCGCCTGCAGCAACTCAACCAGCGCCTGGGCGACGAGGCGACCAACCTGACCCGCGCGCTCAAGGGGCAGAAGACCCAGGGCAACTGGGGCGAGCTGGTGCTCGAGCGGGTCCTCGAGCACGCCGGGCTGGAGAAGGGCCGCGAGTACGACACCCAGGTCAGCCTGCGCGGCGCCGGCGGCGAGCGCTACCAGCCGGACGTGCTGATCCGCCTGCCCGGCGAGCGCCAGGTGGTGGTGGACGCCAAGGTGAGCCTGACCGCCTACCAGCAGTATGTCGGCGCCGAGGACGACGGCCTGCGTCAGCAGGCCCTCAAGCAGCACGTGCAGTCGCTGCGCAGCCACCTCAAGGGGCTCTCCGGCAAGGATTACCAGCGCCTCGAGGGGCTGCACAGCCTGGACTTCGTCCTGCTCTTCGTGCCGCTGGAGGGCGCCTTCGCCGCTGCGCTGCAAGCCGAGCCGGGGCTGTTCGAGGAGTCCTTCGCGCAGAACATCGTGATCGTCAGTCCGACCACCCTGCTGGCCACCCTGCGGGTGATCGACAGCCTGTGGCGCCAGGAGCGGCAGGACCTCAACGCCCGCGAGATCGCCGAACGCGCTGGCGCGCTGTACGACAAGTTCGTGTTGTTCGTGCAGGACCTCGACGAGATCGGTAACCGCCTGCAGCAGCTGGACAAGGCCTACGCCAATGCGCGCAACAAGCTCACCGCCGGCCGCGGCGACCTGATCTCGCGCAGCGAGCAGCTCAAGCTGCTCGGTGCGCGCGCCAGCAAGAGCCTGCCGGCCGACTGGCTGGCGCGCTCGGCCAGCCTGCCGCTGGCGCTGGACGAGGATCCGGCCTGACCGGCAGCGGTGGATAACGCTGCATCCACCCTACGGTTGCGCTGTGCGCTCGCTGTAGGGTGCGCCGCGCGCACCGAGAGTGCTCAGAGCAGCACCAGCGCCAGGCCCAGTCCCAGGCCGCCGGCCATCACCGGCACGGTCAGCAGGGCCAGGCGCGGGCCGCCGACGATGGCGATCAGCACGCCCTTGATCAGGCTGTTGCTGATCACCGCCAGGGCGATGCCGCGCACTGCCACCTGGGCATCCAGCTCGTGCAGGGCGCTGCGCGACAGCGACAGGGTGATGGCATCGACGTCGGTCAGCCCTGACAGGATGGCCACCAGGTAGACGCCGACATCACCCAGCTCGCGGCGGCCGACCTCCACCAGCAGCAGGATCACCGCCAGCAGCACGGCGAAGCGCAGCGCCGGGCCGAGTTCAAAGGGGTTCTTCAGCGGCGGTTCGGCGCTTGGCGCCTGTTCGCTGTTGGCGGCGCGACGCCACCAGTACAACGCGCCGCCGGCGTACACCAGCGCGGCGGCGCCCAGCGGCCAGAGCAGTTCGGCGAGCAGATGAGGGTTGATCGCGGCCACCTCCAGCAGCACCCGCGGGAACATCAGCGCCGAGGTGGTCAGCAGGCCGGCCGCCAGCAGGGCGTGCAGCTCGCGCTGGCTGTGCAGGCGCGAGAGGGTCAGGGTCATGGCGGTGGAGGACACCACGCCACCGAGCAGGGCGGTCAGCAGCAGGCCGTGGCGGGTGCCGACCAGGCGCATGGCGGCGTAGGCCGCGAAGCCCAGCCCGGCGATCAGCACCACCATCCACCAGGTGGCGTAGGGGTTGAACACCTGCCAGGGGCCGTAGCCCTGGTCGGGCAGCGCCGGCAGCAGCACCAGCGAGATGAACAGCAGCTTCAGCGCGCCGGACAGTTCGGCCGCGCTGAGGCGCTTGAGCGCGCTGTGCATCGGCTCCTTGAGGCTGAGCAGCAGGGCCACCACCACCGCGCAGCCGCCCGCCAGCAGGCGACTGTGGGCCAGGGCCAGGCTGCCGAGGAGGAAGGTCAGCAGCAGGGCCATCTCGCTGGTCAGGCCGGGGTCGTCATCGTGCTTCTGGTCGATGAGGTAGGCGGTGGTCACCAGCACGGCCACCGCCAGCAGCAGGCCGAGCCAGGCCAGGGGGCCGAAATGGCCGGCGAGCAGGGTGCCGAGGCCGCCGAGCAGGCCGACCAGGCCGAAGGTGCGGATGCCTGCGGATAGGCGGGTATCGAGGATTTCGCGCGCGCTCCAGCCACGCTCGGCACCGATCAGCAGGCCGATGGCCAAGGCGCTGGCCAGGTTCAGCCAGGTGTCGAGGTCAGGAGTCATGGGCAATCCTTTGGGCAGGCCGGTACAGCCAGTCTAACAGGCCGTCGCCAGCCCCGGCCGCCGCGCGGGGCGGCCGGGGCTCCCTCAGCGCAGATTCAGGTGGCGGCTGATCAGGGCGCGCAGGGCGGCCGGCTTGACCGGTTTGCTCAGGTAGTCGAGACCGCCGGCATGCACCTCGGCGATCAGCTCGGCACGCCCGTCGGCGCTGATCACCACGCCGGGCACCGGCTGGCCGAGGCGCGCGCGCAGCCAGCCCATCAGGGCCAGGCCGGTCTCGCCACCGTCCAGGTGATAGTCGACCAGGACCAGCTCCGGCGTACTGCCGCCGTCGAGCAGGGCGGCGCATTCCTCGCGGGTCCGCGCGGTCTGCACCTGGCAGCCCCAGCGGCTCAGCAGGCTGCGCATGCCGGTAAGGATGCTGTCCTCGTTGTCGATGCACCAGACCTGGGCGCCGTTCATGGCCTGGCCGGCGGTAGTCTGCAGGCGCTGTGGCGCTTGTTGGGCGCGGCCACAGGCCAGCGGCACGCGGACGCTGAACACGCTGCCCTTGCCCGGCCAGGAGCGTACCTCGAGCTTGTGCTCGAGTACCCGGCACAGACCGTCGGCGATCGCCAGGCCGAGGCCCAGGCCCTTTTCCGCGCGGGTCTGGTGGCTGTCGAGACGCTTGAACTCCTCGAAGATCACCTCGAGCTTGTCCGCCGGAATGCCGGGGCCGCGGTCCCAGACTTCCAGACGCAGGTGCTGGCCATCGCGACGCATGCCGAGCAGTACCTTGCCCTTGGCGTAGCGGAAGGCATTGGTCAGGAAGTTCTGCAGCACCCGGCGCAGCAGCTTGCTGTCGCTGTCGATGCTCAGCTTGCTGGCACGGATGCGCAGGTCGATGCCCTGCTCCTGGGCGAGGGCGCGGAACTCCACGCCGAGGGCGTCGTACAGGGTGGACAGGGCGAAGGTGCTGCGCTCCGGGGTGAAGCGGCCGCCCTCCAGGCGCGAGATGTCCAGCAGGTCGGCGATCAGGTCCTCGGCCGAGCGCAGCGAGGAGTCCAGGTGGTGCACCAGCTCCTGCACCTCGACCGGCAACGCCTCCTGGTGGGCGAGGGCGGCGGAGAACAGCCGCGCGGCATTCAGTGGCTGCATCAGGTCGTGGCTGACCGCGGCGAGGAAACGGCTTTTCGACTGGTTGGCGCTTTCCGCACGCGCCTTGGCCTCGGACAGCTGCTCGTTCAGTTCGGACAGCTCGCGGGTGCGCTCGGCGACCCGCTGCTCGAGGCTCTCGTTGGCCTCCTTGAGCGCGTCCTCGGCCTGGCGGTGGGCGGTGATGTCGCTGAACGACATGACGAAGCCGCCGCCAGGCATCGGGTTGCCGATCAGCTCGATCACCCGGCCATTGGGGAAGATGCGCTCGGAGGTGTGCGCGGTGCCCTGGCGCATCCAGTACAGGCGCTTGGCCACGTGGAGGTCCGCATCGCCCCTGCCGCACAGGCCGCGCTCGGCGTTGTAGCGGATGATGTCGGAGATCGGCCGGCCGACACTGATCAGCCCCTCGGGGTACTCGAACAGTTCCAGATAGCGGCGGTTCCAGGCCACCAGGCGCAGCGACTGGTCGACCACGCTGATGCCCTGGGTGATGTTCTCGATCGCGCCTTGCAGCAGGGCGCGGTTGAACTGCAGGACTTCCGAGGCCTCGTCGACGATGCGCACCACGTCCTCGACCTGCATGTCGCGGCCTTCGATGGTGGCCTTGACCACGGCGCGCGCCGAGGAGGCGCCAACCACGCCGGCCAGCAGGCGCTCGGTGTGGGCGATCCACTCGCTGCTGGCGGTCTGGTTCGGACTGAAGCCCTGGCCCTGACGGTAGGCGAAGCGGATGAAGCTCTGCCGCGCGCGCTCCTCGCCGACGAAGCGACCGGCCAGGGTCAGCAGGTCCTGCACCTGCACCGCCAGCAACAGGCGCGGGCTGGGGCGTACCGAAGCCTCCTGGCCGACGAAGCGGCTGGCCTGCCAGTGCTCGGACACCCGGGTGCGCGACAGCCAGGACACCAGGGCGAACACCACGAAGTTGCCGGTCAGCGACAGCAGGGCGCCCTGGGTCAGCGCATCCATGGGGATGCCCAGCGGATTGCCGGCCAGCCAGCGCTGGCCGGGAAACAGGTCCAGCGACCAGCCCATGCCCGCGGCCACCAGGGGCAGCAGCAGGGTGTAGCACCACAGCAGCGCGCCGACGGCCAGGCCGGCGAACACGCCGCGGCTGTTGGCCTGGCGCCAGTACAGCGCCCCGAACATCGCCGGGCCGAGCTGGGTGATGGCGGCGAAGGCGATCTGGCCGATGCCGGCCAGGCTGATGTTCGACCCCATCATCCGGTAGATCACGTAGGCCAGCAGCAGCAGGGCGATGATGGCGATGCGGCGTACCGACAGCAGCCAGTGGCGAAACTCCTCGAACGGCCGTTCGGCGCTGTGCCGGCGCAGCAGCCAGGGCAGCAGCATGTCGTTGGAGATCATGGTCGACAGCGCCACGCTGGCGACGATGACCATGCCGGTGGCGGCCGAGGCGCCGCCGATGAAGGCCAGCAGGGCCAGCGCCGGGTGGGCCTCGGCCAGCGGCAGGCTGATGACGAAGGAGTCCGGCTCCACCCCGGCGGGCAGCAGCAGCTGTCCGGCCAGGGCGATGGGGATGACGAACAGGGCGGCCAGCGCGAGGTACAGCGGGAACACCCAGCGCGCCACGTTGAGGTCGCGCGGTTCGATGTTCTCCACCACGGTGACGTGGAACTGCCGCGGCAGGCAGATGATCGCCATCATCGCCACGCCGGTCTGCACCAGCATGGCCGGCCAGTCGAGCGGTTGCTGCCAGTAGTCCTCCAGCTTCGGCGCCGCCTGCGCCTTGGCCAGCAGATCATCGAAGCCGTCGAACAGCCCCCAGGTGACGAACACGCCGACGGCGAGGAAGGCCAGCAGCTTGACCAGCGACTCGAAGGCCACCGCCATGACCATGCCGCGGTGATGCTCGGTGGCGTCCAGGTTGCGGGTGCCGAACAGGATGGTGAACAGGGCGAGGATCAGCGACACGATCAGCGCCGTGTCCTGGGCGCTGATGCCGTTGGCGTCGGCGCGGGCGCCGGTGAGCAGGTTGACGCCGAGGACGATGCCCTTGAGCTGCAGGGCGATGTAGGGCAGCACGCCGACCAGGCAGATCAGCGCCACCACGATGGCCAGTGGCCGCGACTTGCCGTAGCGCGCGGAAATGAAGTCGGCGATCGAGGTGATGTTCTCCTGCTTGCTGATCAGGATCATCTTGGCCAGCATCTGCGGCATGACCAGCAGCACCAGCAATGGGCCGAGGTAGATCGGCAGGAACGACCACAGCTGGCCGGCCGCCTGGCCGACCGAACCGAAGAAGGTCCAGCTGGAGCAGTACACCGCCAGCGACAGGCTGTAGACCCAGGCGCGCAGGCGCGGGCGTTGCGGACGGGGGCTGGTCTGGCGGCGATCGCCATAGAAGGCGATGGCGAACAGGACCGCCATGTAGGAAAGGGCGACCGCGGTGATCAGCCCGCTGGACAGCGACATGAGAACTCCGGCATTTCAGAATCGGCAGAGTTTCGCACCAATGCGGGTCGACGTCAGGTTCCTGCGACCAAGGTCGCGGGCGGCCGGCAAGCGCTCTGCCCTGCGGGTTGCCGGCGTGCGGCCGGCGAGCGGGGCAATGAGGGGCGCGGCAGTGCGCCGTTGCCGTGGGCGCCAGCACTGCAGGGAGGGACGGGCGTCGCGGCGGACGCCCGCCGTGGTGTCACTGGGCGTCGAAGGCCTGGCCGTTGACGCCGGTGCTGTCCGGGCCCATCAGATACAGATAGACCGGCATGATCTCTTCCGGAGCCGGGTTCTGCTGCGGATTTTCCCCCGGATAGGCCTGGGCGCGCATGCTGGTGCGGGTGGCGCCGGGGTTGACGCTGTTGGCACGCACCGCGCTGATGCCGTCGACCTCGTCGGCCAGCACCTGCATGATGCCCTCGGTGGCGAACTTGGACACCGCGTAGGCGCCCCAGTAGGCGCGCCCCTTGCGGCCGACGCTGCTCGAGGTGAAGACCACCGAGGCGTCGTTGGACAGCTTGAGCAGCGGCAGCAGCACGCTGGTGAGCATGAACACCGCGTTGACGTTGACCTGCATGACGCGCATGAAGTTGTCGCCGGAGAACTGCTCGATCGGCGTGCGCGGGCCGAGCAGCGCGGCATTGTGCAGCAGGCCGTCGAGGTGGCCGAACTCGCGCTCGATGGTGGCGGCGAGGTCGTCGTACTGGTGCTGCTGGGCGGTTTCCAGATTGAACGGGAAGATCGCCGGCTGCGGCCCGCCGGCGGCCTCGATCTGGTCGTAGACCTCTTCCAGGTGCTCGATGGTCTTGCCCAGCAGGATCACCGTGGCGCCATGGGCGGCGAAGGTGCGCGCGGCGGCGGCACCGATGCCACGGCCGGCACCGGTGACCAGGATCACCCGATCCTTGAGCAGGTCGGGGCGGGCGGAATATTGGAACATGGGTAGAGCCTCGTTGAATCGAAATCGCGAAACCGGGGCCGGGCGTAGGCTGGGTCAGCCGCTTGCGGGGTAACCCGCCATCGCCACCGGCAGCTGCCGCCTGCGCGGCAAGGGTGGGTACGCTGCGCTAACCCACGCTACATTGGCATCCGAGTGTGGCGCAGGGTTGGGGTGGCCGCCATGCGCCGGAAGTCTTAGAGCCTCTCAGCAGCCGCACAAGGCGCGCTCGAGCACGTCACGCAGCTCGCGGGGATGATCGATCACCAGGTCGGCGCCCCAGTGGCCGGGGTTGTCGTCGGGGTGGATGTAGCCGTAGCGCACCGCCACCGTGCGCGTGCCGGCGGCGCGGCCGGCCTCGATGTCGCGCTCGTCGTCGCCGACGTAGAGCACCTCGCGCGGATCCAGGTCGAGCTGCTGGCAGGCCAGCAGCAGCATCTCCGGGTCGGGCTTGCTGCGGCTGACGTGCTCGGGGCAGACCAGCACCGCGGCGCGCTCGGCCAGCTGCAGGTGCTGCATGATCGGCTCGGCATAGTGCAGCGGCTTGTTGGTCGCCACGCCCCAGCGCAGGCGGGCCTGCTCGAGGTCGGCGAGCAGCTCGGGGATGCCGTCGAACGGCTGGGTCAGCACCGCGCAGTGTTGCTGGTAGCGGGCGAGGAACTCCTGGCGCAGGGGCTCGAACTCGGGATGCTCCGGCGTCAGGCCGAAGGTGCAGGCGACCATGGCCCGCGCGCCGCCGGAGACCTGGTCGCGGATCCGCTGCGGATCCAGCGGCGGCAGTTCGCGTGCCGCGCGCATGGCCTGGCACACCGCGATGAAGTCCGGCGCGCTGTCGACCAGCGTGCCGTCCATGTCGAACAGAACCGCCCGTAGCCGCATGCCGCTCACTCCTCGCGCAGGGTCTGGATCATGTAGTTGACGTCGACGTCGCTACCCAGCTTGTAGGTCTTGCTCAGCGGGTTGTAGGTCAGGCCGACGATGTCCTTCACCTCGAGACCGCTGCTGCGGCACCAGGCGCCCAGTTCGGAGGGGCGGATGAACTTCTTGAAGTCGTGGGTGCCGCGCGGCAGCATCTTCAGCAGGTACTCGGCGCCGACGATGGCCAGCAGGTAGGCCTTGGGATTGCGGTTGATGGTGGAGAAGAACACCTGGCCGCCGGGCTTGACCAGGCGCTGGCAGGCGGCAATCACCGAAGCCGGATCGGGCACGTGCTCGAGCATCTCCAGGCAGGTGACCACGTCGAACTGGCCGGGCATCTCCGCGGCCAGCGCCTCGGCGGTGCTCTGCCGGTAGTCGACCTGCACGCCGGACTCCAGCTGGTGCAGGCGCGCCACGGCCAGCGGCGCCTCGCCCATGTCGATGGCGGTGACGGTCGCGCCGCGCAGGGCCATCGACTCGCTGAGGATGCCGCCGCCGCAGCCGACGTCGAGCACGCGCTTGCCGGCCAGGCCGACGCGCTCGTCGATCCAGTTGACCCGCAGCGGGTTGATCTCGTGCAGCGGCTTGAACTCGCTCTCGCGGTCCCACCAGCGATGGGCGAGAGCCTCGAATTTGGCGATTTCGGCGTGGTCGACGTTGCTCATGGTGCGGTTCCGTTGGGCCAAGGCGGGAAGCTTCAGCTGTCTATCTTGCCAGTTTTCGCGCCGCTTGGGGGCGGACGGCTTGTCGCCCGGGCCGCGAAGGGTGTCGTAGGGTAGAAGACTCGCGCAGCGATCTTCTACCGATGGGCGGGTGCGCGGTAGCACGCTTGGTGGGTAATCGCTGCGCGAGTTACCACCCTACGCCTTGTCATCCCTTGGCGGGCCGATCAGACCCCGGCGATCCGCTGGCCCCAGGCGCGGGCCTTGGCGCGCAGCTCGTCCTCGTCCAGGCGCGTCAGGCGGCCATCTTCCAGCAGCGCCTTGCCGCCGACCCACAGGTGCTTCACGCAGTCGCGGCCGCTGGCATAGATCAGTTGCGAGACCGGGTCGTAGACCGGCTGCTGGGCCAGGCCGCTGAGGTCGAAGGCCACCAGGTCGGCGCTCTTGCCGGCCTCCAGCGAACCGCACTCGTCGTCGATGCCCAGCGCGCGGGCGCCGTTGAGGGTGGCCATGCGCAGGGCGCGGTGCGCATCCAGCGCGGTAGCCGAACCGGCCACTGCCTTGGCCAGCAGGGCGGCGGTGCGGGTCTCGCCGAGCAGGTCGAGGTCGTTGTTGCTCGCCGCACCGTCGGTGCCGATGGCGACGTTGACCCCGGCCTGCCACAGGCGCTCCACCGGGCAGAAGCCGCTGGCCAGCTTGAGATTGGACTCGGGGCAGTGGATCACGCTGCTGTTGTGCTGCACCAGCAGCGCCAGATCGCTGTCGTCGATCTGGGTCATGTGCACCGCCTGGAAGCGCGGGCCGAGCAGGCCGAGGCGGGCCAGGCGGGCCAGCGGCCGCTCGCCGGACAGCTCGAGCGCCTGCTGCACCTCGTGGGCGGTTTCGTGCACGTGCATGTGGATGCCGGCATCCAGCTGCTCGGCCAGCACGCGCACGCGCTCGAGACGGTCGTCGCTGACCGTGTAGGGCGCGTGCGGGCCGAAGGCGACCTTGATCCGCGGGTGGTGGCGCAGGTCGGCGAACAGCTCGAGGCCGCGGCGCAGTGCCTCGTCGGTATCGTGGGCGCCGGGCACCGGGAAATTCAGCACCGGAATGGTGATCTGCGCGCGCACGCCGCTGGCGTGCACCACTTCGCTGGCCACCTCGGGGAAGAAGTACATGTCGGAGAAGGCGCTGATGCCGCCCTTGATCTGCTCGGCGATGGCCAACTCGCTGCCGTCGCGGACGAAGTCGGCGCTCACCCACTTGGCCTCGGCCGGCCAGATGTGCTCCTGCAGCCAGGTCATCAGCGGCAGGTCGTCGGCGAGGCCGCGGAACAGGCTCATCGCCGCGTGGCCGTGGGCGTTGACCAGCCCGGGGGCGAGCAGCATGCCCGGCAGCTCGCGGCGCTCGCGGGCGGGGATGGCCAGCGCCTGCTGGCGCGGGGCGAGCAGGGCGATGCGGCCGTCGCGGATGCCCAGCGCGTGGTCGCGCAGCACCACCCCGGCCGGTTCCACTGGGACTATCCATTCGGGGAGCAGGAGCAGGTCCAGGGGGGCGGTGGTGCTGGGCATGTACGGGGCTTCCGTTCGGGCGGTTCGAAGGCCTGCGAGTGTAGCCGCTGGCGGGGCGCTCTTGAAGCGGCTGTGCGGCCCGGCAAGGGGTATACTTGGCGGCTTTTTCCGGAATCCAAGAGGTAGTCCCACATGCGCGAGCAACTGCTGGCTGCAGAGAAGGTCACGGCAATCGACTGGCGCCACGGCGTCCTGCATCTGCTCGACCAGCGTGCGCTGCCGCTCGAGGAAACCTGGCTGGCCTACGACAGCGCCGCCGGCGTGGCCGAGGCGATCCGCCTGATGGTGGTGCGCGGCGCTCCGGCCATCGGCATCGCCGCCGCCTACGGCGTGGTGCTCGGCGTGCGGGCGCGGCTGGCGGCCGGCGGCGACTGGCAGGCGGCGCTGGAGGAGGATTTCCGCGTGCTGGCCGAGTCGCGGCCGACCGCGGTCAACCTGTTCTGGGCGCTGGATCGCATGCGCGAGCGCCTCAATCGCCTGGCCGACTGCGACGACGTGCTCGCCGCGCTGGAGGCCGAGGCCGTCGGCATCCACGCCAGCGACCGCGAGGCCAACCTGACCATGGCCCAGCTTGGCGTCGAGCTGATCCGCCGCCACAACAGCCACCCGCAGAAGCTGCTGACCCACTGCAACACCGGCGCCCTGGCCACCGGCGGCTTCGGCACCGCGCTGGGGGTGATCCGCGCCGCGCACCTCGCCGGTCTGGTCGAGCGGGTATTCGCCGACGAGACCCGCCCCTGGTTGCAGGGTGCCCGGCTGACCGCCTGGGAGCTGGCCGGCGAGGGCATTCCGGTGAGCCTGAACGCCGACGCCGCTGCCGCGCACCTGATGAAGACCGAGGGCATCGCCTGGGTGATCGTCGGCGCCGACCGCATCACCGCCAACGGCGACGTGGCCAACAAGATCGGCACCTACCAGCTGGCGGTCAACGCCATGCACCATGGGGTGCGTTTCATGGTGGTGGCGCCCAGCTCGACCATCGACATGAACCTGGAGAGCGGCGACGACATCCCGATCGAGGAGCGCGATGGCCGCGAACTGCTGGAAATCGGCGGCCAGCGCGTGGCGGCGGACGTGCATGCGGTCAACCCGGTGTTCGACGTCACGCCGGCCGACCTGATCGATGCCATCGTCACCGAAAAGGGTGTGGTCGAGCGCCCGGATGCGGAAAAGATGAAGCAGCTGATGTGCCGCAAGCGCCTGCACTGATCGCCGGGCTGCAGTGCGCCGGTTGACTGCGTCACAGCCCTGGCCGAGGCGCCGGACTGCCGTGTGCCGGGGCAGGTGGTTGTGATAAGCTCCGGCGGTTTATAGAGGCCCGCAAGGGCCTTCCGGATCGCGCGTTCGGGCTGCCTCTGGCAGTCCGCGCCTAGAACTAAGGAACCAGGCTTCTCATGGGCGAACTGGCCAAAGAAATCATCCCGGTCAATATCGAAGACGAGCTGAAACAGTCGTACCTGGACTACGCAATGAGCGTGATCGTCGGGCGCGCCCTGCCGGACGCGCGCGACGGCCTCAAGCCGGTGCACCGGCGCGTGCTGTTCGCGATGAGCGAGCTGGGCAACGACTGGAACAAGCCGTACAAGAAATCCGCCCGTGTGGTCGGTGACGTCATCGGTAAGTATCACCCGCACGGCGACACCGCGGTGTACGACACCATCGTGCGCATGGCCCAGCCGTTCTCGCTGCGCTACATGCTGGTCGACGGCCAGGGCAACTTCGGTTCGGTGGACGGCGACAGCGCCGCCGCCATGCGTTACACCGAAGTGCGCATGGCCAAGCTGGCCCACGAACTGCTGGCCGACCTCGACAAGGAAACCGTCGACTGGGTGCCCAACTACGACGGCACCGAGCAGATCCCGGCGGTCATGCCGACCAAGATCCCCAACCTGCTGGTCAACGGCTCGTCGGGCATCGCCGTGGGCATGGCCACCAACATCCCGCCGCACAACCTGAGCGAAGTGATCGACGGCTGCCTGGCGCTGATCGACAACGGCGAGCTGACCGTCGACGAGCTGATGCAGTACATCCCCGGTCCGGACTTCCCGACCGCCGCGATCATCAACGGTCGCGCCGGCATCATCGAGGCTTACCGTACCGGTCGCGGGCGCATCTACATGCGCGCCCGCTCGATGATCGAAGACATCGACAAGGTCGGTGGCCGCCAGCAGATCGTCATCACCGAACTCCCTTACCAGCTGAACAAAGCCCGTCTGATCGAGAAGATCGCCGAGTTGGTCAAGGAGAAGAAGCTCGAAGGTATCACCGAGCTGCGCGACGAGTCCGACAAGGATGGTATGCGCGTCGTGATCGAGCTGCGTCGCGGCGAAGTGCCTGAGGTGATCCTCAACAACCTCTATGCCCAGACCCAGCTGCAAGCGGTGTTCGGTATCAACATCGTCGCGCTGATCGACGGTCGTCCGCGGATCCTGAACCTCAAGGACCTGCTGGAAGCCTTCGTTCGTCACCGTCGCGAAGTCGTTACCCGTCGTACCGTGTTCGAACTGCGCAAAGCCCGCGAACGTGGTCACATTCTGGAAGGTCAAGCGGTTGCCCTGTCGAACATCGACCCGGTCATCGCCCTGATCAAGGCTTCGCCGACCCCGTCGGAAGCCAAGGAAGCGCTGGTCAGCACCCCTTGGGAGTCCTCGGCGGTAGTGGCGATGGTTGAACGTGCCGGCGCCGATTCGTGCCGTCCGGAAAACCTCGACCCGCAATACGGCCTGCGCGACGGCAAGTACTTCCTGTCGCCAGAGCAGGCGCAAGCCATCCTGGAACTGCGTCTGCACCGCCTGACCGGCCTGGAACACGAAAAGCTGCTGGCCGAGTATCAAGAGATCCTCAACCAGATCGGCGAGCTGATCCGCATCCTCAACAGCGCCACGCGCCTGATGGAAGTGATCCGCGAAGAGCTGGAAGTGATCCGTGCCGAATACGGCGACGTGCGCCGCACCGAGATCCTCGATGCGCGTCTCGACCTGACCCTGGGCGACATGATCCCGGAAGAAGATCGCGTGGTGACCATTTCCCACGGTGGCTATGCCAAGACCCAGCCACTGGCGGCGTACCAGGCCCAGCGTCGTGGCGGTAAAGGCAAGTCGGCGACCGGTGTCAAGGATGAGGACTACATCGCTCACCTGCTGGTTGCCAACAGCCACACCACGCTGCTGCTGTTCTCCAGCAAGGGCAAGGTGTACTGGCTGAAAACCTACGAAATCCCAGAAGCCTCCCGTGCTGCCCGTGGTCGTCCTCTGGTCAACCTGCTGCCGCTGGACGACGGTGAATACATCACCACCATGCTGCCGGTCGAGGAATACACTGAAGGTCACTTCATCTTCATGGCCACCGCCAACGGCACCGTGAAGAAGACCCCACTGGAATCCTTCAGTCGTCAACGCAGCGTCGGCCTGATCGCGCTGGAGCTGGACGAAGGCGACGTGCTGATTTCCGCGGCCATTACCGATGGCGAGCGCGAAGTCATGCTGTTCTCCGACGGCGGCAAGGTAACGCGCTTCAAGGAATCCGACGTTCGTGCCATGGGCCGTACCGCTCGTGGTGTGCGCGGCATGCGCCTGCCAGAAGGTCAGAAGCTGATTTCCATGCTGATCCCGGAAGAAGGCAGCCAAATCCTCACGGCTTCGGCGCGTGGTTACGGCAAGCGTACGGCGATCACCGAGTTCCCTGAGTACAAGCGTGGCGGCCAGGGCGTGATCGCCATGGTCAGCAACGAGCGCAACGGCCGTCTGGTCGGTGCGGTCCAGGTGCTCGACGGCGAGGAAATCATGCTGATTTCCGACCAGGGCACCCTGGTGCGTACCCGTGTCGACGAAGTGTCGAGCCTGGGGCGTAATACCCAGGGCGTGACCCTGATCAAGCTGGCCAACGATGAAACGCTGGTTGGTCTGGAGCGGGTCCAGGAGCCTTCGGAAGTCGAGGGTGAAGAGCTGGAAGGTGAAGAAGGTGCTGTGTTCGAAGGCACTGCAGTGATCGACGACATCGTCGAAGACCAGCAACTCGACGCCGCCGCTGACGAAGAACCACAGGAATAAGCGGGTAAACAGGGGGCGGATGAAAATTCGCCCCCTTGTTGTTTGTCCGAGAGGAAAATGTCGACACCCATGGATATCCCCTGTGGGAGCGAGCCTGCTCGCGAAGCAGGCGCCGCGGTATCTCTGAAACACCGCGGTGATGCATTCGCGAGCAGGCTCGCTCCCACAGGTGCCTGCTTCAGCAGGGCCCCTGTGTCGATTGATAATGTGATTTATTGCGTGATACCACCAAATCAGAGCGAGATTGGATGTGAGCAAGAGAGCCTATAACTTCTGCGCCGGTCCTGCGGCGCTTCCCGAAGCTGTCCTGCAGCGCGCCCAGGGTGAACTCCTCGACTGGCACGGCAAGGGCCTGTCGGTCATGGAAATGAGCCATCGCAGCGATGAGTTCGTGTCCATTGCCACCAAGGCCGAGCAGGATCTGCGTGATCTGCTGAATATCCCCTCGAACTATAAAGTGCTGTTCCTGCAAGGCGGCGCCAGCCAGCAATTTGCCCAGATTCCGCTGAACCTGCTGCCTGAAAGCGGCACCGCCGACTATATCGACACCGGTATCTGGTCGCAGAAAGCCATCGAGGAAGCGTCGCGCTTCGGTAACGTCAATGTTGCCGCCACCGCCAAGCCCTACGACTATTTCGCCATTCCTGGCCAGAATGAATGGCAGCTGTCCAAGGACGCGGCCTACGTTCACTACGCGCCGAACGAAACCATCGGCGGCCTGGAATTCCAGTGGGTTCCCGAGACCGGTGACGTGCCATTGGTGGCCGACATGTCTTCGGACATCCTCTCGCGCCCGATCGATGTCTCGCGCTTCGGCATGATCTACGCCGGCGCCCAGAAGAACATCGGCCCGAGCGGTATCGTCGTGAACATCGTTCGCGAAGACCTGCTCGGTCGCGCCCGTTCCATTTGCCCGACCATGCTCGACTACAAGGTCGCGGCCGACAACGGCTCCATGTACAACACCCCGCCAACCCTGGCCTGGTACCTGTCCGGCCTGGTGTTCGAGTGGCTGAAAGAGCAGGGCGGTGTCGAGGCCATCGGCAAGCTCAATGACGTCAAGCAGCGCACGCTGTACGACTTCATCGACGCCAGCGGCCTCTACAGCAACCCGATCAACAAGTCGGACCGCTCGTGGATGAACGTACCGTTCCGCCTGGCCGATGACCGTCTGGACAAGCCGTTCCTGGCTGGCGCCGACGAGCGTGGCCTGCTGAACCTCAAGGGCCACCGCTCCGTGGGCGGCATGCGCGCCTCCATCTATAACGCCGTCGACATCAACGCGATCAACGCGCTGGTGGCGTACATGGCAGAGTTCGAGAAGGAACACGGCTAATGTCTGAGCAAGAACTCAAGGCACTGCGCCTGCGCATCGATGCCCTGGACGAAAAAGTCCTGGAGCTGATCAGTGAGCGCGCACGCTGCGCCCAGGAAGTTGCGCGAGTAAAGATGGCTTCGCTGGCCGAAGGCGAAGTGCCGGTGTTCTATCGTCCCGAGCGCGAAGCTCAGGTGCTCAAGCGTGTCATGGAGCGCAACCAGGGGCCGCTGGGCAACGAAGAGATGGCGCGGCTGTTCCGCGAAATCATGTCCTCGTGCCTGGCCCTCGAGCAACCGCTGAAAGTCGCGTACCTGGGCCCTGAAGGCACCTTCACCCAGGCGGCGGCCATGAAACACTTCGGCCACGCGGTGATCAGCAAGCCGATGGCGGCCATCGACGAAGTGTTCCGCGAAGTGGCGGCCGGTGCGGTGAATTTCGGCGTGGTCCCGGTGGAAAACTCCACCGAAGGCGCGGTCAACCACACCCTCGACAGCTTCCTCGAGCACGACATGGTGATCTGTGGTGAAGTCGAGTTGCGGATTCACCACCACCTGTTGGTCGGTGAAAACACCAAGACCGACAGCATCAGCCGCATCTACTCCCACGCCCAGTCCCTGGCCCAGTGCCGCAAGTGGCTGGACGCCCACTACCCGAATGTCGAGCGCGTGGCGGTGTCCAGCAACGCCGAAGCGGCCAAGCGGGTCAAGGGCGAGTGGAACTCGGCGGCGATTGCCGGCGACATGGCGGCCGGTCTCTACGGGCTGACCCGATTGGCCGAGAAAATCGAGGACCGTCCGGACAACTCCACGCGCTTCCTCATGATCGGTAACCAGGAAGTGCCGCCGACTGGCGACGACAAGACCTCCATCATCGTCTCGATGAGCAACAAGCCGGGCGCGCTGCACGAATTGCTGGTGCCGTTCCACGACAATGGCATCGACCTGACGCGAATCGAGACCCGTCCGTCGCGCAGCGGCAAATGGACCTACGTGTTCTTCATCGACTTCGTCGGCCACCACCGCGACCCGCTGGTAAAAGGTGTGCTGGAAAAGATCAGTCAGGAAGCAGTAGCACTCAAAGTGCTGGGTTCCTACCCGAAAGCAGTTCTCTAAGGGGCGGTAGCAAATGAGTGGCAATTTCCTCGCTCTGGCACAGCCGGGCGTGCAACAACTTTCGCCTTACGTTCCGGGCAAACCCGTGGACGAACTGGCGCGTGAGCT
>DATCUN010000167.1:0-2104 GCA_036561825.1 Pseudomonas sp.
GCCTGCGGGCCTTGCCCACGTCGGCCAGGTACCGGTTCCAGACATCGTTCATCCAGTACAGGTCCGCTTCCTTGGACTCGGCCGAGGCCGCGTCGAGGATGTAGGGCTCGGCGGCGGACTTGAACTCGCCCACGCGGAACAGATGCACGTCCACGCCCAGCTTGTCCTGCAGGCCCTGGCGGTAGTACTGGCGGTAGCGGCCCAGGCCTTCGATCACCACGCTGCCCATCGGGTCCAGGTAGACCTCGTTGGCCTGCGCGGCCAGCAGGTACTGGCCCTGGCCCAGGTTCTCGCCGAAGGCCACGATCTGCTTGCCCGAGGCGCGCAGGTCGGCCAGCGCGCCGGCCACCTCGCGCAGCGAGGCGTAGCCGCTGGCCTGCAGCTTGTCGAAATCCACCAGCACGCGGTTGATCTTGCGGTCGGCCTTGGCCGCCTCGATCACCCGCAGCAGGTCGCGCAGCTGCACTTCGCCGCCTTCCTGGCCGAAGGCCTTGGCCAGCGCGCGGCTGGCCGCATCGGAGGAATACTGCTCCACCAGCGCCGCGTCGGGCGCGATCACCAGGGTGGTGTTGTCCAGCAGCGGCCGCGGACCGGTCTCGCCCTTGGCCAGCCCGATGATCACCAGCACCGCGACCAGGAACAGCAGGCCGAAGAAGACCAGGTTGAAGATCAGCCGGCGGGTGAAGTTCATCACGTTCCACAGGCCGATGAAAAATCGGCTGACGGGATCGCGGCGGACGGGCTGGTTCATTGGCATGCGCGCTCTGTACAGGAACTGGCCGCCAGCTTAGCCGCTGGATGGCGCCATCGGCATGCCCCACACGTCATGACACCTGTCGTGGGAGCCGCGTAGATACCGTCTTGCGGTGGTCTAGGCAACGGCATGCTGCGGGTCGAAGGGCTTGCCCGATCGCAGTACGCCCCAGACCAGGTGCAGGAGTTTTCGCATGAGTGCGCAGAGGATGACCTTGGGCGGCTTGCCCTGTTCGGCCAGGCGCTGGGCAAAGGCAGCCAGGACCGGGTTGTGGCGCTTGGCTACCAAGGCGGGCATGTAGAGTTTGGTGCGCAAGGTGGCATCGCCGATACGCGAGATGCGGACCTTGTCCTCATGCTTGCCGGACTGGCGCTGGGCTGGGTTCAGGCCGGCATGGGCCACCAGTTGGCCGACGTCGGTGTAGCCGGTGAGCTGGCCCAGGCAGGCCAGCAGGAAGGCGCTGGTGGTGCCGGAGATGCCGGGAATGGTGTGGAGCAGGTTGCGCTGATCGCGCAGGTCCGGGTCCTCGTCGATGTGATCGGTGATGGCCTTCTTGATCTGGGCGATCTGGCCATCCAGGGTAGACACCACCTGATCGATGCCCTCGACAAGGACCTCGTTGGCGCTCTCCAGGCGGTTGAGCTCCATCTGCCGCATCTGCTGGAGATCATCCAGCCGGCGCACCAGGGCCTGCAGTTTGCGCTGGGCCGGTGTCGGGGGCAGATAGGGCCGCAGCCGCTCCGGTTCGAGCTGGCGCGCCTGGAAGAAGCGGGCGATGAGCTTGGCGTCGGTGCGATCGGTCTTGGTGCGCAACAATTCGCTCTGGCCATAGGCCTTGATCTGGGCCGGATTGATCACGTACACGGTCACCCCGGCGGCGACCAGGTGCTCGGCCAGGGCCTGGTGGTAGATCCCGGTGGCCTCCATGCCCACGGCCGCTTCAGGTGCATGCTTCTGGCGCCAGGCCAGCAGCTGTTCCCACCCTTGCGCATTGTTGGCGATCTTGCTTCGGGTGCGGTACTTGCCCTGCCCCAGGGGCAGGGCGATGTCGAAAGTGGCCTTGGCCACGTCAATGCCGATGATGTGCATTTGCTTGCGCCTATTTCCGATTGCAGGACTTGATCAACAGAAACCGCCATGCTTGCCCTTGTCAGTGCAGGCTCACGCCGAAGCGGGCCGAAGATACCGTTCAAGCTTTCAGGCAGTGATGGTTCCGGTGCGCCGAAATCTACGACACAAGCTCGATGGCTTCAGGGCGGGTACGGCGTCACTGGAACCTCCCGGAGATCACCGGGGAAGTCGGCCTGATCAGGGCGGACTTCAAGACACAAGGGCGGGTCTTGACCCGCC
>DATCUN010000168.1:0-7023 GCA_036561825.1 Pseudomonas sp.
TCTGCCACCAGCTCAATTCATTCATGGCCGTTTCGGACTTCGCATAAGCATTGAGCTTGTCCGCCCAGGCCTGGAAGGCACTGGTCTTGGGCGGCAGGTCCTGGCCTTGATACGCGGCCTGCAAATCTTCCAGCAGCACGCGCCAGGACACCCCGTCCACCGCCAGGTGGTGGATGACCAACAGCAAACGTTGCGAACCATCGGCCTGGGCGATCAGCGCCACGCGCAGCAGCGGCCCGTCTTGCAGGCTGAGGCTGCGCTGGGCTTCATCGCACACCGATTCCAGCGACGCATCACTGGCGACGCGGGCAGTCCAGAGCATGTCGATGACATCGGCGCTGTCGGCGCCGACATAACGCGCCGACCATTGGCCGTCGACCTGGCTGAAACGCAAGCGCAGGGCATCGTGCTGCTTGAGCACACGTTGCAGGGCGCCTTGCAGGCGCGGCAGTTCGAGGGTTTCGCGCGGCGTCAGCAACACCGCCTGGTTCCAGTGGGCCCGCTGCGGGATCGGTTCTTCGAAGAACCAGCGCTGGATCGGCGTGAGTGTTTGCACGCCATCCACCGACCCTTGCTGCGCCAGCGGTGCGGCTTGTTCTTTCACCACCGCGGCCAGGGCTTGCAGGGTCTGTTGCTGGAACAGGTCGCGCGGTTGCAGGCTCAGGCCGGCACGGCGGGCGCGGCTGACCACCTGGATTGAAATGATCGAGTCGCCGCCCAGTTCAAAGAAGTTGTCCTGGCGGCCGACCTGCTCCAGGCCCAGCACGTCCTGCCAGATTTGCGCCAGCACGCGCTCATGTTCGCTGCGTGGTGCTTCGAACGCGCGCTGGCTGACCTGCGCGGTCGGTGCCGGCAGGCGCTTGCGCTCGAGTTTGCCGTTGGGGCTCAGGGGCATGTGTTCGATCAGCACGGTCTGCGCCGGCACCATGTAGTCCGGCAGGCTGCCGAGCAGATGACTTTTCAGGGTTTCGCGCCAGGCGCATTGCTGCTGCGCATCGGCGCTGAGCAACGCGCGATCCTGCGGCACGATGTAGGCCACCAGTTGCTTGCCGCTCGGGCCGTCGAGGGCCAGCACCACGGCTTCCTGTACGCCGGCATGTTGTTGCAGGCGCGCTTCGATTTCCCCCAGTTCGATGCGCAAGCCGCGAATCTTCACCTGATGGTCGATCCGACCGCAGTAATCAATGGCACCGTCGGCGCGGTAGCGCGCCAGGTCACCGGTGCGGTATAGACGCTCGCCGCTGCCAAACGGGTCGGCCACGAAACGCTCGGCGGTCAACGCGCCACGGCGGTGATAACCCCGTGCCAGGCCGATACCGCCCAGGTACAGTTCGCCTACCGCGCCCTGCGGCATGGGTTGCAGTTCGCTGTCGAGGATCAAGGTGCGCAGGTTGCCGATCGGCCGGCCGATCGGCACGCTGTCGCGGCCCTCTTCCACGCACGTCCAGTGGGTCACGTCGATGGCCGCTTCGGTCGGGCCATACAGGTTGTACAGATGGGCTTGCGGCAGGCTGCGCAGGGTCTGGCGTTGCAGCTCCATCGGCAGCGCTTCGCCACTGCAGACGATGCGGGTCAGCGAGGTGCAGGCCAGCGCCTCATCGGCAGCGATGAAGGCCGAGAGCATCGACGGCACGAAGTGCAGCGTGGTGATGGCTTGCTCGACGATCAGTGCAGCGAGGCGTTGCGGATCGCGATGCTCGCCTGGAGCGGCGATCACCAGCGTCGCGCCTTTCATCAGCGGCCAGAAAAACTCCCACACCGACACGTCGAAACTGAACGGTGTTTTTTGCAGCACGCGGTCGCTCGGCAGCAAGTTGTAGGCCTGCTGCATCCACTCGAGGCGGTTATGCAGGGCTACATGACGGTTGCCCGCACCTTTCGGTTTTCCGGTGGAACCGGAGGTGTAGATCATGTAGGCGAGATTTTCGCCGACAGCCAGGTTGGGCAGATCATCGCCCGGCAGTTCGCTCAGCCACTCGGAATGCGCTTGCAGGCAGAGGGTGCGCACGCTGTCCGGCGTCGGCAGTTGCGCCAGCAGGTGTTCCTGGGTCAACAGCAGGGAAATGCCGCTGTCCTCGATCATGTAGCCCAGGCGATCGAGCGGGTATTGCGGGTCCAGCGGCACGTAGGCGCCGCCGGCCTTGAGGATCGCCAGCAGGCCGACGACCATTTCCAGCGAACGCTCGCAGGCGATCCCGACGATCACTTCCGGGCCGACACCCTGGGCGCGCAAGTGGTGGGCCAGGCGGTTGGCGCGCAGGTTGAGCTCGGCGTAGCTCAGGGACTGGCCCTGGAACACCAGCGCCGTCGCCTGTGGATTTTCCATCACTCGCGTTTCGAAATGCCGCTGTACGCAGACTTCGCCTGGATAGTCTTGAGCGGTGTCGTTGAGGTCGTCGAGGATGCGCAGGTGCTCGTCGGCATCGAGCAACGGCAATTCGGCCAGCGGGGTTTGCGGGTTCGCCAACACCCCGGCCAGCAGGTTGCGCCAATGCCGGGCCAGGTGCTCGATGCGTTCGGCGTCGAACAGGTCCGTGGCGTAGGTCAGGCTGGCGAACAGCTTGTCGCCCTCTTCCTGGGTGTCCAGCTGCAGGTCGAACTGGGTGGTGTGCGCCGTGGCGTTCAGCACCTCGACACGCAGGCCGGCGAGCAAGCCGCTGACCGCTGCGGGTTTGGCCTGCTGGTGGTTGAACATCACCTGGAACAACGGGCTGTGGCTCAAGCTGCGTTCGCCTTGCAGGGCCTGCACCAGGCGCTCGAACGGCAAGTCCTGATGGTCCTGGGCATCCAGCGAAAAGGCGCGGGTCTGCTCGAGCAACTGAGCGAACGGCAGCCGGCCATCGAGTTCGGCGCGCATCACCTGGGTGTTGACGAAGAAGCCGATCAGGCCACGGGTTTCCGCGCGATTGCGGTTGCCGATCGGCACGCCAATACGCAGGTCGGACTGGCCGCTGTAGCGATAGAGCAAGGCCTGGAAACTGGCCAGCAACAGCATGAATGGCGTGACGCCGCGCTGTCTGGCCAAGGACATCAGGCCGGTGGCGAGCGAGGCATCCAAGGCGAAGTCCAGACGAGCGCCGCGCTGGCTCGGTTGTGCCGGACGCGGGCGATCGATGGGCAACTCCAGCAACGGCTGTTCGCTGCCGAGCTTTTCACGCCACCAATCGAGTTGACGTTCAAGCTCGCCGGCTTCCATCCAGCGCCGCTGCCAGGCCGCATAGTCCGAATACTGGATCGGCAACGCTTCAAGTCCAGCGCTCTGGCCTTGGCAATGGGCCGCGTAGAGCCTTGAGAACTCTTCGACCAGCACGCCCATCGACCAGCCATCAGTGACGATGTGATGCAGGGTCAGCACCAGCACATGGTCATCAACGTCCAGCTGTAACAAGCTGACGCGCAACAGCGGGCCGTGTTGCAAGTCGAACGGACGGGCAATCTCCGCCTCGACTTTTTTCATCGCCGATTCAAGGCGTAGCGCTTCGGGTTCGGCGCGCAGATCGTGCTGTTCGATGGGCAGCGTGTTGAAGCTCGCCAGGGCTTGCATCACCTGGCCGTCTTCCTCGACAAAACGGCTGCGCAGACTCTGATGACGCTCCAGCAGCACGTCGAAACTCTGTTGCAGCGCCGCAAGGTTCAGCGGCCCCTGCAGACGCAGGGCCACAGGAATGTTGTAGGCGCTGCTCTGCGGGTCGAGCTGCCACAAGAACCATTGACGCTGCTGCGCATAGGACAATTCGAAAGTCGCTTGCGGCGTGGTGGCGGGCGGGATCGGCAGCTGGCCGAAGCTCACGCCCTGCTCCTGCATTTTTGCCAGAAACTCACGGCGCTTGTCGGCCGGCAGGCCAGCGAAGCGGGAGGCGATACGCGAGGCGGTGCTGTGTTCCATCAGTTAATCTCCATCTCGTCCAGAAGCGACTCAAGCGCATCCAGGCGTGCATCGTTGTCAATCGGGGCGTGTTGCCAGGCGTTGGCGGCATAAGCCTGAAGGTCGTTACTTTCGAACAGCACGCGCAGCGGCAGCTCGATGCCCAGTTCCAGTTCCACGCGGGCACTGGCCTGGGCGGCAAGCAGCGAATGCCCGCCCAATTCAAAGAAGTTGTCACGCCGCCCGATCCGGGCCACGCCCAACACCTCGGCCCAGATCGCCGCCAGCTGCTGTTCGAGCTCGCCCTCGGGGGCTTCGAACGGGCGCTGCCAGGTTTCGGCATCCGGCAGCGGCAAGGCCTTGCGGTCGAGCTTGCCGTTGCTGGTCAGCGGCAAGGCATCGAGCAACAACCAGTGCCTAGGCACCATGTAATCCGGCAGATCGACGCTGAGTGCGGCGCGCAGGGTGTCGCGCCAGGCGATCGGATCATTCGAAGTGAGTTCGGCGACGACGTAGGCGCACAGCTGCGGACCGCCGTCATCGACATGCACGCTGATCACCGCCTGACGCACGCCCGGTTGCGCCAGCACGGCCGCTTCGATCTCGCCCAGTTCGATGCGGAACCCGCGGATCTTCACTTGCTGGTCGATCCGCCCCAGGTAGTCGATGCTGCCGTCGGCGCGCTGGCGCGCCAGGTCGCCGCTGCGATACAGGCGCTGCGCCGCATCGAAGGGGCTTGGCACGAAACGCTCGGCGGTCAGGCCGCTACGCCCGTGATAACCGCGCGCCAGGCCGGCGCCGGCGATGTACAGCTCCCCCGCCACGCCCACCGGTACCGGTTGCAACTGGCTGTCGAGCAAGTACCAGCGCAGGTCGCGGATCGGCAGGCCGATCGGGCTTTGCGCCTTGGCATCGAGGTCGGCCAGGCGGATCGCGCGGTAGGTCACGTGCACCGTGGTCTCGGTGATGCCGTACATATTCACCAGCGTTGGTTGTTGGTCACCGAAGCGTTCGAACCAGGAACGCAAGCTGGCCACTTCCAGCGCTTCGCCACCGAAGATCACCTGGCGCAACGCCAGGCTGCGCGGACTGGCGCAGGCAATCGGCAACAACTGGCGGAACGCGGTCGGGGTCTGGTTCAGCACCGTCACCCCTTCATCGCAGAGCAAGCGATGAAACGCCTGCGGTTCGCGACTGATGTAGTACGGCACGATCACCAGGCGCCCACCGGTGCACAACGCGCCGAATAACTCCCACACCGAGAAATCGAAGGCGTAGGAGTGGAACAGGGTCCAGACATCGTTCACGCCGAAATCGAACTCGCCAGCAGTGGCCGTGAGCAGGCGCCCGACGTTGCCATGGCTGAGCAAGGCGCCTTTTGGGCGGCCTGTGGAGCCGGAGGTGTAGATCACGTAGGCCAGATTGTCCGGGCTTGCCAACGGCGCCAGGTTGTCGGCGCTGTAGCGGTCCAGCTGCAACGCCGTCAGATCAAGAACCTGCACGCCTTCGCGGGCCGGCAAGCCGTCGATCAGGTGAGATTGGGTCAACAGCAACCCAATGCCGCTGTCATCGATCATGTAGCTCAGGCGCTCGACCGGGTATTGCGGGTCCAGCGGCACGTAGGCGCCACCGGCCTTGAGAATCGCCAGTAAGCCGACCACCAGCGGTATTGCCCGCTCGGTGGCGATACCGACCCGCACTTCGGGGCTGACACCCTGCTCGCGCAGTTTGCGCGCCAGGCGGTTGGCCTCGGCGTTGAGCGCGGCGTAGCTCATCTGCTCGCCTTCGCAGGTCAGTGCGATGGCGTGTGGGCGTTGCGCGGCCTGGGCTTCGAACAGCTGATGCAAGGTGGGCGATTGCGCTTGTGCCTCGAAGGTCGGATTCCAGTGCTGGATCAATTCGCCGTATTGCGGCGCTTGCAGCAGCGGCAATTCGGCGACGCGCTGCTGTGGGTTTTCGACCACTGCGCGCAACAGGTTCAACCACTGTTCGGCGAAGCGCTGCATCGAGGCCTCGTCGTACAGGTCGGTGGCGTAGCTCAGGTTGGCGTCCAGTTCATCGCCCTGCTCCTGGGTATCGAGCACCAGATCGAATTGCGCGGTGTGCTGCTGCCAGTGCAGGCGCTCGACCTGCAAATCGGCCACCGCGCGCTCGACACTGGCGCCGAGTTTTTGCTGATGGTTGTAGAGCACCTGGAACAACGGACTGTGATTGAGGCTGCGGTCCGGTTGCAGTGCATCGACCAGTTGCTCGAACGGCAAGTCCTGATGAGCCTGCGCGTCCAATGCCGTTTGCTTGACCTGTTGTAGCAAGGCGCTGAACGGTTGCTGCCCGTCGATCTCGGCACGCAGCACCTGGGTATTGATGAAGAAGCCGATCAGGCCTTCGGTTTCCAGGCGTGAACGCCCTGCACTCGGCACGCCGACGCTGATGCCCGACTGCCCGCTCTGGCGGTGCAGCAGGGTCTGGAAACTTGCCAGCAACAGCATGAACAGCGTCACTTGCTGTTCTTGCGCACGCTCGCGCAAACCGGCCAGCAGCTGGCGATCGATGTTCAACGCCAGGCTGGCACCGCGCTCGCTGCGCCGGGCCGGACGGGTCAGTTCACTTGGCAACTCCAGCGGTGCCTGGCTGCCGGACAGTTGCTCGCGCCACCACGCCAGTTGCCGCGCACCCTCGCCGGCTTCCAGCCAGTCGCGCTGCCAACGGGCGTAGTCGCTGTAAGCCACCGGCAGTGCCTGCAGGTTGGCAGCACGCTCTTGCACGGCAGCCTGATACAGCGCGCTGAATTCATCGACCATCACCTGCATCGACCAGCCATCGGCGGCGATGTGGTGCACGGTAAGCACCAGCACATGGTCTTCGGCGCTGACGTGCAGCAGCAAACAACGCCACAGCGGGCCATGGCGCAGATCGAACGGCCGGGCGATTTCTGCGGCCACCGCAGTGTTGATTGCCGACTCATTGATGGGCTGTTCATTGAACTGCAACGGCAGCTCGACATGCACCACCGGGCGCGCCTGCTGGCCCTTCTGTTCGAAGGTGGTGCGCAGGGTTTCGTGGCGAACCTGTAACTGGGCGAAGGTTGTGCGCAGGGCCCGGCGGTTCAGCGGGCCTTTGAGGCGCAGCGCCGCCGGGATGTTGTAGGCCGCGCTGTG
>DATCUN010000169.1:0-2372 GCA_036561825.1 Pseudomonas sp.
TCGTCGCGCGACCAGCCCATCACGTCGTAGTCCTGGCCGCCCTCGAGCAGGTGCACCTCGGCGCGGAAGTACTTGCGCTCCTCGTCGCCCTCGAGCATGACGAAGCTCGGCTGCACGTAGGCGCGCGGATGCACCTCGTAGACGAAGTCCACTTCCGCGCCGTGGCGCACCTCCAGACGCACGCGGTGGTCGTCGCCGCTCTGCACCTCGGCGGTCAGGCCCTGCTTGCGCAGTTCCTCGGTCACCGCGAGACAGGCCGGCTGCACCACCTCGTCGAGGAAGCGGTTGACGTGGGCGCGGCGCGGGAACATCACCATGTTGCGCAGGCGGCGCTGCCAGCCGCCGGGGCTGCGCGCCTGGCGCGTATGCCCGGAGGTCTGGTGGCGTAGCACGCGCTTGGTGGCGTCCAGGTGCAGGGCCTTGAGCAGCCCCCACATCGAGGCCAGCAGGATCACCGAGAACGGCAGGGCGCTGGCGATGGTGGCGGTCTGCAGGGCGCTGAGGCCGTCGGCCAGCAGCAGGGCGATGGCCACCACGCCGATCGAGCTGGCCCAGAAGATCCGCTGCCACAGCGGGGTGTGGTTGCTGCCGCCGGAGGCGAGCATGTCGACCACCAGCGAGCCGGAGTCGGCCGAGGTGACGAAGAACACCACCACCATCAGCACCGCCAGCAGCGACAGCACCGAGGCGAAGGGAAACTGCTCGAGGAAGGCGAACAGCGCCAGCGAGCTGTCCTGACCGACCGTCTCGGCCAGGCTGGTCAGGCCCTGCTGCATGATCATGTGGATGGCGCCGTTGCCGAAGACGGTCATCCACAGCAGGGTGAAGCCGGCCGGGACGAACAGCACGCCGCTGATGAACTGGCGGATGGTGCGCCCGCGCGACACCCGGGCGATGAACATGCCGACGAAGGGCGACCAGGACATCCACCAGCCCCAGTACAGCAGGGTCCAGCCGCCCAGCCAGTCGGTCGGCTCGTAGGCGTACAGGTTGAAGGTCTTGCTGACGATCTCCGACAGGTAGCTGCCGGTGTTCTGCACGAAGGCCTGCAGCAGGTACACCGTGGGGCCGAGGACCAGCACCAGCAGGAGGAGGATGGCGGCCAGCGCCAGGTTCAGCTCGGACAGGCGGCGGATGCCCTTGTCCAGCCCGGTGACCACCGACAGGGTGGCCAGCGCGGTGACGCCGACGATCAGGCCGATCTGCACCCAGGTGCCGACCGGCAGGCCGAACAGGTGGTTGAGGCCGCTGTTGATCTGCAGCACGCCGTAGCCGAGCGAGGTGGCCACACCGAACACCGTGCCGAGGATGGCGAAGATGTCCACCGCGTGGCCGATGGGGCCGTGGATACGTTCGCCGATCAGCGGGTAGAGCGCCGAGCGCAGGGTCAGCGGCAGGCCGTGGCGGTAGCAGAAGAAGGCCAGGATCAGCGCGACGATGGCGTAGATCGCCCAGGCGTGCAGGCCCCAGTGGAAGAAGGTCAGCTTCATCGCCTCGCGGGCGGCCTGCACGCTGTGCGGCTCGCCCACCGGCGGGGCGACGAAGTGCATCACCGGCTCGGCGACGCCGAAGAACATCAGGCCGATGCCCATGCCGGCGGAAAACAGCATGGCGAACCAGGTGGTGTTGCTGTAGTCGGGCTGGCTGTGGTCCGGGCCGAGCTTGATGTCGCCGTAGCGGCTGACGGCGAGAAATACCGTGGTGATCAGGATCAGGGCGACGGCGAGGATGTAGAACCAGCTGGCGTTGGTGATGATCCAGCCCTGCACGAGGCTGAACAGGCTCTGGGCGCTGTCCGGGAAGGCCACGGCGAACACCACCAGGGCGAGGATGAGCAGGACCGAGGTGAAGAACACCGGCGGGTTGAGGGTGGCGCCGGGGCGCTGGGATGTTTCCATTGAGCAAGCTCTCCGTATGAGCGGATGGCCGCCAAGGGCGGATAGCAGACAGACTGGACCGGCCGCCAGGGCTGCGCAAACGCGCGCAGAGACCCGTCGGCAGGAGGTTGTGGCCGGCCATTCTAACAAGCTGATAGTTTTAATTGTGGTTATAGTTATTTCTTATAGCTTGGCTGTATCGGCAGGGCGGCTGCTCAGCCGGGCTCGCTGGCTGCGCGGTACTGCAGCGCCTCGGCCAGCTGGGCGCGCTGGATGTCGGCGAGGCCTTCGAGATCGGCGAGGGTGCGCGCCACCTTGAGCACCCGGTGCAGGGCGCGCAGCGACAGGCGCAGGCGCTCGCCGGCACTCTCCAGCCACAGACGGTCGGCGTCGCTCAGCGGGCAGTGCTGGCGCAGGCCGGGCAGGTCGAGGTGGGCGTTGGCGCAGCCCTGGCGCTCGAGCTGGCGCTGCTGGGCGGCGGCCACCTGCTGTGCC
>DATCUN010000170.1:0-3531 GCA_036561825.1 Pseudomonas sp.
ACGTCCTCGCCGTGGAAGGCGATGCTGCCGGCGTCCGGGGTTTCCAGGCCGGCGATGATGCGCAGCAGGGTGGTCTTGCCGCAGCCGGACGGGCCGAGCAGGGCCACCAGCTCGCCGCTGTGGATATCCAGGTTGATGTCGTTGAGGGCCTGGAAGGCGCCGAAGCGCTTGCTGACGTTGCGGATCTCGATACTCATGGCTTATTCCTCGGCAGCGTTCGACTTGAGGCGCGCCAGGCGGGCCTCGCTCCACTGCTTGAGCAGCAGGATGAACAGCGCCAGGGCCAGCAGCAGGCTGGCGACGCTGAAGGCGGCGACGTGGTTGTACTCGTTGTAGAGGATCTCCACGTGCAGCGGCAGGGTGTTGGTGACGCCGCGGATGTGGCCGGAAACCACCGATACCGCGCCGAACTCGCCCATCGCCCGCGCGGTACACAGCACCACGCCGTAGATCAGGCCCCACTTGATGTTCGGTACGGTGACGTGCCAGAACATCTGCCAGCCGTTGGCGCCGAGCAGGCGCGCGGCCTCCTCTTCCTGGGTGCCCTGCTCCTGCATCAGCGGGATCAGCTCGCGGGCGACGAAGGGCACGGTGACGAACAGGGTGGCCAGCACGATGCCGGGCACGGCGAAGACGATCTGCACGTCGCGCTCGCTCAGCCACTCGCCGAAGAAGCCCTGGGCACCGAACAGCAGCACGTAGATCAGACCGGCGATCACCGGCGACACCGAGAACGGCAGGTCGATCAGGGTGACCAACAGGCTCTTGCCGCGGAATTCGTACTTGCTCACGCACCAGGCGGCGGCGACGCCGAACACCAGGTTGAGCGGCACCGAGATGGCCACGGCGAGCAAAGTCAGCTGGAGCGCGGCGATGGCGTCCGGCTCGACGATCGCCGTGAAGAAGGTGCCCAGGCCCAGCTTCAGCGCCTCGCTGAGCACCACGTAGAGCGGCAGCAGGAGGAACAGGGCGAACACCAGCCAGGCGCTGACGATCAGCAGGTTGCGCCCCAGCGCATGGCCGCGGCGCGCGGCGTTGGCATGGGCACTGGCGGAGGCAGCGGTTACGGATGACATGACGGCTTCCTCCTCACGGGGTTTCGATGCGGCGCTGCAGCAGGTTGATCAGCAGCAGCAGGACGAAGGACACCACCAGCATCAGCACGCCGATGCTGGTGGCGCCGGTGTAGTCGTACTGGTCGAGCTTGACCATGATCAGCAGCGGCAGGATCTCGGTCTTCATCGGCATATTGCCGGCAATAAAAATGACGGATCCGTACTCGCCGACGCCGCGGGCGAAGGCCAGGGCGAAGCCGGTCAGCCAGGCCGGCAGCAGCGCCGGCAGCAGCACGTGGCGGAACACCTGCAGCGGCTTGGCGCCCAGGCAGGCGGCAGCCTCCTCGACCTCGCGCGGGATGTCGGCCAGCACCGGCTGCACCGTGCGCACCACGAACGGCAGGGTCACGAAGGTCAGCGCCAGGCTGATGCCCAGTGGGGTGAAGGCGATCTTGAAGCCCAGTTCGCTGACCAGCTGGCCGAGCAGGCCGTTGGGCGTGTACAGCGCGGTCAGGGCGATGCCGGCCACCGCGGTGGGCAGGGCGAACGGCAGGTCGATCATCGCGTCGATGATCTTGCGCCCGGGGAAGGTGTAGCGCACCAGCACCCAGGCCAGCAGGGTGCCGATGATGCCGTTGATCACGGCGGCGACCAGGGCGGTGCCGAAACTCAGCTTGAGCGCGGCCAGCACCCGCGGCGCGGAAACGATGGTCCAGAACTCGCCCCAGCTGAGCTGGGCGGCGTGGACGAACATGGCACCCAGAGGAATCAGCACCAACAGGCCGAGGTACACCAGGGTGTAGCCCAGCGTCAGCCCGAAGCCGGGTATGACGGGGGAAATGCGGCGGGACATAGGCTCCTCTGGATCACATGACGGGATTCGCCGTGCGGCGAACCCGTGGATTATGCAGCGAAGCGCTGCAGCGCCCGGAAAGACGCTGCAGCGCAGGATTTGGCCAAGTCCAGTTCGGCAGGGTGCGCCGGTCATGCACCGTGGCGCTGGTGCGCACAGCGCACCCTACGGATCACTGGGCCTGGTAGATCTGGTCGAACACGCCGCCGTCGTTGAAGAACTTCGGCTGGGCGACTTTCCAGCCACCGAAATCCTGGTCGATGGTGGCCAGCTTGAGGTTGGGGAACTGCTTGGCGAACTCGGCAGCGACCTTGCTGTCACGCGGACGGTAGAAGTTCTTCGCCGCGATACGCTGGCCTTCCGCGCTGTACAGGTAGTTCAGGTAGGCGGTGGCCACTTCGCGGGTGCCATGCTTGTCGACGTTCTTGTCGACCACCGCCACCGGCGGCTCGGCGAGGATCGACAGCGACGGCGCGACGATCTCGAAGTTCTCGCCGCCCTCTTCCTGCAGGGCGAGGAACGCCTCGTTTTCCCAGGCCAGCAGCACGTCACCGATATTGTTCTTGACGAAGGTGATGGTCGAGCCACGGGCGCCGGTGTCCAGCACCGGGACGTTCTTGTACAGCTGCTCGGTGAATTCCTGCGCCTTGGCCTCGCTACCGTACTGCTGCTCGGCATAGGCCCAGGCAGCGAGGAAGTTCCAGCGCGCACCGCCGGAGGTCTTCGGGTTGGGGGTGATCACTTCCACGCCCGGCCTGACCAGGTCGTCCCAGTCCTTGATCTGCTTGGGGTTGCCCTTGCGCACCAGGAACACGATGGTCGAGGTGTAGGGGGTGCTGGCCTGCGGCAGGCGGCTCTGCCAGTCTTCCGGGATCAGCTTGCCGAGCTTGTTGAGCTCGTCGATGTCGCCGGCCAGGGCCAGGGTCACCACGTCGGCCTTGAGGCCATCGATCACCGCACGGGCCTGCTTGCCCGAGCCGCCGTGGGACTGCTGCACGCTCACGGCCTCGTGGCCCTGGGCCTGCCAGTGCTTGTTGAAGGCGGCGTTGTATTCCTTGTACAGCTCGCGGGTCGGGTCATAGGACACGTTGAGCAGGGTGGTCTGTGCCTGTACCGCAGCGCTCAGGGAAAGGCCGGCGAGAGCGGCCAGGGCGAAACGACGAATGGACATGCTGTTGCTCCTTGCTGCGTGCCTCTCTGGCACGCCAATCAATTCAGGGGTGGTGAAGGTCTTGGCTGGACTTCAGCGACACATTCGCCAGCAACAACGGTGGTAGAGGTGCGTGCTCATGGCGATACTCGTGCTCATCTTGTGGTTATGGCTCGGGGTCATGTTCACGCCCTCCGGTGATCCAGTCGGGCTGGTCGGCGTCAGGCCTGGCGCGTGGCCGGCGACTGCAGCCGGAATTTTTCCTTGCGCTCGATCTGCACCACCTGGCCGTTGTGCACGGTGATTTCCACCGCACCGAAACGCAGGCCGCGCAGGGCGTTGTTGATCTCGCGCAGGAGGCTGGCTTCGTCCTGGCCTTCGATACTGCGAACGGTGGCGCTCATGCTGATGCTCCTTGATCGGCTCGCCACCGGCTGGAGGGATGGCGTGGACGCATCTTAGGCAGAGCCTGA
>DATCUN010000171.1:0-2753 GCA_036561825.1 Pseudomonas sp.
ATAGGCGACGATCTCCAGGCCGTGGTCCAGCATGCCGCCCGGATAGGCGTGGTGGTGGTTCTCGGAGGCCGGGAACTGCTGGACCAGCTCGGCGTAGCGCTCCAGTGGGGCGAGGTAGAGCGTGGCGAACTGCCGGCGCGAGAGCGATGTGCGCTGCCAGATGTGTTCCAGCAGTTTCTGCCGGCGCGGCGTGGCCAGCAGCGATGCGGCCGACTCCGGCCGCATCGACCCTTTCGGAGTTTCGATGGCGGATGTGGGCGGTGTGCCGGCGGCGGGTGGCACCCTTTTGCGCTGGAACAGCGAGAGCATGGCGAACCCCGGATGACGGGCTGCTCGGGGCGCCTTTTGGCCTTTTCAGGATAGGGCCTTTCCCCTTGGCGCCCTTCCTTTGCCCCTTCCCAGCCCTTTGGCCTTTGTCGGAAGCCTTTGGGTATAGGGCCGCTGCTTCGCGGGTGCCACGATGAATGCGGCATGGGGCAATCCCGGCAAGTGGGGCGCAGCAGGATGTTCGTCAGCTCTGGCCCAAGCCGGTGTCGAGGGCGGCGGATTGCGCTGCGAAGTCGTCGGGACGGCGCTTGCGGAAGGTTTCGAGATTGGCGAGCTTCCAGCGCAGTGCCGGTAGTTGCGCGGCGTGCTGGCACTGCACCAGCGACCAGTCCGGTTCTGCGCGCGCCAGCCCGCTCAGAAACTGCTTGTGCGCGGTGCTCAGTCGCTGTGGCAGCTCGCGCCGCATCCTGGCGCGAGCGTCGAGCAGTGTCTCCAGGGAGCAGTCCACTTCGGTCATGCCGACAAAGGCCCGCTCGTACTCGCCGGCGATGTCCTTGTCGTTGCCGAACAGCACTTCGTGGGGCGGTCGGTTGTGGCCCGCCAGATAGATCACGAAGCACTCGACCATGCCGTCGCTGATGTCGCCCGATTCGTAGAGCTGCCACACGTCGAACAGGTCGCGGGGGTGCTGCCGATCCAGCGCGGCCACCAGCTTGCTGGCGTACAGCTCGTCCGGTGCCAGAACCGGCAGCTCGAACTCGACGCCGAACAGGTCGCTGGTCCTGGTGCTCAGCGGCCGCCGCTCGATGGGCAGCACGCTGCCGCGGAACACGACATTGACCTCGATCTTTACCTGCTGGGCGTCGTTCTCGACGATCAGCTTGGTGTCTCCCAGGTCCTTGGCGCGAACCAGGCGTGTCTGCACGCCCAGTGGCGCAACGCGCGTGGCGATGGCAGCCAGCTCCTGGTTGATGGCTTGCAGCGCTTGGTCGCGCGGCGTCTGCCACGGGAGGTAGATCACGTCGATGTCCACCGACAGGCGCGGCATGTCCCGCACGAACAGGTTGATGGCCGTGCTGCCCTTCATGGCGAAGATGTCGCCCACGAACACGTCCGGCGCGACGGCCAGCAGCAGGCGAAGGGTGTCCGCCTAGGTCTTATCCATGAGGTCTCAGGCTCAGCAAGGTGCCGTCATCGAGCCGGCTCATCCAGCGCGTGTTGCTGCCGGTGCGAACCGGGTACTGCTCCAGCAGAGCATCGACATCCACGAGGTTGGTCTCGCGCGCCCAGGTGAGGAACAGGCGCACGGCCTTCACGCTGGTGCAGCAGGACAGCAGTTGTCCGAGCAAGTCCTCGCGGGGGGAACGCAGTCCATCAAAGAGGTTGCGAGCCTCTTCGAGGCTCTGCTTGACGCCGGCTTCGTACAGCAGCTCCAGAACGGCACGCTCGGGGGCTGTCACCCGCAAATCCTCGGGCAGGCCAGGCGGCGTGGTCAGGGTCTTGCTGGCCAGCGCCGTGTCCGGCCAGTCGAACAGGCGGGCGTGCACGTAGCGGGCCGGAAAGCGCGAGGTGAACCAGGCTGGCAACGCGAAACGACCGTCGCCCCAGAGCACCAGCGTCTCCCGGCTGCCCAGGTTGTGCCGCACGCCCTGCAAGGCCAGGGCGCTCTTGCCGCCGACGTGCAGGCCGGGCACGCGCTGTTGCAGGAACTTCAGCGCACCGTAGACCCCGAACTCATCGTTCGGGAAGGCATAAACGCCATGGGCCAGACGCACGAGCCACCCGCCGTCGGCATAGTGGGCGGCGAGCTGGGGAGACACCCCGAACTGGCTCAGGGTGGCAAGGTCGAACGGCGCCCCGCGGGGGAGGCCCGCCTGCAGCCGCTTGATTACTTGGTGCCTGGAATTTCCACCCATGCTATAAAAATAGCACGGAATTCAATCAGATCCTGGAGCTTTCGCAAGAACGCGCAAGGAAAGTAGCATCAAGCTCCAGTGGCCAGGCAGCAGGCGCTGTTGAACCGCTTCGGGCCGATGCACGATGCGCAGTTCCTCAGGCACCCAGGTGCACTTGGCTGCCGTGCTTCTATGTAGCCCCCGCTTCGGCTTGCCCTGGCGCAAGGCGTCGATCAGGGGCTGCTTAATCGTGGCGCAGTCTGCTGGCAATCTGCTGCGGAGATCAGCGCTCCAGCACCAGACGATCGTGCACGAACTGATGCAGTTCCGTGCCTTCAACCAGCTTGCGGGCCCGCACGCTGTTTCGGCGTCGCTGGCGGTAGCCTTCCCCCGCCGGGTGAGCCGAATACGACGACATGCCGAGCAGGCGCACCTCTCGGCTCAAGGTCGATGCACTGCGGCCCAGCCTGCGCCCGATGCTTCGAAGGCTTGACCCTTGATCCCGCTCCAACTGCAGTACCGCACGCTCTTCCGCACTCATGTGACTGTAGTGTTTTCCCATCTGCACACCTTACCCTTGGCGAGGTGTTG
>DATCUN010000172.1:0-3911 GCA_036561825.1 Pseudomonas sp.
GCGCCACGGCTGGCGGGGCTTGCAGCGAAGTGACGGGGCAGCGCGCGGGTGAAGGCAAACTCCAGCCACAGGCCATCCTGCTCGTGGCGCAGCAGGGGTTCGACGATGCCATGGGCGCGGCAGGCGGCGATGAGTTTGTCGATGCCCAGGCCCCAGGCTTCGATCAGCCCGGCGCGGTAGAAGGCGTTGGCGATGTCCGGGTTGCCGGGGCGCGACAGGTGGCGGGCGCGCAGGCTGGCGACGCTCCAGCCCTGCGCCAGGCGCGCCGGATTCCACAGGCTGATGCGGTCGTCGTGAATGCGGATCTGGATCGGGATGCCGCTGGCGTAGTCCTTGTGCACGATGGCGTTGACCAGCGCCTCGCGCAGCGCCGCCAGCGGCAGCGGGTAGTCGGCGGGAGCCCGTGGTTCGCTGCCGCCATCGGGGTCGCGCTGCAGGTGCTCCTCGAGCAGCGCCAGGCTGCGCTCGAGCTGGGCGAACAGGTTGCCGCCGATGGCATGCTGCTCGACCAGGCCGTTATCGCGACGGAAGTGGCCGATGCGGATGTAGGCGCCGGTGACCAGCTTTTCCGGCTCGGCGTGGAACAGCAGCACGGCGGCACGCTTGAGATGGAACAGCTGCAACTGTTCGACCAGCGCGGCATCGTCCTCCGCCGCGCTGCCGGGCAGGCGCTGGCTGCTGGCGGCGCGCTGGCGGAAGTCGGCCAGGGCGCGGGCATCGAGATCGGCCAGTTGCACCTGGGGGATCGGCTGGTCGTCCCAGCTGCCACCGGTATCCGGGTGCGGGAAGCGGCCGGCGGCCGTGCCGGCGGACTCCGGCTGGAGGTCTTTCCACTCGAGGTCTGGCTGGTCTTTCATCCGCGATTCCCTGGTTGCGCGCGAGGAGCTCCCGGCATGTTAACCAAATGCCGCGGACGGCGGGCAGGCGACGGCGTGCATTCGTTCATGTTCCGCGCACGCGGCTGCCGCCGGGCGGCGGCCCGGCAGGCAGCATGGGGGACGGCGGTTACAGGGTGATGTTCAGCTCGGAGTCGCGCATCACCTTGAGCTCGGCGTCCTCGGCATGGAAGCCGCGGGCCAGCTTGGCGCGCAGGGTCAGGTCGGTGCGCGAGTCGGCGTGGCGCAGGGCCTCGTCGAGGCTGATGCGCCCGGCCTGCACCAGGCTGTAGAGGTGCTGGTCGAAGGTCTGCAGGCCGAGCTCCTGGCTGCGGCCGAGGGCGGTCTTGATCTCGTCGAGCTGGTCGCGCTGGATCAGGTCGGCGATGTAGGGGGTCTTCAGCAGCAGCTCGACCGCAGCCACGCGCTTCTCCTCGCGGCCGGGCACCAGGCGCTGGCCGACGATGCCCTGCAGGTTGAGGGCGAGGTCGCCGAGCACCTGCTGGCGCGCCTCCTGGGGGAAGAAGTTGCAGATGCGCTCGATGGCCTGGGTGGTGTTGGTGGCGTGCAGGGTGGCCAGGCACAGGTGGCCGGTCTCGCTGTAGTGCAGGGCGTGCTGCATGGTGGCCAGGTCGCGGATCTCGCCGATCATGATCACGTCCGGCGACTCGCGCAGCACGTTGAGCAGCGCCTGCTCGAAGCTGCGGGTGTCCAGGCCGACCTCGCGCTGGTCGATGATCGCGCGCTGGTGGCTGTGGATGAACTCGATCGGATCCTCGATGCAGACGATATGGCCGCCGCGCGAACGGTTGCGCAGGTCGAGCATCGCCGCCAGGGTGGTCGACTTGCCCGAGCCGGCGGCGCCGACCACCAGGATCAGGCCGCGGTCGAGCATCGCCAGTTCTTCCAGCTTGGCCGGCAGGCCGAGCTCGCCGACGCTGGGGATCTGGCTCTTGATGTGGCGCACCACCATGGCCACGTCGCCGCGCTGGTAGTAGACGTTGACCCGGAAGCGCCCGGCGCCGTCCAGGCCGATGGCCAGGTTCATCTCCAGATCGCGTTCGAACTCGGCGATCTGCTTCTGGTTCATCATCTGGTAGGCCAGCTGCTGTACCGATCCCGGCGCCAGCGGCGTCTTGCCGATCGGCAGGCTGTTGCCCTCGCGCTTGAGCTGCGGTGGCGCGCCGACGCTGAAGAACAGGTCGGAGCCGCCCTGTTCGACCATCAGGTGCAGGTAACGAAACACATCCATGCCGCTTGCCTCCGTGAACCGGGAAGAGTGGTGGCGCTGCCCGTGCCGGCGCGAGGCCGGGCAGCGCGACCCCTTCCCGGCGCGGGAAGGGGGTGCAGGCCTTCAGTCTGCCTGGTTCGCCCGCGCCGTGCCGTTGATTTTCTGCATGGTTTCGCCGATCCAGGTCTCCGCGCGCTGGTTGAGCTCGGCCACGGCGCGCGGGCCTTCGCCTTCGGCGTGCAGGGCCGGGCCGAACACCACGCTGACCGTGCCGGGATGGCGCTGCCAGCCGTCACGCGGCCAGACTTCGCCGGCGTTGTGCGCCACCGGCAGCACCGGAACGCCGGCGGCTACCGCCACCGAGGCGCCGCTGCGCGAGAACTTGCCCATCTCGCCGGCCGGAATGCGCGTGCCTTCCGGGAAGATCAGCAGCCAGTTGCCCTGCTGCAGGCGTTCCAGGCCGAGGTGGGCCACCTGCTTGAGCGCCTGCTTGGGGTTGCTGCGGTCGATGCCGATCGGCTTGAGCAGCTTGAACGCCCAGCCGTAGAACGGGATGCGCAGCAGCTCCTGCTTGAGCACCTGGGTCAGCGGCGCGAAGTGGGCGGTGAGGAAGAAGGTTTCCCACGCGCTCTGGTGCTTGGCGAGAATCACGCAGGGCTGGTGCGGGATGTTCTGCAGTCCTTCGAGGCGGTAGTCGATGCCGAGCATCGCCCGGCTCAGCCACACGGCGAAGCGGCACCAAGTGCGGGCGATGAAGATGTAGCGGGCCTTCTGCGGCAGCCAGGGGGCGATCAGCAGGCTGAGGATGCACCAGATGACGGTGCTCAGGCCGAGCAGGAAATAGAACAGGGCGGTACGCAGGGTCATCGGTCGGCCTCCACGGCCAGCAGGTGGGCGGCGACGGCCGCCAGATCGTCGAACACCAGCACGCCTTGCGGCAGGCCTTTGGCCCGGGTGCGTTCACCCTTGCCGCTGCGCACCAGCACCGGCTGGCAGCCCACCGCCTGGGCGGCGGCGATGTCGCCGGGGCTGTCGCCGACGAACCAGCGGCCGGCCAGTTCGATGCCGTAGTGCGCGGCGATCTGCTGCAGCAGGCCGGGCAGCGGCTTGCGGCAGTCGCAGCCCTCGTCCGGGCCGTGCGGGCAGTGCACGATCAGGCCGAGCTGGCCGCCCTGCTCGGCCACCAGCCGGCGCAGGCGCGCGTGCATAGCCTCGAGGGTGGCCTCGTCGTAATAGCCGCGCGCCAGGCCCGACTGGTTGGTGGCCACCGCCACGGTCCAGCCGGCCCGGCTGAGGCGGGCGATCGCCTCCACCGAACCGGGGATCGGGATCCATTCGGCGACGGACTTGATGTAGGCGTCGGAGTCCTCGTTGATGACCCCGTCGCGGTCGAGAATCAGCAGTTTCATAAGGGCAGCTTCAAGGGCGTAGGGTGGAAAACTCGCGCAGCGATTTTCCACCGGGGTAGATGGTGGACAAGGCTGCGCCGTTGTCCACCCTACGCTTTGGCTCTGTGGATAAGGAGCGGAGGAAATATCCACAGGGTCCGGCAATTCGGTGTCTGTGGATAACGGCCGGGACCGCTATCCACAGGGGCGGTCAGCCGAGCAGCGAGATGTCCGCCACGCCGAGGAACAGCCCGCGCAGCTGGCTCAGCAGCGCGTAGCGGTTGGCGCGCACGGCGGCATCGTCGGCGTTGACCAGCACGCTGTCGAAGAACGCATCCACCGGCGTGCGCAGGCTGGCCAGACGCTCCAGGGCGGCGCGGTAGTTGCGCGCGGCAGCCAGCGGGGCGACCGCTTCGG
>DATCUN010000173.1:0-7730 GCA_036561825.1 Pseudomonas sp.
CAGCTGTGCGCGCAGTGCTTCGGCGCTGGTCGGGGCCGGGCTTGCGGCAATTTGCAGGAGCGCCTGCAGGTCGGCCAGCTCCGTGCGCTCAGGCTGCTCGCCCGCCTGCAGCTGGCGGGCGGCGATGCCCATGGCCCGGGCGATCATCAAGGCATTCTGTTTCTGCTCGGCAGGCAGGGCGGGCAGCAGCTGGGCGCGCAGCAGGGCTTCGGCGCTTTCCAGCAGTTGTGCTCCAGTGGGGTAGTCGCGCATCAGGTGCCCTCCGTCATCCGCAGGATTTCGTATTCCAGCTCCGGGACGATGTGTCCGGTCAGCGCCAGCAGCAGCGAATCCTCCTCGCCAGAGAGATGGCGCTCGGCCTGCTGGATGGCGATGATCGCCCAGTTCATGTGCGCCATGACTTCCCAGTAGGCGACCTGCGCGCGGTCGATGGGACGGCCGCTGACGCTCTCGTAGCCCTGGTAGAAGTCCTCGCGCTGGCCGATGCCGCCGGCTTCCAGCGCGTCCGCGCCGAAGCGCCAGCAGCGCGCACAGAACCAGCCGAGGTCCTCCAGCGGATCGCTCCAGCCGGCGAACTCCCAGTCGAGGATGGCAGTCAGGCCATTGCCGTCGACCATGTAGTTGCCGGTGCGAAAATCCCGGTGGCAGAGCACCAGCTCGCCGCGTGGCGGGGCGTGGCGCTCCAGCCAGCGCAGGCCCCATTCCAGCAGCGGATGCGGGGTGTGGTGGTTGTCGAGGTAGTCGCGGTGCAGCTGGATCAGGTGCAGTGCCGGTGCTTCGGCGTAGCTCGGCAGGAAGTCGAGATCGGCGCGCGGCGGGCGGATCGAGTGGATCCGCGCCAGCTCGGCGCCCAGCCGGCGGGCCAGTTCGCTGCGGTCACCGCCCAGGCTGCGGTCCTTGACCAGCTGGTGCCCGGTAGCGGTGCCGGCCACCCGGCGCATGACGAAGAACGGCCGGCCGATGATTTCGCGCCCGGCGCACAGCCACAGCGGCTCCGGCACCGTGACCCCGGCGGCGAAGGCCGCGCGCAGCAGGGCGAACTCCTGGGCGCGGCCATGGCTGACCGACACCCCGGTGGGGGAGTCGGCGCGGATCACCAGTTCCTGAGTGCCGGCCAGCGGACCACCCTCGATCCGGGCGATGGCCAGCCAGTTCTCCTGGATGGCGCCGCCGGAGAGCAGGCGCAGCTCGCTGAACTCGACGCTGGCGGCCCCGGCCTGTTGGGCGATGAAGGCCTGCAGGGGGCTACTCAGTTCGGGATTCATGCGCTGTTCCTCTTGAAGATGCGCTTGGCCAGGCTCCAGCGATGGACTTCCGAGGGGCCGTCGTAGATGCGGAAGGCGCGCATGTCGGAGAAGATCCGCGCGACAATGGTCTCGCCGGTTACGCCCTGGCCGCCGAGCACCTGCACGCTGCGGTCGGCGACCCGCCAGGTGGCTTCCGAGGCGATGACCTTGGCCATGCTCGACTCGCTGGTGCCGAGGTGGCCCTGGTCGAGCACCCAGGCGGTGTGCCAGATGGACAGGCGGGCGCTGTGCATGTCCAGTTCGTTGTCGGCGAGCATGAAGCCGACGCCCTCGTGCTGGCCGAGCGGCTTGCCGAAGGCCATGCGCCGGGCGGCATAGCGGCTGGCGACGTCGTGGCAGCGGCGCGCTTGGCCCAACCAGCGCATGCAGTGGGTCAGGCGGGCAGGGGAGAGGCGCACCTGGGCGTACTTGAAGCCCTCACCCAGCTCGCCAAGGATCGCGCTGGCCGGCACCCGCAGGTTGTCGAAGCTGACCACGCAATGGCCGCCGGGGAAGCACGAGTCCAGTGCGTCCATGGTCCGCTCGATGCGGATGCCCGGGTTGTTCATGTCGGCGAGGAACATGGTCGCCCGGCCGTCCTCCAGCTTGGCCATGATGATCGCCAGGGTGGCGCCTTCCGCGCCGGTGATGAACCACTTGCGTCCGCTGATCAGGAACTCGTCGCCGACCTGGCGGGCGGTGGTCTGCAGCATCGACGGATCGGAGCCGGCGCCCGGATCGGGCTCGGTCATGCAGAAGCACGAGCGGATCTCGCCGGCGGCCAGCGGGCGCAGCCAGCGCTCCTTCTGCTCCTCGGTGGCGATCGCCTCGAGCATGTGCATGTTGCCCTCGTCGGGCGCGGCGATGTTCAGCGCCACCGGTCCCAGCGGCGAGTAGCCGGCCTCCTCGAAGAACACCGCCTTGCTGCGATGGTCGAGGCCCAGGCCACCGTATTCCGGCGAGACGTGCGCGGAGAGCAGGCCGGCGGCCTTGGCCTTGGCGATCAGCTCGCGGCGCAGCTCTCCGCTGGGACCGTGGGCGCCGCAGCGCGGGTCCTTTTCGTAGGGGATGATGGTGTCGGCGATGAAGTCGCGCACCCGTTGCTGCAGGTCGCGCTGTTCGGCGGAAAGGGTGAAGTCCATGGCAGGCTCTCGCGGGTAGGTGGCAAAGGGTCAGTCGTAGCGGTGGAAACCGCGACCGCTCTTGCGGCCGAGGTAGCCGGCCTCGACCATTTCCCGCAGCAGCGGCGCCGGGCGGTACTTGGAGTCGTTGAAGCTGTGATAGAACACGTCCATCACCGCCAGCAGGGTATCCAGGCCGATCAGGTCGGCCAGCGCCAGCGGGCCGATCGGTTGGCCGCAGCCCAGCTTCATGCCGGCGTCGATGTCCTCGGCGCTGGCCAGGCCTTCCTGCAGCACGAACACCGCCTCGTTGATCATCGGCACCAGGATGCGGTTGACCGCGAAGCCGGGGCTGTTCCTGGCGTTGATCGAGGTCTTGCCGATCCTGGCGACGAAGGCCTCGGCGGCCGCCTGGGTTGCATCGCTGGTCTGCAGGCCGCGGATCAGCTCGACCAGCGCCAGTACCGGCACCGGATTGAAGAAGTGGGTGCCGATGAACTTGTCCGGCCGGCTGGTGGCTGCGGCCAGCTTGGTGATGGAGATCGACGAGGTGTTGCTGGCGATCAGCGCGTCGGGACGGACGATGGCGTCGATATCCTTGAGGATCGCCAGCTTGAGGGCTTCCGCCTCGGTGGCGGCCTCGATCACCAGGTCAGCCTCGGCCAGGGCCTGCTTGTCGGTGGTGCTGACCAGGTTGGCCAGCGCGGCCGCCTTGGCGTCCGCGGTGATGGATTCCTTGCGCACCAGACGGTCGAGGCTGGCGTTGATGGTCTGCTCGCCGCGGGCCAGTGCGGCCTCGGAGATGTCCACCATGATGACCTTGAGACCGGCCATGGCACAGACTTGGGCAATCCCGTTGCCCATGGTTCCGGCGCCGACGACGCCTACGGTTCGGATCTGCATTGTGTTGCTCCTGTCTTGTTCTTGTTGTCAGTGAGGCAAGTGGCGACTCAGACGCGCTCGAAGATCGCGGCGATGCCCTGGCCGCCGCCAATGCACATGGTCACCAGGGCATAGCGGCCGCCAGTGCGGTGCAGTTCGTAGATCGCCTTGGTGGTGATGATCGCGCCGGTCGCGCCGACCGGATGGCCCAGCGAGATGCCCGAGCCGTTCGGGTTGACCTTGGCCGGGTCCAGCCCCAGCTCCTGGATCACCACGCAGGCCTGGGCGGCGAAGGCTTCGTTGGCTTCGATCACGTCGATCTGGTCGATGGACAGGCGGGTGCGTTCGAGCACCAGGCGCACGGCCGGTACCGGGCCGATGCCCATGTAGGCCGGGTCGACCCCGGCGTGGGCATAGCCGACCAGGCGGGCCAGCGGTTGCAGGCCGAGCTGGTTGGCGCGCTGCTCTTCGGCCAGCACCACGGCGGCAGCGCCGTCGTTGAGGCCGGAGGCATTGCCCGGCGTGACGGTGCCGTTGTCTTTCTGGAAGATCGGCTTCATCGCGGCCAATTGCTCGAGGCTGAGGTCGCCGCGCACATGCTCGTCGCTGGCGAAGCTGACCACGCCTTTGCGCGTCTGCAGTTGCACCGGAACGATCTGCTCCTGGAAATAGCCTTTGGCGATGGCCCGCGCGGCGCGGCGCTGGCTTTCCAGGGCAAGCGCATCCTGCTGTTCACGGCTGATGCCATAGCGCGCGGCGACGTTTTCCGCGGTGACACCCATGTGGGTCTTCTGCCAGGGGTCGTGGAGGATGCCGTTCATGTAGTCGACGGCGCCGCTATCGCCGAGGCGCGCGCCCCAGCGCAGGCTGGGCAGGATGAACGGGCCGCGGCTCATGCTCTCGGCTCCGGCGCCGATGGCGATGTCGGTATCGCCCAGCAGGATGGCTTGGGCGGCGGAAACGATCGCCTGCAGACCCGATCCGCACAGGCGGTTGACGTTGAAGGCGGGGGTTTCCTGGGGAATGCCGGAGTCCATGGCGGCTACGCGGCTCAGATAGGCATCGCGTGGCTCGGTCGGGATCACGTTGCCCAGTACGACATGGCCGACTTCGCCGGGGTCGACCCGGGAGCGTTGCAGGGCCGCACTGCAGGCCGTGGTCGCCAGCATGGTCAGGGGGGTGTCCTTGAGCGAACCGCCGAAGGTGCCGATGGGGGTGCGGGCTGCACCGACTACGAAAATCTGACGCTGAGCCATGGTGTCTCCTTGTTGTTATCGGGCCAATGGGCACACAAGGCCATCGGCTTGAGTCGTGGAGCAGGGGAGCGAGGTCTTGCTGAATTGATTAAAAAACAGAACTGATCGTTTGTAAATGGGCTTGCACCGCTCGATTTGTTCTTCTAGATTCTGACTCGACCGAGGCGCAAGCCGCTGCCAGGCAGGCATTGCGCCAAGGTGAGAACGCATCTCCTCTTTGGAAGGCGATCTCGGGACCATCCCATGCGTTCAAGGTGGTCATACCCTGGATCGTTGAGAGACAAGGCCATGAAAATAAAAAGAAATATGACTTGTTTTTTTATTGCCGGCTTGTTCGTGACCCTGAGTTATCTGGCCGTGCAATCCCCTTCGTTGCCGTCCGTCGCCAACGAGACAGCGATCATCACGCATGGGGATGCCGTGCATAACCCCATAGTCATCAAGGGCTGGCCTTCGTTTTTCTAGACGCTTGCAGCCCGATCAGTCGCGCGCGCTGCAAGACCTGCGACATCAAGGACCCGACGCAGAGCATCACCTGGGTGGCCCCGGAACACCCTGGCGGGCCGTGCTAATCCGGTATGCAGGTCATGCGGTCATACAGGCTCTTCAAGCCTCCAGCGAGGCTGAACAGAGGTGCCGGATAGGCATTTTTCATCATGCTGTGCCAATAAATGAAAACAATATATGAGGCTGATGATATGAAAAAAACAATTATGGCAATGTCGGTGATTGGCGGTCTTTCCGCGATTTCCCTGCAGGCATCGGCGGAGTCGGCGGACATGATGCAGCTGGCCGAGCAGAAGCAGTGCATGACGTGCCATGCGCTCGACCACGATATGCCCAAGGCGCCGTCGTTCACGAGCATTGCCAAGAAGTATCCGGACGCCGCGCTGGAAGTGCTGGCAGGCAAGGTGCGTAACGGCGGAGAAGGGCACTGGGGTGCGGCGCCGATGCCTTCGGCGGGGGCCCGCGTCGAAGTGACTGACGAGGAATCCCGCCAGCTGGTGGCCTGGATCCTCAACATGCGGCAGGACAGCAAGCAGTAAACCGCAACCTTCGAGGTCTTTGCGCAAACTCCCCTGATGCAGATCGGGGGATCCAAAGACTCTCCGGCACAGCACCGAGCGCGCAGAGCCGCGTCCCTTCCAATATCTGCGACATCCACACGCGGGTACATGACTGCCGTGCCCAGGACGTGGTGCTGGCGTATGGCGGGCAATATCCTCGCTCAGTGCTTGCTGGTTGGGTCGACCGCTATCCGATGGGGTAGAGCATGAGTAAGGATTCCGTTCTCGACTGTTTTCGCCTGGACGGGCGCATTGCCCTGGTGACCGGTGCCTCCAGTGGCCTCGGGCGGCACTTCGCCAAGCTGCTGGCTGCGGTCGGTGCCGAGGTGCTGGTCGCCGCCCGGCGCGCCGACAAGCTTGACGAACTGGTGGCAGAAATCGAGGCTGCCGGCGGCAAGGCGCACGCATTGGCGCTCAGCGTCACCGATCAGGCCAGTGTCGTCGCCTGTTTCGACGAGGCGGCCAGGATGGCGGGGGTGCCCGACATCATCGTCAACAATGCCGGCGTCACGGTGACCAAGCCCTTGCTCGAGCAGGGCGAAGAAGACTGGGACAGTGTGCTCGACACCAATCTTAAAGGCGGCTGGCTGGTCGCCACCGAGGGCGCGCGGCGCATGGTGGCGGCGGACAAGGGTGGCTGCATCGTCAACGTGGCGTCGATCCTGGGCGAGCGGGTGACGGGAGGCGTGGCGCCTTACGCGGTCTCGAAGGCCGGTCTGATCCAGGCCACCAAGGCGATGGCGCTTGAGCTCGCGCGCTACGGCATCCGCGCCAATGTGCTGCTGCCAGGCTACATCGCTACCGATCTCAACCAGGACTTCCTCGGCAGCCCTGCGGGCGAAAAGCTGCGGGCGCGAGTGCCCAGTCGTACTTTCGGGACGCCTGCGGACCTGGATGGCCCCATGCTGCTGCTGGCCTCCGATGCCGGGCGTCACATGTCGGGTGCCTGCCTCGCCGTCGACGGCGGCCATCTCGTCAGCACCCTGTAGGTGGCCAGCAGGGACGAAGCACCAGCTCTCGAGCAGTCCATTACTGCGGCCGCGTTGGGCTCGTCTGCGGTTACCCGGTGCTTCGACTGCAGCGTTGGCGCCGGCCTATTGCCGGCATTGCATTGGGGCACGGATCACTTGCCGAATGTCCTGATCGTCTGCAAAAAGGCATCGAGGATCGGCGACTGGTCGTCGGCGCGGTAGATGCAGCTCAGATCGACGCTGGCGTTTTCGGGCGCGCCGCTGATCGGCAGGTATACCACTCCGGGGAAGGTCAGTACCGAGGCTGACTGCGGCACCAGGCACACGCCGAAACCGCCCGCCACCAGGGCGACGCCGGTCACGGAGTCGCCCACCTCCTGCGCCACCTCCGGCACGAAGCCCATCTGCTGGCAGAGGCCCATCACCTTGTCGACGAAGTTGGGCCGCGCGCCGGTGGGGAACACGATCAGCGGATGCTCGGCCAGCGCCTTGAACGGCACGACGGCCTCGCGGGCGAGGGGACTGCTCTCGTGGACCGCGAGGAAAAGCGATTCGGTGGCGACGAGCTGAGTGGCCAGGTCTGGCAGCGGCGCGAGCATGCGGTTGAAGCCCGCGTCGATCCGGCGCTGGCGCAAGGCCTCGATCTGCTCGCCCTTGCTCATGCTGTGCAGGACGAGCTTGACCTCGGGATAGGCCTCCCTGAAGGCGTGCAGCACCTTCGGAATGGTGTCGAGAATCCCCGAGCCGAAGATGGCGACGTCGAGCCGGCCGAGCTTGCCCTGGCCGGCCCGCTGGGTCCGCTCGGTGGCCTGATCGACCAGCGCCCGGATGTTGCGCGCTTCCTCGAGGAACAGCTCGCCTGCTCCGGTCAGCTCCATGCCGCGCGGGGTGCGGGTAAACAGCCGCACGCCCAGTTCATCCTCCAGTTGCTGGATCTGCCGGGTCAGGGGTGGTTGCGAGATGTGCAGGCGGGCTGCGGCCCGCCCGATGTTCTGCTCTTCGGCAACGGCGATGAAGTAGCGGAGATGACGCAGATCCATGCTGGACGACCTTGTGGGAGGAAACTGGTCGCTTGATACCTTTGCGGTAGCAAGATGACGTTTTTATGGTATTGGACGCTAAGCCATTCGGGCAATAGATTTCTGGT
>DATCUN010000174.1:0-5571 GCA_036561825.1 Pseudomonas sp.
GGCACCCCGGATTTCGATTCGATCATGCCGGTGCTGCACGCCTTCCAGGACAAGCTTGACCTCACTGCCTTCGAGTTCTTCTCCGACAAGGCGCTGGCCAAGGTGCTGGGCCGCGGCGACGTGCCGGCGCCGTTCGAGACCGACTGCCCGTACTACGCGCTGCTCGAATTCGAAGCCAGCAGCGAGGAGGTGTCCAACGCCGCCCTGGAGCTGTTCGAGCACTGCGTCGAGCAGGGCTGGGTGCTCGACGGCGTGATGAGCCAGAGCGAGCAGCAGCTGCAGAACCTGTGGAAGCTGCGCGAGTACATCTCCGAGACCATCTCGCACTGGACCCCGTACAAGAACGACATCTCGGTCACCGTGTCGAAGGTGCCGGCGTTCCTCAAGGAAATCGACGCCATCGTCGGCGAACACTACCCGGACTTCGAGATCGTCTGGTTCGGCCACATCGGCGACGGCAACCTGCACCTGAACATCCTCAAGCCCGACGCCATGGCCAAGGAAGAGTTCTTCGCCAAGTGCGCCACGGTGAACAAGTGGGTGTTCGAGACCGTCGAGAAGTACAACGGCTCGATCTCCGCCGAGCACGGTGTGGGCATGACCAAGCGCGACTACCTGGGCTACAGCCGCTCGCCGGAAGAAATCGCCTGCATGAAGGCGATCAAGGCAGTGTTCGATCCCAACGGGATCATGAACCCCGGCAAGATCTTCGCCTGACTCGCGTAGGGTGGAAAACCGCTTAGCGTTTTCCACCTTGGCCGCGAACGGTGGAAAAGGCCTCCGGCCGTTTTCCACCCTACGGATTATCAGGAGTCTTTCATGAGCTACCAGCACCAGTATGCCGACCGCACCCGCATCCACTTCCCGGTGGGCAAGCTGGTCTGCGTCGGCCGCAACTACGCCGAACACGCCAAGGAACTGAACAACCCGGTGCCCAGCGAGCCGCTGCTGTTCATCAAGCCGGCCACCGCCGCCGTGGCGCTGGAGGGCGGCTTCGCCATTCCGCAGGATCGCGGCAGCGTGCACTACGAGGCGGAGATCGCCGTGCTGATCGGCAAGCCGCTGTCGACCCGGCCGAACGACGAGGAAATCCGCGATGCCATCAGCGGCTTCGGCGTGGCGCTGGACCTGACCCTGCGCGACGTGCAGAGCCGCCTCAAGGACAAGGGCCACCCGTGGGAAATCGCCAAGGCCTTCGACGGCGCCTGCCCGCTGTCGCCGTTCGTCCCCGGCGATGCCGTGGAGGACCTGGCCGACATCGGCGTGCGCCTGAGCATCAACGACGAGCTGCGCCAGGACGGCAACAGCCGCGACATGCTGACGCCGATCCTCGAGCTGATCCGCTACATCAGCGGCCACTTCTCGCTGCAGCCGGGCGACGTGGTGCTGACCGGCACCCCGGCCGGCGTCGGCGCGCTGGCCAGCGGCGACCGCCTGGTGGTCGAGCTGCCGGAGCTGTGCCGCTTCGAGAGCCACGTGCTCTGAGCCACGCCACGAGCCGGGCGAGTACCGGCTCGTGGCTCCCCTCTCCGGGGAAAATTCACATTGTTTTCAACCGGCTGCAGGCATGCTGTGGCACCCGCCATCCTGAGAGCCTGTCGCCCATGCCCCCTCGCACCGCCCGCCGCTTCCTGCTGCCCGCCCTCCTGCTGTCGATCGGCGCCGGAGCACTGAGCGCCAGCCACTTCATGCACTGGGGTGCGCAGCTGGAACTGTACTGGCGCGAGCAGGCGGTGGCCCCCGCGGCGCGCGCCGCCGGCATCTGGCTGCCGGACTACCGCCTGGCGCGGGAAACCAGCCTGCCCGGCCTGGAACAGGACGAAACCTCCGGACTGACCTGGAATCCGGCGACCGACACCCTGTTCACCGTCACCGGCAAGCGTCCCAAGCTGGTCGAATTGAGCCGTGACGGCCAGGTGCTGCGCAGCATCGAACTGGTCGGTTTCTCCGACACCGAGGCGGTCGAAGCGCTGGACGACGGCCGCCTGGCCATCGTCGACGAACGCCACCACCTGCTGGCGGTGTTCCGCCTGGAGCCGGGCGTGCAGCGCCTCGATCTGACGGACACCACCCGCTACGATCTCGGCTTTGCCGACGCCGGCAACAAGGGCTTCGAGGGTCTGGCCTGGAATCCGCGCAGCCGACGCCTGCTGCTGGCCAAGGAGCGCGACCCGCTGGGCCTGTTCAGCCTGCCGCTTCCCGTCGCGGCGGACGCGGGCGTGACGCTCGAGGCGCTGCCCAGCGCCAACCTGCCGGTGCGCGACCTGTCCTCGCTGACCGTCGACCCGCGCAGCGGCCGCACCCTGCTGCTCTCCGACGAGTCGCGCCTGCTGCTGGAGCTGGACGAGCAGGGCAGGCCCTTCAGCTTCCTCAGCCTGTTCGGCGGCCGCAACGGCCTGGGCGACGGCATCCAGCAGGCCGAAGGCGTGGCCATGGATGCGCAGGGCAACATCTACGTGGTCGGCGAACCCAATCGCTTCTACGTGTTCAGCCGCCAGCCGGGCAGCACGCCGCGCTGAGGTCCTAGCCGGCCAGCGTCTCGTCCACCAGCAGCGCCTCGGGCGCGTGCTTCTTGACCGACTCCATGCCCTGGTTGCAGCTGGCGGCGCTGGCGTACATCTGGCTCTGGCCGATCACCTGGCCGTTGCTGGCCTTGAGCACGAAGTACGGCCGCCCGTCCTTGGCGGTCAGCGGCTCGAAGGCGCCCTCGCGCACGGCATTCTTGCGCACCGACTCGATGCCGTTGAGTGCCGAATCCTTGGCCTTGTACTGCTCGCTGCTCAGGATCGGCTGGCCGTTGCTGGCCTCCAGGTTGAACTGGAACTGGCCGTTGCTGGCCTTCTTCAGACGAAACTTGCCGGACATGGTCTACCTCCTCGGTTGGCGGATCGCTTACCGATAAAACTAGACGCTATTAGCGCGGGCTGCCGGGCAAGCTGGCGGCTCGCCGGCAAAAGCGCGAACCCGCTCCCCGCAAAGCAAGAAGGCCGGCGCACCCCAGGGTGGCCGGCCTTCCGGTAATGCCCGCGGGGACTCAGCGCTCGAGGCGGCGCACACCCTCGTTGGTGCCGAGCAGCAACAGGTCGGCCGGGCGGGCGGCGAACAGACCGTTGGTGACCACGCCGACGATGTTGTTGATGCGCTGCTCCAGTGCCACCGCATCGCCGATCAGCAGGTTGTGCACGTCGAGGATGATGTTGCCGTTGTCGGTGACGAAGCCTTCGCGGTACTCGGGGTCGCCGCCCAGCTTGACCAGCTCGCGGGCCACGAAGCTGCGCGCCATCGGCACCACTTCCACCGGCAGCGGGTAGGCACCGAGACGCTCGACCAGCTTGCTGCCGTCGGCAATGCAGATGAAGGTCTTGGCCACGGCCGCGACGATCTTCTCGCGGGTCAGCGCGCCGCCACCGCCCTTGATCAGCTCCAGGCGCGCGTTGGTCTCGTCGGCACCGTCGACGTAGAACTCCAGCTCGGGGACGCTGTTGAGGTCGTATACCGGAATGCCGTGGCTCTTCAGGCGGGCGGCGGTGGCATCCGAGCTGGCCACTGCGCCGTCGAAGTCCTGACGGATCTTCGCCAGGGCGTCGATGAAGCAGTTGGCGGTGGAGCCGGTGCCGACGCCGACGATGCTGCGCGACTCGAGGCGCGGATGGATGAAATCGACAGCGGCCTGGGCCACCGCCTGCTTGAGCTGATCCTGGTTCATGGCGGATTCCGCGAAGAGAAAAATCGACCGGCATTATAACGTCAAGACGGCGCGGATCGGCGCCCCACGCGGGTTTTTGCCGGTGGCCGATGGGCGGTGGCGAGAGTAGACTCGGGCCCATTCCGCCTACCCCGTCTGCGAACTCTCCGATGCTCGAACAGTACGTGAAGAAGATCCTCACCTCGCCCGTCTACGATGTGGCGGTGGAAACCCCCCTGCAACCGGCGCGCAGCCTGTCCGAGCGCCTGAACAACCAGATCCTGCTCAAGCGCGAGGATCTGCAGCCGGTGTTCTCCTTCAAGATCCGCGGCGCCTACAACAAGGTCGCCCAGCTCAGCGAGGAGGAAAAGGCCCGCGGGGTGATCGCCGCCTCCGCCGGCAACCACGCCCAGGGCCTGGCGCTGACCGCCAAGAAGCTCGGCATCAAGGCGATCATCGTCATGCCCAAGAGCACGCCGGACATCAAGGTGCAGGCGGTGCGCGCCCGCGGCGCCCGCGTGGTGCTGCACGGCGACGCCTTCCCCGAGGCGCTGGCGCACTGCCTCAAGCTGGTCGAGGAGAAGGGCTACACCTTCGTGCATCCCTACGACGACCCCGACGTGATCGCCGGCCAGGGCACCATCGCCATGGAGATCCTCCGCCAGCAGCCGGGTCGCCTCGACGCAATCTTCGTGCCGGTCGGCGGCGGCGGCCTGATCGCCGGCATCGCCGCCTACGTCAAGTACCTGCGCCCGGACATCAAGGTGATCGGCGTCGAGCCGGAGGAATCCGACTGCCTGCGCGCCGCCCTGGCCGCCGACGAGCGGGTGATCCTCAGCCAGGTCGGCCTGTTCGCCGACGGCGTGGCGGTGGCGCAGATCGGCGCCGAGCCGTTCCGCATCTGCCGCGCCTTCGTCGACGAGGTGGTCACCGTGACCACCGACGAGATCTGTGCGGCGATGAAGGACATCTACGACGACACCCGCTCGATCACCGAGCCGGCTGGCGCCCTCGGCGTGGCCGGGATCAAGCGCTACGTGCAGCGCCGCGGCGTCAGCGGGCAGACCCTGGTGGCCATCGACTCCGGCGCCAACGTCAACTTCGACCGCCTGCGCTATGTCGCCGAGCGCGCCGAGCTGGGCGAGCAGCGCGAGGCGATCATCGCCGTGACCATCCCGGAGAAGCCGGGCAGCTTCAAGGCGTTCTGCCAGGCCATCGGCAAGCGCGCGATCACCGAGTTCAACTACCGCTACAAGTCGCCGGCCGAGGCGCAGATCTTCGTCGGCGTGCAGACCCATCCGGAGAACGACCCGCGCGAGCAGCTGGTGGCGATGCTGCGCGAACAGGGCTTCCCGGTGCTCGACCTGACCGACAGCGAGCTGGCCAAGCTGCACATCCGCCACATGGTCGGCGGCCACGCGCCGGGCGCGGAGAACGAGCGGGTGTACCGCTTCGAATTCCCCGAGCGCCCCGGCGCGCTGTTCAACTTCCTCAACAAGCTCGGCGGGCGCTGGAACATCTCGATGTTCCACTACCGCAACCACGGCGCCGCCGACGGCCGCGTGCTGGTCGGCCTGCAGGTGCCGGAGGACGAGCTGGCGCTGCTCACCGAAGCGCTGGACGGCATCGGCTATCCGTACTGGGACGAGAGCAACGACCCGGCCTACCGGCTGTTCCTCGGCTGACCCCGGCCGCACCGATCACAGGGAGGTGATCGCCATGCCCCACCCGCTCCCCCTGCCGACCCGGAGGGCGCGCTGATGCGCATCCTGCTGGTCGGCGCCGGCGGCTTCATCGGCCGCCACCTGCATGTCGCGCTGCGTGCGGCCGGCCACCAGGTTCTCGCCACGGCACGCCAGCCCGACCCCGGCGCCAGCGGCGATTGG
>DATCUN010000175.1:0-2617 GCA_036561825.1 Pseudomonas sp.
CTGAACGCCGCGATCAACATTAAAGCCGCCGGGCTGGCGGTGTTAGCCCTTGGAGAGAACGTAAGTGGCATCGGTCGTGTACCGCTGTCCTGATCTCGATGAATTGGGAATCTCCGTCCTTCAGGGCGGAGAGCAGTCAAGCGGCGCTACTGGCACCGGCACGCTGCACTAGTGCCTGCAGGCGGGCCAGGGTGGCGCCCTGCTGCTCTTCCTGCTCGAGCGCGGCCATTTGCAGGGCGTCATTCTCTTCCCTGGCCTGTTGCAGCTGTTGCTCGAGCTGCTGGCAGCTGGCGGTCAGGGTCTGGTTCTGTTGCAGCAGTTCTGCCACAAGGCCTTCAAGTTGCGCGAGGGTTGCTTCAAGCATGGGAACTGTCCGGAGCTCGTGAAAGGGGCGCGAAGAATAGATAAAAGCCCCCGCCCCTACAACCACGCACCGCCCAGCGTTGCAGCCCGGCCTCGCGCCCAGGATGAACCGCACATACCTGATAGCAATACCGGCACTGCCACCTCATGCCCCGGGAAGCAACCGCGCTCAGCCCCGGGAGACCCTGAGCGGTCACCCGCCAGGGTGCCGCCTGATCGCGGGTTCACGCCAAATTGGATATCTCCATCCGCCCCGGCTTGATTCCCGACAGGTGCCGCCAGGCCGCCAAGTCGCTAGAATCGCCCTCTTCCCGTTCCCGGGCCCGCCCGGGACTCAACCGTCGCAGCGAGAGAACCGATATGGGCGCCCAGTGGAAAGCCAAACCGAAAGAAGCCGCCGCCAATGCCAGGGGCAAGATCTTCGGCAAGCTGGTGAAGGAAATCATGATTGCCGCGCGCAACGGCGCCGACCCGGACATGAACCCCAAGCTGCGTCTGGCGGTGCATCAGGCCAAGAAGGCGTCGATGCCCAAGGAGACCCTGGAGCGCGCGATCAAGAAGGGCGCGGGGCTGTCCGGCGAGGTGGTCAACTACGAGCGCACCGTCTATGAAGGCTTCGCCCCGCACCAGGTGCCGGTGATCGTCGAGTGCCTGACCGACAACGTGAACCGTACCGTGGCGGAAGTCCGCGTGCTGTTCCGCAAGGGTCAGATGGGCAGTTCCGGCTCGGTGAGCTGGGACTTCGACCACCTGGGCATGATCGAAGCGACTCCGGAAGGCGACGCCGATCCGGAACTGGCCGCCATCGAAGCCGGTGCCCAGGACTTCGAGCCGGCCGAGGAAGGCGCCACCCTGTTCTACACCGACCCGACCGACCTGGACGCGGTGTGCAAGGCGCTGCCCGAGTTCGGCTTCACCGTGCAATCGGCCCAGCTGGGCTACAAGGCCAAGAATCCGGTCAGCCTGTCCGGCACTGACCTCGAGGAAGTCGAAGCCTTCCTCGAGGCCCTCGACGGCCACGACGACGTGCAGAACGTCTACGTCGGCCTGGCTGGCTGAGTTCAGCCCACAGCCAGAACAGGGACCCGGGGCGTGTCGCCATGCGTAGACACGCCCTGCCCCGCCTCAGTATTTGCCCATCTCGATGATTTGCTCGCCCAGCAGGCGGGACTGCTCGCCAGCGGCCTTGGCCTTGTACACGGCCTTCACCGTGGCGTAATAGCGGTGTCCGCGCCCTCCCGAGCAGGGCGGCAGGTAGGCGCCACCGTTGCCGCGCAGCCAGCCCTGGTGTTCCTTTTCGACGAACATGCCCTCTGGCAGGTCGAGGCTCTCGCCCGCCACCGACGGAATGGTGATGCTCGACGGCGCGCCGGACAGCCACACCCCGATCTTGCCGTGGCCACCGTGGTCCATCAGGAAGTAGCTGCGATCGCTGAACTCGACGACGAGCGCGTTGGCGCCACTCGGGATGTTGCTCACCAGTAGCCGTGGCGTCGAACCATGGCCGCCAGCCCAGCGGCAGCGCTGCCCGGCGGGGACGGTCTGGCCATCCCAGGCTGGGTCGGCAAAGGCCACCTGCAGCCGGGTTGGGCTTTCCACCGGCGCATAGTTCGATGACGCGCAACCACCGAGCAGGGTCGCCCCGGCCAAGGCCAGCGCGATCGACATCTTGTTCATTGGTTTTCCTCAATGCTCGCCCCGAACGATCGGTGCAGGCGCTGCGGTGCGGGGCAGTCAGGCAGCGCGACGGCGCATGCTGCCATGCCGGCCCGGGACAGCTCCAGAGCCGGACATGCACATTGCCCGCCCGCACCTGTCAGGCGCGGGCGCAGTCTCTCAAGGAACGCAGCAGCAATCAGACGAAGTCTTCGTCGTCGCCACCGAAGAAGCCACCTTCATCGCCACCGCCGAAGAAACCGCTGTCGGCATAGTTTTCTTCCGGGGCGACCGGCTCTTCCATGGCCGCCGGCTGTTCTGCCGGTTCGGCCGGTGCCTGCTCGGCGACCTTCTCCGCCTCGTCGCCCTGGAACATGTCCATCAGCATGTTGCCCAGCACCATACCGCCGGCCACGCCGGCAGCGGTCTGCAGCGCGCCGGAGAGGAAGCCGCCGGACTGCGGGGCATGCGCGCCGCGCTGGCCGAAACCGGGCTGCTGGCCGAAGCGCGACGCCTGACCGAAGCCGTTCTGGTTGCTGGCGGCCGGCTCATGCCAGCCCGAGCGTGCCGGCTGCACCGCCGCCGGGGTAGTGGCGGG
>DATCUN010000176.1:0-5913 GCA_036561825.1 Pseudomonas sp.
AGCGCACCTTCCAGATCCACCTGCAGATCCCCCAGCTCCTCCACGCCCACGCTCAACCGCACCAGCGCATCGCTGATGCCCAGCTGGGCGCGGCGTTCCACCGGGATCGAGGCATGGGTCATCACCGCCGGGTGGTTGACCAGGCTTTCCACGCCGCCGAGCGACTCGGCCAAGGTGAACAGCTCGGTCTTCTCGCAGAAGCGCTTTGCGGCCTCGAAACCGCCCTTGAGGACGATCGAGACAATGCCGCCGTAGCCGTTCATCTGGCGCGTGGCCAGTTCATGCTGCGGGTGCGAGGCCAGGCCGGGGTAGATCACTTTCTCTACCGCCGGGTGGGTCTCCAGCCACTGGGCCAGGGCCAGCGCGTTGGCGCAATGGGCCTTCATGCGCAGCGGCAGCGTCTTCAGGCCACGCAGGGCCAGGAAGCTGTCGAACGGGCCCTGCACGCCCCCGATGGAGTTCTGCAGGAAGGCCATCTGTTCGGCCAGCTCGGCGTTGTCGCCCACCACCACCATGCCGCCAACCATGTCCGAGTGCCCGTTGAGGTACTTGGTGGCCGAGTGCAGGACCAGGTCCGCGCCCAGTTCCAGCGGGCGCTGCAGCATCGGCGAGGCGAAGGTGTTGTCCACCACCACGACCAGGCCGTGGCGCTTGGCGATGGCACTCACCGCGGCGATGTCCACGATCTTCAGCATCGGGTTGGTCGGGGTTTCGATCCAGACCATCTTGGTCTGCGGGGTGATCGAGGCCTCGAACGCGGCCAGGTCGGTCAGGTCGACGAAGCTGAACTGCAGGTTGGCGGTGCGCTTCCGCACGCGCTCGAACAGGCGGAAGGTGCCGCCGTAGATGTCATCCATCGCCACGACGTGGCTGCCGGCGTCCAGCAGCTCCATCACGGTGGAGCTGGCGGCCATGCCCGAGGCGAACGCGAAGCCGCGGCTGCCGCCTTCCAGGGAGGCCACGCAACGCTCGTAGGCGAAGCGGGTCGGGTTGTGGGTACGCGAGTACTCGAAGCCCTGGTGTTCACCGGGGCTGGACTGGGCGTAGGTGGAGGTGGCGTAGATCGGCGGCATCACTGCGCCGGTGCTTGGATCCGGCGACTGTCCGCCGTGGATGGCCAGGGTAGCCAGGGCAAGCGCACGGTTGCCGTGCCCGGAGGAAGCGTGGTCGGACATGTTGTTTCCCAGCAAGGAGAGCCCCGGTGGGGGCTCCCGCAAAAGGAGCGGAAGTCTATCAGCGGCGGCTTAATCGGCCGTTGACGCGGATAAACGCAGATTCAGAGCAGCGGCGGCCGGGGCCAGGCGCTTACTGAACGCGGCGGCGCAGGTAGTTCAGCAGGTCGATGCGGGTGATCAGGCCCAGGAACGTGCCGCCGTCCATGACGATGGCCACCTGGCCCCGGTCGAACACCGGCAGCAGCGCCTCGATCGGGGACTTCACATCCAGCCGGTCCAGCTTGCTGACCATGGCCGTGGCCACCGGGTCGCGGAAGCGCGCTTCGTCGCCATACACATGCAGCAGGACATCGCTTTCATCCACGATGCCGACCAGCTGGTCGCCGTCCATCACCGGCAGCTGCGACACGTCGTACAGCTTCATGCGCTGGTAGGCGGTGGTCAGCAGGTCGTTCGGGCCGATCACGACAGTGTCGCGCTGGCCGTAGGGACGCAGGATCAGGTCGCGCAGGTCGCCGCTCTGCGGGCGCTCCAGGAAACCGTTGTCCAGCATCCAGTAGTCGTTGTACATCTTGGACAGGTACTTGTTGCCGGTGTCGCAGACCAGCACCAGCACCTTCTTCGGGGTGGTCTGCTCCTTGCAGTACTTCAGCGCCGCCGCCAGCAGGGTGCCGGTGGACGAGCCGCCGAGGATGCCTTCCTTGCCCAGCAGCTCGCGCGCGGTATGGAAGCTCTCCGCGTCGGTGATGGCATAGGCCTTGGTGACCCGGCTGAAATCGGCAATGGAGGGCAGGAAGTCTTCGCCGATGCCTTCCACCAGCCAGCTGCCCGACTTGTCGTTGAGCACGCCGTCGTTGATGTACTCGGCCAGGATCGAGCCGACCGGGTCGGCCAGGACCAGCTCGGTCTTCGGCGAGGCGCTGGCGAAGGCGCGGGACAGGCCGGTCATGGTGCCCGAGCTGCCGCAGCCGAACACGATCGCGTCCAGGTCGCCGCCCATCTGCTCCAGGATCTCCGGGCCGGTGCCGAACTCATGGGCGGCCGGGTTGTCCGGGTTGCCGAACTGGTTGATGAAGTATGCGCCCGGGGTTTCCTCGGCCACGCGCTTGGCCATGTCCTGGTAGTACTCCGGGTGGCCCTTGGCCACGTCCGAACGGGTCAGGCGCACTTCGGCGCCCATCGCCTTCAGGTTGAAGATCTTCTCGCGGCTCATCTTGTCGGGCACGACCAGGATCAGCTTGTAGCCCTTCTGCTGGGCGACCAGGGCCAGGCCCAGGCCGGTGTTGCCGGCGGTGCCCTCGACCAGGGTCGCGCCCGGGGTGAGCTCGCCGCGCTTTTCAGCGGCCTCGATCATCGACAGGCCGATGCGGTCCTTGATCGATCCTCCGGGATTGGCGCTCTCCAGCTTCAGGTAGAGCTCGCAGACACCGGTGTCCAGGCGCTGGGCCTTGACGATCGGGGTGTGCCCAATGAGGTCGAGTACGGAGGAGTGGATTGCCATCGGATCACATCGTTCGCGCCGCAATGCGGCCGGACCGGTGATTATCCGACGGTTGACGCGGAAAGTCAGGTTGTGGCGATTAAAGGCCGATGCCGGGCTGTAGGCGGCGGGGTGATGCCGGCCGCGACAGCGGAGCGACGCGAACGGCGCCCGTCGACGAGGTGACGGACGCCGCCCGCGGCGTTGGGTCAAAACCTTACATCAATGCATGGGGGAGTCGTACATCCGTTCCAGCTTCTGCTTGGCCAGCAGCTTCTCACGCTTCATCTGGCCCAAGGTGAGATCGTCTATCGGCAGTACACCGAGTTGGGCATCCATGCACTTTTTGTTCAACTTCTGGTGCCGTTCGTAAAGTGCCTTGAATTCCGGATCACGCTTGCGGCGTGCGTCGATCTCGCTCTGGGGCTGACCTTCAAACATGATGAACCTCCTATCGCTGTACGGCAGAAACAAGAACGCCCCGGCCTGACGGCACGGGGCGTTGCTTTTGGGTGGAGCACCTGACGATGACCGCGACCGAACCCGCATGCGCAACCGGGACTGCCCGGACTGCAGACTGCTGTGGTTCGTGCCCTCGGTTCATCGGCCCGGCCCTCCAATCGTCCGGGTCGCGGAAGGCGCCCCGGACAACTGACCCTACGCCTGCCCGAAGGGGTCTTCAAGCGTTTCATCTGAAATTTTCGATGCGCTCCAGCCGGGGTTCAGGCTGAACGCGCATTTCAACGAAAATTAAACAAAAACAGGTAGTTGCGTCATGACCAACGGTCATGACCGACCCGCTGCCAGCCCACGGCATGAGCCGCGCAGAACCGGCTCAGGGGGCGATGATGACCTCGGCCGAACGCGCCTTGGTGGCCGCGGCCTTCTTGCCCGCCACCTGCAGCCGGCTGGCGCTGACGCCGGCGGCCACCAGGGCGTCGCGCAGGGCCTGGGCGCGCTGGTCGCCCACCCCGGCCGCGGCGTCATAGGCCTCGATCCGGACCCGGCCCTTCTTGCCGATGTTCAGGTACTCGGCCAGTGCCTTGGCCTGGCCCTTGGCGCCACCGGACAGGCTGCCCTTGCCGGCCGCGAAGGCGTCGCCATTGAAGGTGAACACTTCGCCGCGGCTGTCGAACTTCGACCCCGGCAGCTTGCTGCCCGAGACCAGTTCGGCTTCCTCGCGGGCCAGCTTGGCCGCGCTCTGCTGGGCCGCGCTCAGGCGGGCGGTCTGCTTGCCGGCCACGCTGGTCAGCGCCGTTTCGGCGTCCTGGCGGGCCAGGGCCTCCTGCTCGGCCGACTGACGCAGGCGCTCGGTTTCCTCGGCCTGGATCTGCGCCTGCACGCGCAGCCGCTCGGTTTCCTGCCGGGCGCGCTGGGCGTCGCGGCGGCTGGCTTCGATCAGCAGCTCGCTGCGGGTACGTTCCAGCTGGTCCACCTCGCGCTGGGCCAGGGCCGCACGCACGCTGGTTTCGGCGATCTCGACCCGGCGTTCGGCCAGGTAACGGGCCTGGTCCAGGTCGCGGCGCTTGGCCTTGGCCAGGTCGGCCACGGCCTGCTGGGCCTGCAGGCGCTCGAAGGCGGCCAGCTGCGAGGCGTCGGGATTGGCCTGGATGGCCATCAGGCGCTGGGTCAGCTGGGCCACGGCCGGGTCTTCGGCGGCCTGGGCCAGCAGCGGCAGGGCCAGGCCGGCGGCCAGCACCAGGCTGGACGCGCGCAGGGTGCGGGACTTCTTCGGCGCGACGGTCATCAACGGTTCTCCCCAGTGGCGAGCTGGCGTTGCAGCTGGGTCACTTCATTGCGACGCAGCTGCAGCTGGGCGGTGGCGGTGGCTTCTTCGCTGCGGGCGCGGGCCAGGTCGGCATCCACGGTGGCGCGCACGGCCAGGGCCGGGGCGTTCTTGCGCTCGCGGCGGTCGCCGGCGGCGCGCTGGGCCTGTTCCAGGCCTTGGCGGGCCACGGCGATCAGATCCGGGGCGTACTGGTCGGCATCGGCCTGGGTGGCCTTGTCCACCGCCTGCCGGGCCTGCATCAGTTCCAGGGCGCCGTCCTGGGCCTGGGCGGCGCCTGCGAGCGCGAATGTGCACGCCATCACGCAAACAATCATGACCACCGACGGGATACGTCGTATTTGTGCGAAGCTATTCATTGGGGGTGCCGTCGCCAGAAGTAGGAGCGCGGCCATTGTCGGAAGCCTGCGGCGTGCTTGCAATGGCACGCGGCCGATTGTTGGGGAAACATTTCGCATGGATATCGGCTATTTCCTGAAGCTGATGACCGAAAAGAACGCGTCGGACATGTTCTTGACCACCGGCGCCCCGGTCTACATCAAGATCGAGGGCAAGCTGTACCCGTTGGGGAACACCGGCTTGCCCCCGGGCATGGTCAAGAAAATCGCCTACTCGCTGATGGACGAGGGCCAGGTGCCCGAGTTCGAGCGCGAGCTGGAGCTGAACATGGCCATCGCCCTGGCCGAGGCCGGGCGTTTCCGCGTCAACGTGTTCAAGCAGCGCGGCGAGGTCGGCATGGTAATCCGTGCGATCCGCAGCAAGATCCCCAGCATCGAAGAGCTCAACCTGCCGCAGGTGCTCAAGGACGTCATCATGACCCCGCGCGGGCTGGTGCTGGTGGTGGGCTCGACCGGTTCGGGCAAGTCCACCTCGCTGGCGTCGATGATCGACCACCGCAACAGCACCACCACCGGTCACATCCTCACCATCGAGGATCCGATCGAGTACCTGCACAAGCACAAGATGTCCATCGTCAACCAGCGCGAGGTGGGGCTGGATACGCACGCCTTCCACAACGCACTGAAGAACGCGATGCGTGAAGCGCCGGACGTGATCCTGATCGGCGAGATCCTGGATGCCGAAACCATGGAGGCGGCCATCGCCTTCGCCGAGACCGGGCACCTGTGCCTGGCCACGCTGCACTCCAACAACGCCGACCAGACCATCGAGCGCATCCTCAACTTCTTCCCGGAAAGCGCGCACCGCAACGTGCTGATGAACCTGTCGCTGAACCTGCGCGCGGTGGTGTCCCAGCGCCTGGTGAAGGGCAAGGACGGGCGCCGCCTGCCGGCCACCGAGGTGTTGATCAACACCCCGATGATCCGCGACCTGCTGCGCCGCGGCCAGGTGCACGAGATCAAGGCGGCGATGGAGGCCTCGCTGGAAGAAGGCATGGAGAGCTTCGACCAGTGCCTGTTCCGGATGGCCAAGAACGGCATCATCGAGCAGGAGGAAGCGCTGCGCGCGGCCGA
>DATCUN010000177.1:0-3114 GCA_036561825.1 Pseudomonas sp.
GCGCTTCGTGCCCGACGACATCCATGTGGTGGCCGAGGTGCCGCGCACGCTGAGCGGCAAGAAGCAGGAGCTGCCCGTCAAAAAACTGCTGCTGGGCCAGCCCATCGAGAAGGTGGTCAACAAGGATGCGATGGCCAACCCACAGTGCCTCGATTGGTACGTGGCGTTCGCCGCGCGCCGCGCGGTGCCGGCCGCTGCCGTCGGCTGAACGCCGCGCCTGCTGCGGGATGGCGCACTGGCGTTGCGGGGGCAAGCCTTCAGTCGGCCGACGGCTGTGCCGCGGGCGGCGGCGCCACATCGGGCGCTGTGGAAAAGCGCAGGGCATGCTCGGTGAAGCGCTCGACGAGCCGGCTGGTATTGCCTTGCAGCCGCGCCAGCGCAATGCCCACATGAAACCCCGGCGGATTGTCGGTCAGTGCGAGGCATTTCACGCCACGCGGCATCACCAGCCGCGCCACGCCGGCGACCAGCCCCACGCCCAGGCCCGAGGCCACCAGGCTCATGATGGTCTGCACCTGCATGGCCTCCTGGGCCACATGCGGCGTGAAGCCTGAGAGCTGGCAGCGCATCAGCGCCAGGGCCGAGAGGCTGGGCACCTTGTCCCGCGGGTACATGATGAAGGGCTCGTGTGCCGCTTCGGACAGCGCGATGGCCTCCTGCGCCGCGAGCGGGCTGCGCTCCGAGACGGCGAGGACGAAGTCATCGCGGTCCATGGGCAGTAGCTCGAACGGGGCCGGGTGCAGCACGGGGTAGCGCACAAAACCCACATCGAAGCGGCGCGAGACCAGGCCGTCGAGGATTTCGGACGAGGTGGCCTCGGTCAGTTCGAGCTCAATCTTGGGAAAACGCTCGCGCAGCGAGGGGATCAGCTCGGGCAGCAGCGCATACGTCGCCGAGCCGATGATGCCCATGCGCAGCAGTCCACCCTGGCCCTGGCGCGCATCCAACACGGCCTGGCGGCATTGCTCGGCGTGGAACAACGTGAGCCGCGCATCGGCCAGCATGGCCTCGCCCACCGGGGTGATGAAGACGCCCGTGGAGCGGCGCTCGAACAGCGCATCGCCCATTTCTTCTTCGAGTTTGCGGATGGACACCGACAACGGCGGTTGCGCCATGTGCAGCAGCTCGGCCGCGCGGTGGAAGTTACCCGTTTCCGCGAGCGTGACGAATTGGCGCAGTTGGCGCAGGTTCATGTGATATCCAAATGGTATTGGCTTTTCAATTCTTAATATTAGACGGCACTAGTCCTGCTGGCTAGAGTGCGAGCCAAGGCCCCACGGAGGGCCCGGCAAACCTGCCCCCATTCCAGGAGACAAATTCCCATGCACAAGCGCAGAACCATTCTGGGCGCCCTCGGCGGCGCTGCCCTGATCACGCTGGGCGCCGCCACCCTCGCGCCCGTCGCCCAGGCGCAGACCTTCCCATCGAAGACCATCAAGTTCGTCGTTCCCTTCGGGCCTGGCAGCGGCACCGACACCTCTGCGCGCTATTTCGCGCGCAAGCTCCAGGACATCACGGGCCAGTCCGTGGTGGTCGAGAACAAGCCGGGCGCCAACGGCTTCATCGCCGTCAAGCAGGTGCTCGCGGCGCCAGCCGACGGCTACACCGTGTTCATCGGCAGCAATTCAACGCTGGCCGTGAACGCCGCGCTGTTCAAGGAGCTGCCCTATGACCCGGTCAAGGATTTCGCACCGCTGACGATGATGATGCGCTCGCCCGCCATGCTCACCGTCACGCCGCAGGCGCCGTACCAGGACCTCAAAGGCTTGCTGGCCTACGCCAAGGCAAACCCCGGCAAGATCAATTTCGGCGCCGGCTCGGCGGGTTACCAGCTCATGGGCGAGTTGCTCAACGATGCGGCCAAGGTGCAGACCGTGCATGTGCCGTTCAAGGGTGCAGGCGAGACCATGACGGCCGTGGCCTCCGGCACGGTGGACTATGCCTTTGCCGAGGTGACCGCCGTGCAGGAGCTGGCCAAGGGTGGCCGCGTGAAGGTGCTCGCCGTGGCGGCCGACAAGCGCGTGGCCTCGTCGCCCGACGTGCCCACCGCCAGCGAGGCCGGCTTGCCCGGGTTCGAGGCCTACACCTGGGTGGGCGCCATGGTCAGCGCCAAGACGCCAGCGGCCGAGACGGCCAGGCTCGCCGAGCTGTTCACGGCGATCTCCAGGACGGACGAGACCCGTGCCTTCTACGAGCGCATTGGCGCCACACCCATGACCGGGGGCCCCGCGCAGATGCACGAGTTCCAGAAGAACGAGATCGCGCTGTGGAAGCGCATCGTGCACCAGGCCAAGGTGCCGCAGCAATGAGCGAAAGGGCCGCCATGCCGCCAGGAGCGCTCCAGCATGTAAAGGTGCTGGATCTTTCGCGCGTGCTCGCAGGGCCGTGGGCCGGCCAGACACTGGGGGACCTGGGGGCCGAAGTGATCAAGGTCGAGCGCCCCGGCACCGGCGACGACACCCGCGCCTGGGGCCCGCCGTATGTGACGGACCCGGCGGGCCAGTCCACGGGTGAGTCGGCCTACTACATGTGCACCAACCGCAACAAGCAGTCGGTGACGGTGGATTTCACGCGGCCTGAGGGCCAGCAGATCGTGCGCCAGCTCGCGGCGCAGTGTGACGTGCTCATTGAGAATTTCAAGACCGGCGGCCTCACGCAGTACGGCTTGGATTACGCGAGCCTGCGCGCGCTCAACCCGCGCCTGGTGTATTGCTCGGTCACCGGCTTCGGCCAGGACGGGCCCTATGCGCACCGCGCGGGGTATGACTTTCTGATCCAGGGCATGGGCGGGCTCATGAGCATCACTGGCCGCTCCGATGGCGAGCCCGGCGGCGGCCCCATGAAGGTGGGGGTGGCCCTCACCGACATCCTCACCGGCCTGTATGCCAGCACGGCCATTCTGGCCGCCCTGCAGGCGCGCGAGCACACGGGCCGGGGCCAGCACATTGATCTGGCGCTGCTCGACGTGGGCGTGGCCTGCCTGGCCAACCAGGGCATGAATTACCTGTATGGCGACAGGGTGCCGCAGCGCATGGGCAACGCGCACCCCAACACCGTGCCCTACCAGGACTTTCCGACCGCCGACGGCCACATGATCCTGGCCATTGGCAACGA
>DATCUN010000178.1:0-5241 GCA_036561825.1 Pseudomonas sp.
CCTGCAGATTGGCAGCCAGGACTGCCGGCGAAAGCATTGCAGCCAGCAAGGTCAGGCTGAAGCGCGAAATGGAACTGTTCATTGTCTGAATCCGTTGTGCAGACCGAGTTGGATTGTTCATGCGTGGACCCCCGCCCTCAGGAACGTTCTTTGAGGGTCAGAGTGCGCGGCCGCTCGAGCCAGCCCCCCTCGCCGTCAGTAACAATTTCGACGACCTCGATGCGGTCATCATTGATCGCCACGATGCGCCCGTAGTTGCGCCCGAGGTAGTCGCCAACCTTGACCCGATGCACCCCGCCAACACCACTGACCAAGGCGAAGCGACCACCATCGTTGGCCAGCAGGCCGACCATCTGGAACATCTCGATATTGAAACCTTCAAGGAACTGCTTGGGTCTCGACTCGTCCGGCTTGATCTCAGCCGAGCCCTTCTGGCGCTTCTGCAGATCGACACGCACCGGCGGCTGGAACGGGTGGCGCATGGCCGCGGCACTGTAGGTGAAGGCCTCATAGGGCTGGAACTGCGGCAGCGGCTCGACAACCCCCTTGGGCTTGGCGCGCACCTCGTTCATGTAGGCCTGCAGGTCACTGAAATCACCGCTACCGTCGCAGGCGGTCAGGCCGAGCAGCAGCATGCTGCCGATAATCAGGCGGGCTCCCTTCATTTCTGCAGCCCCTTGTCGTTGTAGCGATAGGTCTTGGCCAGGATGCTCATGCTCAGTTTGGCCTCGCCGTCCTTGGCCACCGGCTTGATCTCGAAATCATGCAGGGTGACGATCCGCGGCAGGCTGGCAGCGCCGCTGACGAAGGTAGCCAGGTCGTGATAGGCGCCGACCACGCGGATCTGGATCGGCAGTTCGATGTAGAACTGCTGGGTAACTTCCGGCAGCAGCTTGATCTCCTCGAACTCCAGGCCGCTGCCCAGACCGGTACGGGTAATGTCCTCCAGCAGGCCAGGCACTTCGGTATCGCCCGGCAGCTGGCGCAGCAGCGCGCCGAAGGACTGCTCCATCTCCACCATCTGCTGCCGGTAGGCCTCCAGATTGGCGGCCTGGAAGGCCTTGGTCTCGAACTGCTGCTTGAGGGTGACCTCTTCGGCGCCCCGCTGCTCCAGCTCGGCCTGCAGATCCTTGAGGTGAAAGTTGTAACCCAGCGCCAGCACGCCGATCAGCAGCAGGGCCCCGGCGATCACCTTCACCGGTGCCGGCCAGGAACCGAGATTGTTGGCGTCAAGCTCACTGAGATTGACCTTGCGCAGGCTTTCCAGGGATTGAGCCAGACTCATTTCGTGGCTCCTTTGCTATTGGCTTGTTGGGCTTTTCCAGCCGCCATGCTGGCGCTCGCCTGCGCAGCGCCCTCCTCATCCGGCCGGGTTTGCTGGACGGTCAGCTGGAATACGTTGGCCTGATCCACGGTACCGGCAGTCACTGCCTTGACCTCGGTCAGGTTGGGCGCCGCCAGCCAGTCCGAGGCATCGAGGTTGCGCATCAGCGCGGACACCCGGTTGTTCGACTCCGCCGCACCCTGGATCGCGATGTTCTTGCCGGTCATCTTCAGCGCGGTGAAATGCACGCCATCCGGCAGGGTACGCACCAACTGGTCGAACACCCGCGCGGTGACCGGACGGTTGCCCTGCAGATCTTGGATGATCTTCATCCGCTCGAGGAGCTCCTCGCGGCGTTTCTTCAGCTCGCTGATCTCCTTGATCCGTGCATCCAGCGCAGCGATTTCCTTGCGCACATAGTCATTGCGTGCGTTCTGCTGCTCGATTGCACCATTCAGGTACTGATCACCGGCGAACACCAAGGCTGCGGCGCCGACCAGCACCGCCCCCAGCGCCACCAGGAAACGCTGCTTGCGCTCCTCGCGGCGATGCTCGCGCCAGGGTAGAAGGTTGATTCTGGCCATCAGTCAAAACTCCTCATCGCCAGCCCGCAGGCGATCATCAGCGATGGGGCATCGCTGGCCAGCGCGGCGGCGTTCACCTTGCTGTTCAATGCCATGTCGGCGAACGGATTGGCCACCACGCAGGGGGTGCCAATCTTCTGCTGGATCATCCGATCGAGATCCGGCAGCGATGCCGTACCACCGGCCAGCAGGATGCAGTCGACATCGCTGAACTGACCGGCCGCGAAGAAGAACTGCAGCGAGCGCGACACCTGCTGCACCACCGCCTCCTTGAACGGCAACAGCACTTCGCTGTCGTAGTCATCGGGAAGGCCGCCCTGTTTTTTCGCCAGGCCGGCTTCATCGAAGGACAGGCCATAGCGCCGCTGGATCTCCTCGGTCAGCTGCTTGCCGCCGAACAGCTGCTCACGGGTATAGATGGTCTTGCCGTTGTGCAGGACGCTGAGGGTGGTCATGGTCGCACCGACGTCCACCACTGCGACGGTCAACTCGTGACGCCCGTCGACCAGCCGCGGCTCGAGTAGGGCAAAGGCCCGCTCCAGCGCATAGGCCTCGACGTCGACCACCTTGGCGGTCAGACCGGCCAGCGCCAGCGCGGCTTCGCGCACCTCGACGTTTTCTTTGCGGCAGGCGGCCAGCAGCACCTCGGCGCGTTCGGGGTTGCGCGGCGAGACACCCTGCACCTCGAAGTCGATGGCCACCTCTTCCAGCGGATAGGGAATGTACTGGTCCGCCTCGACCTTCAGCTGGTTTTCCAGCTCGTCCTCAGACAATCCGGCATCCATCTCGATGGTCTTGGTGATCACCGCCGAACCGGCCACAGCCACGGCCACGTTCCGGGCGCCAGTACGTGCCTTGGCCAGCACCCGGCTGAGCGCCTGCCCCACGCCCTCGATCTCGGCGATGTTCTTCTCGACAACCGCATTCAGCGGCAAGGGCTCGACCGCATAGGCCTCAACCTTGTAGCGCCCCCCCGAGCGGCTCAGCTCCAGCAGCTTGACTGAAGTCGAACTGATGTCGATCCCCAATAGCGTATTCGCGGTTTTATTGAAGAGCCCTAGCACGGCCAATTTCCTATCAGCATCCGAAAGTTACGGACGGTTCATGTATTTCAGCATTAAATGCCCCCACTTGACAGCTGGGCAAATGGCTACTTCAGGGAAAAAACACCTATAATGTGAACAGCTTTTGCCTTTTCCCTGCGCCACCCACCCAGCCCATTCCTCTCCCTGGACAAGCAAGATCCCGATGCGTCTGTTGAAGCTTCTGTCGTGGACCTGTATCGCCCTGATCAGCGCAGTAATGCTGGGATTCAGTGGCGCCTTTCTCTACCTCAGCCCCGGCCTGCCGTCGGTGGAAACCCTGCGCAACGTGCGCATGCAGGTCCCGCTGCGCATCTACAGCGCCGACGACAAGCTGATCGCCGAGTTCGGCGAAATGCGCCGCAGCCCCATCCAGTTCGCCAACATCCCCCCGGACTTCATCAACGCCTTGCTGGCCGCGGAGGACGATAATTTCGCGAATCATTATGGCGTTGACGTCAAAAGTCTGATGCGGGCTGCCGCGCAATTATTGCAGAGCGGGCAGATCCAGACCGGCGGCAGCACCATCACCATGCAGGTGGCGAAGAACTTCTTCCTCTCCAACGAGCGCAGCTTTGCCCGCAAGATCAACGAGATCCTGCTCGCCCTGCAGATCGAGCGGGCGCTCGACAAGAACGCCATCCTCGAGCTCTACGTCAACAAGATTTACCTCGGCAACCGCGCCTACGGCATCGAGGCGGCGGCGCAGATCTACTACGGCAAATCGATCGGCGAGCTGTCGCTGGCCCAGCTGGCAATGATCGCCGGCCTACCCAAGGCCCCCTCGCGCTACAACCCGGTAGCCAACCCGGAGCGCGCCAAGATCCGCCGCGACTGGATCCTCGCGCGCATGTACGAGCTGGGCAAGATCGACCAGCAGCGCTACCAGACTGCGCTGGCCGAAACCGTCGAAGCCCACCAGCAAGCCGTCAGACCGCCGGAGCTGGAAGCGCCCTATGTGGCGGAAATGGCCCGCGCCGAAATCGTCGGCCGCTTCGGTGGCGACGCCTATACCGAAGGCTACCGCGTGCACACCACCGTGCGCAGCGACCTGCAGACGGAAGCCAACCAGGCCCTGCGCGAAGGCCTGCTCAACTACGACCAGCGCCACGGCTATCGTGGACCCGAGGCGCGCTTCCCCGCCCTCGACCCGGCCGGCTGGCTGGCCAAACTGGCCGAGCAGCGCACGCTGGGCGGACTCGAGCCCGCCATCGTCACGACCATTGGCAGTGACGGCATCCAGGTGCTGACCCGCGACGGCAGCGAACAGCCGATCGCCTGGCAGAGCATGAAATGGGCCCGCCCCCACATCAACAGCAACAGCCTCGGCCGCCAGCCCGGCAAGCCGGCCGAGGTGGTGCAGAAGGGCGACCTGATCCGCGTCCTGCGCCAGGAGGACGGCAGCCTGCGCTTCGTCCAGCTGCCGCAGGCGCAAGGCGCCCTGGTCTCGCTGGACCCGGCCGACGGCGCGATCCGCGCCCTGACCGGCGGCTTCTCCTTCGAGCAGAGCAACTACAATCGCGCCACCCAGGCCAAGCGCCAGCCTGGCTCCAGCTTCAAGCCCTTCGTCTACAGCGCTGCGCTGGACAAGGGCTTTACCGCCGCCAGCCTGATCAACGACGCACCCATCGAGTTCGTCGACCCCTACAGCGGCGAGGTCTGGCGCCCGAAGAACGACAACAACACCTTCCTCGGCCCGATCCGCATGCGCGAGGCGCTGTACAAGTCGCGCAACCTGGTATCGATCCGCCTGCTGCAGGAAATCGGCATCGAATACGCCCTCGACTACAGCAAGCGCTTCGGCCTGCCGCGCGAGGAGCTGCCACGCAACTTCTCGCTGGCGCTCGGCACCGCCAACCTGACCCCGCTGGAAGTCACCACCGGCTATGCGGTATTCGCCAACGGCGGTTATCACGTCCAGCCTTACCTGATCACGCAAATCGACAACCGCGATGGCGAGCCGCTCTTCCGCGCCAACCCGCCGCGCATACCGGACCACCTGACCGGCGCTGGCGCATCGCAAGCGACCCTGCCGGTCGCCGTGACGAGCGCAATCCCCGAGGGCGCCCCGCCCGCCGAAACGCCACCGACCGCCGAGCGCGTCCTCGATCCGCGCACCGCCTACATCATGACCAGCATGTTGCAGGACGTGATCAAGCGCGGCACCGGCCGGCGCGCCCTGAGCCTGCAGCGCAGCGACCTGGCCGGCAAGACGGGCACCACCAACGAACAGAAGGACTCCTGGTTCGCC
>DATCUN010000179.1:0-2730 GCA_036561825.1 Pseudomonas sp.
TCGGCAAGGTCGAGCGCATCGTCGACTTCGGTGCCTTCGTCAACATCCTGCCGGGCAAGGACGGTCTGGTGCACATTTCGCAGATCAGCGACAAGCGCATCGAGAAGGTCACCGACGTGCTCAAGGAAGGCGAAGAGGTCAAGGTGCTGGTGCTGGACGTGGACAACCGCGGCCGCATCAAGCTGTCGATCAAGGACGTGGCGGCTGCCGAAGCCTCCGGCGTCTGATCGACGTGATCGCGTGACAGAAAAGGCCCTCCGGGGCCTTTTTTGTTGTCCGCGATTCGGCTGCCCGGGGTGACGCTAACGCCCGCGGTCGCTGTCGATCTCGATCAGGCGATTGCCTTCGAAGCGCAGGAAGTAGTACATGCCGTTGCGCGGGCCGTAGACCCACTCCTCGACGCGCACCTCCTCGTAGTTGCCCCAGTCGTCGCCGCGCCGGCGGTAGCCGATGGTCTCGCGGCTGTTCGGCTGGCCGCACTTGTCGAGTACCTCGCTGGTATGGTCGCCGCTGCTGACCAGGTCGCGGTCGCAGCGCAGGGTGGCGGCGCTGAGCGGGGCACTCAGGGCCACCAGCAGCAGGCAGAGGAAAGCTTTCACGACAGAACCCTCACGACGGGAAAGAGGCCGGCGCCGTGGGCACCGGCAAGGGTATTGATCGGACCCTCGTGGTGGTCAGTTTACTCGCTGTCCAGATGCAGCGGCACGGCGACGCGCGGGTTGTCACCGGCGGCCTCGGCGCTGCCGACCTCCAGCAGGTAGATGCGCTCGTCGGCCAGCTGCCCCTGCTCGACCAGATAGGCCTTGATCGCCCGCGCGCGATCCTGGGCCAGCTGGCGCAGCAGCAGCGAACTCTGCGCCCAGGAGTCGAGCAGCGCCTGGCGCAGGCGCGCGGCGCGTTCGGGCTTCTTCAGCTCGCGCCATTCGGCCGGCGGCTGTTGCTTGAGGCGGGCGCGGTAGATGCCTTCGAGCAGGCTCCCCTGCATGTCCTCCGGCACCTTGAGCTGGCTGGCCTCGGCCGGCACCTTGTCGCCGCGGCGTTGCAGCATGCGGTACCAGGTGTCCTGGTACTCGCGCTGCAGGCGCTGTTCGGCCAGCAGCGGGCCGTCGGCGGCCTGCCGGCTCATGCCTTCGACTTCCAGACGCAGCGTCGGGCGCTGCTGCAGGGCCTTGGCCAGCGTGTCCAGGGTGGCGCGGGCCGGCGGGTCCAGTTCGCTGGAGCCGGCGGCGAAGGGCACGCTGTCCAGTTGTTCGTCGCCGCCGTCGACCAGTCCGGCGATCAGCTTGAACGGCGCCTGCACTGCGCGCAGGATCAGGTTGCGCAGGGTCTGCCAGACGATCGGCGCCACGCTGAACTCGGGGTTGTTGAGGTCGCCCTGCACCGGCAGGGCGATGTCGATGTTGCCGTGGGTATCCTTGAGCAACGCCACCGCCAGGCGCACCGGCAGGTCGGTGGCGCTGGGACTGTCGACCCGCTCGCCGAGCTGCAGGTCCTCCAGCAGCAGCTTGTTGTCGGCGTTCAGCCGGCCCTTCTCGATGCGGTAGTGTAGGTCGAGGTTGAGGCGGCCCTTGCGGATCTTGTAGCCGGCGAACTTGCCGGCGTAGGGGGTCAGGGTGGTCAGCTCGACCCGTTTGAAGCGGGTGGTGATGTCCAGCTGCTCCAGTGGCGAGAAGGGGGTCAGCTGGCCCTGGATGGTCACCGGGGCGTAGCGGTCGACCTTGCCGCGGATATCCACCGTGGCCGGCTTGCTGGACTGGTTGTCGAGGGTGCCGATCCGGCCATTGAGCTGCTGGATGGCGGTGGCGAAGTTGGGTGTCAGCGAGAGGTCGGCGAAGTTGGCCGAGCCGTCCGCGATGTCCACGCCACCGACCACCACGTGCAGCGGCTTGCCGGGCGGCGCCGGCTGGGGCTTGGGCGGCTGGGCTATCAGCAGATCCTTGACGTTGGTGCTGAGGTCCTCGTTGATGATGAAGCGCGCGTACGGCTGTTGCAGGCGCAGCCGGTCGATGCGCAGCTGCTCGCCGTGGCGGTAGTCGAGGCCGTCGACGTTGAGCAGCTGCCATTTGACGAAATCGCGGCCCTTGAGGGTGTCGAGGGTGTGCAGCTGGCTCACCTCGGCGCGGCCGCTGACCTTGAGTGCTAGCGGCGCGCTGCCCTGCAGGTCGACGGCGACATCGCTGGCGAGCAGGCCGCTGCGCAGTTCCAGGTGGATGAACGGGCTGAGATAGGCCTGGGCCAGGCGCAGGTCGAGGTCGCGCGTGCGCACCTTGAGCTGGCTGCTCAGTGGTTTCAGGCGCAGCTGGCCGTCGGCCTCGAGCTGGCCGCGGGCACCGACGCCGCTGGCCAGCTTGAGGCTGAAGGGTTGTTCGCCGCTGCTGCTGAAGCCCTGCAGGTCGAGATCCAGCGGGCCGACGTCCAGCGCTACCGCCGGCTGCGGCACGCGGTCCTCGAGATGGGCGCGCCAGCCGCGCAGCTGGGCGTCCTGCAGCAGTACCTGCCACGCTCCGGTGCTGCTGGCGGCTGCCGTCTGCGGCGCAGATTCAGACGTGGCGAGGGTTGGCGCTGCGGTGTCGGCACCCTGCTGGGCTGGGGCGCTGGCGGTGCTCCGTGTGGTGCTCTCGGTGGCGGGCGCGGCGTTTTGCTTCGGAGCGGCTGCGTTTGCGGCTTCCGGAGCCCGGGTCGCGTCGGCGAGCGGGCTGACCTGGGGATCTTCGGGAGTGTCCGACGCCC
>DATCUN010000180.1:0-3534 GCA_036561825.1 Pseudomonas sp.
CTTCGCCGTCGAGGTGTGCAACGCGGTGATCGGCGTGTTCCAGCCGACCCCGCAGCAGAAGCTGATCCTCAACCTGCCGGCGACCATCGAGGCGGCCACGCCGAACGTCTACGCCGACCAGATCGAGTGGTTCGGCCGCCACATCGACCGTCGCGACAGCGTGCTGATCAGCCTGCACACCCACAACGACCGCGGCACCGGCGTGGCCGCCACCGAGCTGGGCCTGATGGCCGGCGCCGACCGCGTGGAAGGCTGCCTGTTCGGCAACGGCGAGCGCACCGGCAACGTCGACCTGGTCACCGTGGCGCTGAACATGTACACCCAGGGCGTCGACCCGCAGCTGGACTTCTCCGACATCGACGGCGTGCGCAAGGTGGTCGAGGAGTGCAACCAGCTGCCGGTGCACCCGCGTCACCCCTACGTCGGCGACCTGGTGCACACCGCCTTCTCCGGCTCGCACCAGGACGCGATCCGCAAGGGCTTCGCCCAGCAGGACCCGGAAGGGATCTGGGAAGTACCCTACCTGCCGATCGACCCGGCCGACATCGGCCGCAGCTACGAGGCGGTGATCCGCGTCAACAGCCAGTCCGGCAAGGGCGGCATCACCTACCTGCTCGAGCAGGAGTACGGCATCAGCCTGCCGCGGCGCATGCAGATCGAGTTCAGCCAGGTGGTGCAGCGCGAGACCGACCGCCACGGCCTGGAGATGAGCGCGCGGCAGATCTACGACCTGCTGGTCGAGGAATACCTGCAGGGTCCGGCGACCTACAGCCTCAAGGGCCATCGCCTGCAGGAAGAAAACGGCGTCACCACGGTGGAAGTGGAAGTCGAGCAAGGCGGCGCCGTGCAGAGCCTGCGCGGCACCGGCAACGGCCCGCTGGAGGCGCTGGTCGCCGCCCTGCCGGTCGCCGTCGAGGTGATGGACTACAGCGAGCACGCCATCGGCGCCGGCAGCAACGCCAAGGCCGCAGCCTACCTCGAACTGCGCATCGACGGCGGCCGCCCGCTGCACGGCGTCGGCATCGACGCCAACCTGACCACCGCCAGCTTCCGCGCCCTGTTCAGCGCGCTGAACCGCGCCCTGCGCCAGAGCGAGGCGCAGGCGGCCTAACATGCGCCAGCGCGGCAACACCGACGCCCCGGACCGCAAGGTTCGGGGCGCTGTTCATTCGGCCCGCGAGCAACTGCCAAGCTGCGTCTGGTCGGGGCACACCACCATCGCAAGCAATTGTTTTTTCTGAATTTTCGACAGCTCGCGGTAGAATCGCCGGCTACCGCATGGATGCGCCTCTCAGTCTGCTGTCGAGATCTCCATGCGCGCCCTGCTTGCCTTGCTCCTCGTCGTCATCCCCTGCCTTTCCGTCCATGCCGAAGCCCCCCGCACCTTCCGCGAAGCCAAGAAGGTCGCCTGGAAGCTGTATGCCGACAACCCGGTGGATTTCTATTGCGGCTGCGCCTACAAGGGCAATCGCGTCGATCTGGACAGCTGCGGCTACCAGCCGCGCAAGAACGCCAACCGTGCCGGCCGCATCGAGTGGGAACACGTGGTGCCGGCCTGGGTGATCGGCCATCAGCGCCAGTGCTGGCAACAGGGCGGGCGCAAGAACTGCACCAGCAACGACCCGCTGTTCAGCAAGGCCGAGGCCGACCTGCACAACCTGGTGCCGGTGGTCGGCGAGGTCAACGGCGACCGCAGCAACTTCGGCTTCGGCATGCTCAGCGCCAAGCCCAGCCAGTACGGCGCCTGCCCCTTCGTGGTCGACTTCAAGCAGCGCACTGCCATGCCGCCGGAGTCCAGCCGCGGCACCATCGCGCGCATCTACCTGTACATGAGCGAGCGCTACCAGCTGCGCCTGTCCAAGCAGGACCAGCGCCTGTACGACATCTGGAACCGCCAGTACCCGGTCAGCGCCTGGGAGCGCCAGCGCAACCAGCGCATCGCCTGCGTGCAGGGCAACGCCAACCCGCATGTCGGCGCGGTAGACCTCAAGCGCTGCGCACCTCGCGCGAAGCAGCTGGCCTACAACTGAGGGCACCGCGCGGTGCGCCGCGCGCACCACTCCGCAACGGAGGCGTCGAATGGTGCGCAGGGCGCACCCTACACAGCTCGCTGGCCCATATCACGCGGCCGGACAATGGACGGCACCTGATACTGCGGGATAAGGTGACGGCGAGCTGACTGAAGGACAAGGCGATGCAACACGGATCCCTGCATGTGGCCCTAGGCCTGACGGTACTGGCCGCGCTGATCGTCTCCGGCATCTCGCCCTACGACCGTGCCACCTGGTGGCTGGAAGTCTCGCCGGTTCTGATCGCCGCGCCGCTGCTGCTGGCCACCGGGCGGCGCTTCCCGCTGACCACCCTGCTCTACGTGCTGATCACCCTGCACTGCCTGGTGCTGATCCTCGGCGGCGCCTACACCTACGCGCGGGTGCCGGCCGGCTTCTGGGTCCAGGAACTGTTCGAATTGGGCCGCAATCCCTACGACAAGCTCGGCCACTTCATGCAGGGCTTCGTGCCGGCGCTGATCGCCCGCGAAATCCTCCTGCGCGGGCGCTTCGTCGCCCCCGGGCGCATGCTGGCCTTCCTGTCGCTGTGCGTGGCGATGACCATCAGCGCCGTCTACGAACTGATCGAATGGTGGGTGGCGCTGCTCGCCGGCGGCGGCGCGGTGGAGTTCCTCGGCACCCAGGGCGACCCCTGGGACACCCAGGCCGACATGTTCTGGGCGCTGATCGGCGCCAGCACGGGGCTGCTCGGCCTGGCGTGGCTGCAGGACCGGCAGATCGCCAAGCTGGAGCGCACAAACCGTAGGGTGGGTTAGGCCGCAGGCCGTAACCCACCGACCGGCTGCCAAGCCGGCAAAGGGATACCTGGCGGCATCCATGGTGGGTTACGCCGCAAGCGGCTAACCCACCCTACGCCCCTCGCCGCGCTAGAATGCGCCCCCCGCACTCCTGCCGCCCGCCACTCCTCCGGACTTCCCTTCGCCATGGCCGCCCCAACCCTGCTTTCCCTGCCCCTGCTGGCCCTCGCCCTCGGCGGCTTCGTGGTCGGCAGCAGCGAATACATCATCATGGGCCTGCTGCCCGAGGTGGCCCGCGACCTGGGCGTCAGCCTGGCCGATGCCGGCCTGCTGGTCAGCGCCTACGCCATGGGCGTGGTGATCGGTGCGCCGCTGCTCGGCCCGCTGCTCGGCCGCCTGCCGCGCAAGCAGGCGCTGATGTGGCTGATGGGCGCCTACAGCCTCGGCAACCTGGGCTGCGCGCTGGCGCCGGACTATGCCTGGCTGGTCGCCGCGCGACTGTTCACTGCCATCAGCCATGCCGGCTTCTTCGGCTGCGCCACCCTGCTCGCCGCCGAGCTGGCCCCGCCGCAGCGGCGCGCCTCGGCCATGGCCCTGGTGCTCAGCGGCCTGACCATCGCCAACGTGCTCGGCGTGCCGCTGGGCGCCTGGTTCGGCCAGGCCAGCAGCTGGCGGATGACCTTCTTCGCCGTCGCCGGCTTCGGCGCCAGCACCCTGCTCGCCCAAGT
>DATCUN010000181.1:0-10600 GCA_036561825.1 Pseudomonas sp.
GCATCCGGCACACTCGGCTCGTCGAGCACGTAATAGCGGTAGTTGTGCGCGTTGATGGCGGTGCGCAATTGTTCGATGCGCCGGGCAGCGTTACTGGTCATAAGAGGCAATCCGTCAAACAAAAAAAGCAGCCGGGGCTGCTCTGTTTGCACTGTCTGTTCGCAAGACGGCCCCGCGTCAGGCGCAGGGCCGCTTTATCTGGTTCAAATACTCAGCGTTTGTTCATCAGCGCCCGGCGCTCGAACTCGACGATACGCTGGCGGTAATGCTCGATAGTCTGCGCGGTCATTACACTGCGCTGCTCGTCCTTCAGTTCGCCACCCAGCTCGTGAGCCAACTTGCGCGCGGCAGCGACCATCAGGTCGAAGGCCTGCTTGGGATGGCGCGGGCCCGGCAGGCCGAGGAAGAAGCTCACCGCACGGGTACTGAAGTGGTCGATGTCGTCCAGATCGAAGGTGCCGGGCTTGAGGGCGTTGGCCATGGAGAACAGCACCTCGCCGTTGCCGGCCATGCTTTCGTGGCGATGGAAGATGTCCATGTCGCCGAAGCGCAGGCCGCTTTCCAGAATGCTCTGCAGCAGCGCCGGACCCTTGAAACCGTCGGGGTCGCGGGCAACCACGCTGATCACCAGCACTTCCTCCACCGGCGGCAGGTCTCGGGGCGGCGCAGAGGCCGCCGCGACCTTGTCGGCCTTCTCGGTCGCCTTCTCGGTCGCCTTCTCGCGCAGCTTGTCCTTGCTGCGCGGCTCCGCAGGCATGTCGTCAGCCGCCGGCATGCGCAGCGGCGCGGCCACCGGCTCGGTCATGCCGAGCTCCAGATCGCCCGCCAGGGGCTCGTCGCGACGCTTGCTGCGCGGCTCCAGCGCGGCTTCCGGCAGATCATCCTCGTCCAGCGAGGGCTCCTGGTGCCTGTCGACCACGCGCACGGGGCCCAGCAACTCCTTATCGCCATCATCGTCAGGCAGATTGGCGGCGCTGCGGTCGAGCTTGAACTTCAGACGGCCCCTGCCCCCGCGCATGCGGCGCCAGCCATCAATCAGGATTCCGCCGATCACAATAATACCGATGACGATCAGCCATTCGCGCAAACCGATGTCCATGAAAGACACATTCCCCTATCCGAATCCGGGCAAATCAATTGCAAGTTGGCAAGCACAGCGGCCGGCTCGAACCGTTTATATACCGCAACGCCTTGTAATGGCCCATAAATTAACATGACGACACAAACTATACACCGTTCGTATTGTCAGGCTTCCGCCAAAGCCACCGCTTCTTCGACGTTTACCGCTACCAGACGCGAACAGCCTGGCTCGTGCATGGTCACGCCCATCAGCTGATCTGCCATTTCCATGGCGATCTTGTTGTGGGTGATATAGATGAACTGCACCTTCTCCGACATTTCCTTGACGAGCCGTGCATAACGGCCAACGTTGGCATCGTCCAGCGGCGCATCCACTTCGTCGAGCATGCAGAACGGCGCCGGATTGAGCTGGAAGATCGAAAACACCAGGGCCAGCGCCGTCAGCGCCTTCTCGCCACCGGACAGCAGATGGATGGTGCTGTTCTTCTTGCCTGGCGGGCGCGCCATGATCGCCACCCCTGTATCGAGTAGATCTTCGCCGGTAAGTTCCAGATACGCCTGGCCGCCGCCGAACACCTTGGGAAACAGCGCCTGCAGACCGCCATTGATCTGCTCGAAGGTTTCCTTGAAGCGATTGCGGGTTTCCTTGTCGATCTTGCGGATGACGTTTTCCAGGGTTTCTAGCGCCTCGACCAGATCGTCGTTCTGCGCATCCAGGTAACGCTTGCGCTCGGACTGCTGCTGGTACTCGTCGATGGCGGCGAGGTTGATCGGCCCCAGACGCTGGATGCGTGCCGCCAGCTGCTCCAGCTGGCTTTCCCACTCGCGCTCGGCAGCCGCCTCGGGCAGATTGGCCAGCACCGTGGGCAGGTCATAGCCATCCTCGAGCAGCTGATCCTCGAGGGTCTTGCGCCGCACGCTCAAGGTCTGCCAGTCGAGACGCTGCTGCTCGAGCTGGCCACGCAGCAGCTGGGCCTGCTGCTCGGCGCTGCTGCGGCGCTTCTCGGCGTCGCGCAGCTCGCGGTCGGCATCGTCGAGCGCCAGGCGCGCCAGACGCATTTCCTCGTCGACCTGCATGCGCCGCTCGAGCAGCTCCTCGAGTCGGAAACGCAGTTCCTGCAGGGGCTCGTCGCCTTCCTCGAGGTTGAGGCTGAGCTGCTCGCAGCGCTCGACCAGACGCGCCGCCTGCAGCTCGAGGCGCTCCAGCGCCTGACGGGTGGAGTCGTGCTGGGCGCGCAGCGAGCCGAGGCGCACGGCCAGCTGGTGGGCGTGATCCTTGTGCTGGCGACTGTCCTGGCGCACGCGGTCGAGGCGCTCGCGCAAGGCGTCACGGGCGACCAGCAGCTGCTCGCGCTGCTCGGTGTCGCTGGCCATGGCATCCAGCGCATCCTGCAGGTACAGGCGCGACTCGCCCAGCTGCTCCACCTCCAGGGCGCGCTGCTCGGCCTGCTCGGCCAGTTCCTCCTCGAGGCGACGGCGACGCAGGGCCAGCTGCTCATGGCGCGCCTGGCTGGCGGAGAGACGGGCCTTGAGCTCGCCCTGGCGGCGGTTCTCTTCCTGCAGGCGTCGGCGCTGCTGCTCGCGCGCGTCTTCCTGCCGGGTCTGCTGCTCGCGCAGTTGCTGCAGGCGCTCTTCCAATGCCGCCAGCGTCGCCTCCAACACTTCGCGCTCGCCCGCCAGCCGCTCCAGCTCCTGGCCGCGCGCCAGCACACCGCTTTGCGCCTCGCTGGCTCGGCGTACGCGCAGGAAATGCCGGCCGACCCAGTAGCCGTCGCGACTGATCAGACTTTCGCCTTCGGCCAGGCTGCTGCGCGCGGCCAGGGCCTCGTCCAGCGACTCGACCGCACGCACGCGGCCGAGCCAGGGACTCAGATCGACCGGCGCCTGCACCTTGTCCAGCAGGCTGCCGCTCGCACGGGCCACGCCGGCATCGAGACAGGCCAGGCGCAGCTCGCCCTGGGTAAACGCGGTCAAGGCCAGGCCGGCGAAATCGTCCAGCAGCACCGCCTGCAGGTCGGCGCCCAGCACGGTTTCCACCGCCAGCTCCCAACCGGCGTCGACGCGCAGGCCTTCGGCCAGGCGTGGCCGCGCAGTCAACTCATGCTCGCGCAGCCACTCGGCCGCGCCGGCGCCGGGGTCCAGCGCCGCCTGCTGCAGCGCTTCCAGCGAGGCGATACGGCCGTTCAGCCTCTGCAACTCGCCCTGGGCCTGCTGCTGCTCGCGACCGGCCTGCTGCAACTCGTCGCGCAGCTGCTGCAGACGCTCGGCCAGCTGCTCCTCGCCAGCCTGCAGACCTTCCAGCTCCAGCTCGCCCTCGGCCAGCTGCTCGGCGAACTCCTCCATCTGCGCCGCGGCCGGATCGTCGGCCAGCTGGCGACGCTCGTCCTGCAGGCGCCGCTCGCGCTCGACCAGCCGTTCGAGGCTCTGCTCCAGCTGCTGGATGCGCGCCTGCTGCACCTCGGCCTGGCGCCGCGGCTCGGCGCTGCGCTGGTTGAAGCCGTCCCACTGCTCCTGCCAGGCCTGCATGGCGCCTTCCGCCTCCTCGAGAGCGGCGGCGCCCTCCTCGGCGGCGGCCTGCGCCAGCGCCTGCTCGGGCTCGAGCAGCGCCAGCTCCTCGGCCAGGCTGGTCAGCAGCTCGCGGTCATGGGCCAGGTGGCTGGCGGTTTCCTCGCGGGCACGCTCGGCCTCGCGCAGATCGTCCTGCAACTGACGCAGGCGCTGCTGGCCGTGCTGGATGCTCTGCTCGATGCGGGCAATGTCGCCGCCTACTGAATAGAAGCGCGCCTGTACCTGGTTGAAGGCTTCCGACAGGTCATGGTGGCCGTCGCGCAGCCGCTCGATGCTGGCGTCGGCACTGCGCTGCTCGGCGACCAGCGCCTCCATGGCCACTTCCTGGTCGCCGATCACGCTCTGGCGCTGCCGCGCCAGCTCGTCCAGCGCCAGCCAGCGCAGGGCGGCCAGCCCGGCCTTGAGCTGGCGCTCCTCGGCCTTGAACTGCTGGTACTTCTCGGCGGCCTGGGCCTGGCGCTGCAGACGCTCGAGCTGGCGCTCCAGCTCCTGGCGCAGGTCGGCGAGGCGCTCGAGGTTTTCCTGGGTGCGGCGGATGCGGCTCTCGGTCTCGCGGCGGCGCTCCTTGTACTTGGAGATGCCTGCGGCTTCCTCGATGAAGTTGCGTAGATCCTCGGGGCGCGCCTCGATCAGCTTGGAGATCATCCCCTGCTCGATGATCGAGTAGCTGCGCGGGCCCAGGCCGGTGCCGAGGAAGATGTCGGTGATGTCGCGCCGCCGGCACTTGGTGCCGTTGAGGAAGTAGGTGTTCTGCGCGTCGCGGGTCACCCGGCGGCGGATGGAGATCTCGCTGTAGGCGGCGTACTCGCCAAGCAGGCTGCCGTCGCTGTTGTCGAAGACCAGCTCGATGGAGGCCTGGCTGACCGGCTTGCGCGTGTTGGAGCCGTTGAAGATGACGTCGGTCATCGACTCGCCGCGGAGGTTCTTCGCCGAACTCTCGCCCATCACCCAGCGCACGGCGTCGATGATGTTGGACTTGCCGCAACCGTTGGGGCCGACCACCGCCGCCATGTTGCTCGGGAAGCTGACCGTGGTCGGGTCGACGAACGACTTGAAGCCCGCCAGACGGATGCACTTCAGACGCATGGCACGACACTCCGGGCGCGACTCGACCGCAGCGCGAGGCACGGCTGCAGACAGCGGAAATTCGGGGTGGCGCCGGTGGCGGACTGGAGGATCATGGGCAGGCGTCTGTCACGGGTTGCGCGGCGCGGCAGTCTACCACAGGGCCTTGCCGCTCCAAGCGGAGCGCCGTCGCGCTTTGCCTGCGCCGTCACAGGCACGCCTCGCCGGGGCGCGCACGCGGCGGCACAAAGCCCGCTAACATAGGCGAAATGAACCTGGACAGCCGCGCGGCCCGACCCGCGCCTGGATCGAGAAGCCCCCATGACGCAACCGTCACCCCCGCAGAGTTGGCGCGAACGCCTGTATGTCATCATCTTCAAGGCCGATACCCCGGCCGGGAAGCGCTTCGACGAAATTCTCCTGCTGGCCATCCTCGCCAGTCTGGCCGTGGTGATGCTCGACAGCGTCAAGTCGATCAACCAGCACTACGCGCTGCCGCTGGTCGCTCTGGAATGGAGCTTCACCGCGCTGTTCGCCGTCGAATACCTGCTGCGCCTGTACTGCTCGCCCAAGCCGCTGCGCTATGCCTTCAGCTTCTACGGGGTGGTCGACTTGCTCGCCGTGCTGCCGGCGCTGCTGGCGCTGGTCTACACCGGCGCCCAGTACCTGATGATCGTCCGCGTGCTGCGCATGTTGCGGGTGTTCCGCATCCTCAAGCTGACGCCCTACCTGAGCCAGGCCAACTTCCTGCTGGTCGCGCTGCGCGGTAGCCAGCAGAAGATCACCGTCTTCCTGCTGACCGTGAGCACCCTGGTCATCGTGTTCGGCACCCTGATGTACGTGGTCGAGGGACCGCACCACGGTTTCACCAGCATCCCCACCAGCATCTACTGGGCGGTGGTGACCCTCACCACCGTCGGCTTCGGCGACATCACGCCGAAGACCCCGCTCGGCCAGGGCCTGGCCACGCTGATCATGATCACCGGCTATTCGATCATCGCCGTACCCACCGGCATCTTCACCGCCGAACTGGCCAGCGCCATGCGGGGCGGCAGTGAAACTCTGCAGCATGCCTGCCCGACCTGCGGCAAAGCGGAACATGAAGCCAGCGCCGGCTTCTGCAGTCGCTGCGGCCATCCACTGTTCCCGAAGTAATAAACAAATACCCATAAAGTATTAATTGGAATAAAAATCGGCAGTTATAGTTCCGGGATAATCACCCCGCCTTGAGGACATGCCCGTGAAACGACTGTTCAGTGCCTCCCTGCTGGCCGCCTCCCTGCTGGCGGCCGGCGCCGCTCAGGCCGCGACCCTGCTCAACGTCTCCTACGACGTGATGCGCGACTTCTACAAGGACTACAACCCGGCGTTCCAGAAGCACTGGCAGGCCGAGGGCGGCAAACCGCTCACCATCCAGATGTCCCACGGCGGCTCGAGCAAGCAGGCCCGCGCGGTGATCGATGGCCTGCCGGCCGACGTGATCACCATGAACATGGCCACCGACATCAACGCCCTGCACGACCACGGCCAGCTGATCCCGCAGGACTGGGCGGCCCGCCTGCCGGACAACAGCGCGCCCTTCACCTCGGCCACCGTGTTCATCGTGCGCAAGGGCAACCCCAAGGGCCTGAAGGACTGGCCGGACCTGCTCAAGAGCGGCGTCGAAGTGGTGGTGCCCAACCCGAAGACCTCGGGCAACGGCCGCTACACCTACCTGTCGGCCTGGGGCTACGTGCTGAAGAACGGCGGTGACGAACAGGCTGCCAAGGACTTCGTCGGCAAGCTGTTCAAGCAGGCACCGGTGCTGGACACCGGCGGTCGCGCCGCCACCACCACCTTCATGCAGAACCAGATCGGCGATGTGCTGATCACCTTCGAGAACGAAGCCGAGATGATCGCCCGCGAATTCGGCCGCGGCGGCTTCGAAGTGATCTACCCGAGCGTGTCCGCCGAGGCGGAGCCGCCCGTGGCGGTGGTCGACAAGGTGGTCGACAAGAAAGGCACCCGCAAGGAGGCCGAGGCCTACCTGAAGTACCTGTGGTCGGACGAGGCCCAGCGCATCGCCGCCAACAACTATCTGCGCCCGCGCAACCCGGCGATCCTCGCCGAGTTCGCCGACCGCTTCCCGAAAGTGGATATCCTGCCGGTGGTGAAGACCTTCGGCGAGTGGCCGCAGATCCAGAAGACCCACTTCAACGACGGCGGCGTGTTCGACCAGGTCTATACCGCGCAATAACGCTGACGTGAACAAAAAGGCGCTGCGGTTTATCCGCAGCGCCTTTTTCGTTTATCCGGCCACGCCGCACGATGCTACCACTGGCGCCCGCCCCGGTACTCTTGGTGCTGCTCGCCGCCACGGGAGCCCGCAGCATCCTGTCGATCGCGCGGATTCGACTGCATCAGCGCACGCCGGGTGCGCTGCTGATCCTCCTCGCGCCCCTGCGGACGCTGCTCGGCATGCCGCTCCGAGCGCTGTTGGGAACGCTGTTCGATGCGCCGCTCGTTACCCCGCTGATCGCGCTGCTGCCATTGCTCGCCCTGACGCCCATCATGACGTTGCGACTGGCGATTCTGCGGAGCGTCATGGCGCTCCCAGCGGTTGTCACCGCGGTTGTGCTGCATGTCGCGCTGCTGCAGCTCGCGCCGATTCGGGGCGGCGCGCAGATCGCGACTGTCCCAGTGCTCCCCGCGGCTGTCGCCACGATTGCGACCCATGTCGCGCTGCTGCAGATCGCGCCGATTCTGGTAATCGCGCAGGTCGCGGTTGTCCCGCTGCTGCCAGCGGTTGTCGCCACGATTGCGCTCCATCTCGCGCTGCTGCTGATCGCGTCGATTCTGGTAATTGCGCAGGTCGCGATTGTCCCGCTGCTGCCAGCGGTCGTCGTCGCGGCGGTCGTAGCGGTCATAACCGCGATCGTGCGAGTCGTCGAAACGCCGGCCCGGGTAACCCGGGTAGTAACGCTGCCCCAGCCGCGACGGTACGTAGCGATGCTCGACTACCCGCCACGGGCCGTTGTAGCGCGGCCCCGAGCTCCAGTGATTGTCATGCCAGCGATAATAGGAATGGTCGTGGTAGTAGACGTACGGGTAACCGATGCTGACGTACACACGCAGATCGTCGTCCCAGCGCCACTGACCATGAGCGGGCGGCGGGTAAGGCCTGCCGTAGTACGGGCCGGGATCTCCCGCCGTAACGGTGCAGGCTGTCAGCGGCAGGATCAGCGCGATAAGGATCCCTACAGCAAAACGCCTCATTTGCTAGTCTCCACAGCAGGAAAGAACCCGCTCAAAGCGTTGATTCGCGGCACCCGCACCAATCATCGCGACTGCCAGTGTTGCTCTCTTGTGCGCTTGGCGCGCCAGGGGAGGAAGGTACGCATAACCCGGCAGCGAAACTACACGGCGGCGTCACAAAGTCAGACAACACGCCAGGGGACTTGTTGCAACCACAGCCGGTCAACCGCAACACTGTCCCAGAGATCACCAGGCAGCCCGCCCGCATGACCGCCCCACTGCACGCCTACCGCACCGCCCTGCTGTACAGCCTGGATGACCCGGCCCGGGTCGGTGTCGAATCCAGCTACCGCTATCTGCAGGATGGCCTGTTGCTGGTCGAGGCCGGCCGCATCCGCGCCATCGAGAGCGCCGCGAACCTGCTGCCACAGCTGCCGGCCGGCACCCCGCTGCGGCACTGGCCCGACGCGCTGATTGTCCCCGGCTTTGTCGACACCCACATCCACTACCCGCAGACCGGCATCGTCGGCGCCGGCGGCGAGCAGCTGCTGGACTGGCTGGCACGCTACACCTATCCGGCCGAACTGCGCTTCGCCGACCGCGACTACGCCGAACAGGTGGCCCGCTTCTTCGTCGCCGAGCTGCTGCGCAACGGTACCACCAGCGCCCTGGTGTTTCCCACCGTGCACCCCGAGTCGGTGGATGCCTTCTTCACGGTCGCCGCCGAACTGGACCTGCGCATGCTCTGCGGCAAGGTGCTGATGGACCGCAACGCCCCGCCGGCGCTGTGCGACACCGCACAGAGCGGCTACGAGCAGAGCCTGGCGCTGATCGAGCGCTGGCACGGCAAGGGCCGCCTCGGTTACGCGGTGACGCCGCGCTTCGCCGCCAGCTGCAGCGACGCGCAGCTGGCGATGGCCGGGCGCCTGCTGCGCGAGTATCCCGGCGTGCATCTGCACACCCATCTGGCCGAGAACCGCCAGGAAGTCGCCTGGGTGCGCACGCTGTTCCCCGCGCGCAGCAGCTACCTGGACGTCTACGCCCACCACGACCTGGTCGGCCCGCGCTCGGTGTTCGCCCACGCCATCCATCTCGGCGACCGCGACTGCCGGCAGCTGGCCGCCAGCGGCGCCGCGGTGGCCTTCTGTCCCACCTCCAACCTGTTCCTCGGCAGCGGCCTGTTCGACCTCGGCCGCGCAGAACGGCTGGGCCTGAAGGTCGGCATCGGCAGCGACATCGGCGCCGGCACCAGCTTCTCGCTGCTGCAGACGCTGAACGAGGCGTACAAGGTGGAGCAATTGCAGGGCCGCACCCTCGACCCCTTCAAGGCGCTGTACCTGGCCACCCTCGGCGGCGCCCGCGCACTCGGCCTGGACGAGCGGATCGGCAGCCTCGCCCCCGGTCACGAGGCCGATTTCGTGGTGCTGGACTGGCATGCCACGCCGCTGCTGCAGTTCCGCCTGCAGCAGGCGCAGAGCCTCGCCGAACGCCTGGCCGTGCTGTTGACCCTCGGCGATGACCGCGTGGTGCGGGAAACCTTCGTCGCCGGACACTCGCGGCATCGGCGCGATGCGAACTGAGCTGTAGCCGCTTTCGCAACAAGCGCCCTCCGCTATCATGGCCGCGCGCAGCACACCGGCTGCCCGCTCACCACAACCAGGACAATACGATGAAGGAATACAAGGTCACCCTGTACCGGGAAGGCATGCTCGGCTCGCTGCTGCTCGGCGCCTCCAAGGTCGACCCGGAGAAGTTCAGCGACTTTCTCAACCAGAACGCCCGCGAAGGCTGGCGGGTGGTGACCATGGAAAAGGACGTCCGCCGCATGCTGTTGCTGTGGAAGCGCGAAGCCTATCTGGTGATCATGGAGCGCGACCGGTGAGAGCCGGCGCGCTCGTCTGCCTACTCGTCTTCGTCGGCTGGGTCGCGCTGGCGCTGGTGCAGCTGTGGTTCGCCCCGCTGAGCGGCGAGCTGTTCTTCAAGCTGACCGTCACCGCCGGGGCGCTGTTCATCGTCGCCCTCGCCATCACCCTGGTGGTGAACGAGTACGGCCGCAACAAGAGGCTGAAGGACGGCGGCTATCTCGACTGAACCCCGCCGCCCGCAGGGTGGGGCAGGCCGCAGGCCGTAACCCACCAACCGGCCGCAAGGCCGGCCTGCAGCATGCCTGGCGGCATGAGCGGCGGGTTACGCCGCCATGCGGCGCACCCAGCCGGCCTCGCTACTTCTGATCGGCCCGATCGATCACCAGCTTCTGGTCGCCGACCCCGGCGGTCTTGAGGACCTCGCTCTGCCCGACCCACTCGCCGGCAGTCGGCGTGCCGGCACGGGAAACCCGCGCCACCAGGCGGATCTCGGCGAAGTTGGACAGCTTCAACTGCGGCATCATGGCATCGGCATCGGACAGGCTGACCTCCACCGGCAGGTCGGCGACCTTCAGACGCTTGGCGGCCAGCGGCATCGGCGGGCCGGAGGCGGCGCGGGCGAAGATGAACAGGGTATCGTCCGGCTGCACCTTGGCGGCCAGTTCCGGCGCCAGGCTGACGCTCACCTTGATGGCCAGCTGCGCCGCGGGCGGCGGCGGTTCGGGCATGCTTTCGCCCCGCGCGGCGAGCTGCTCGCGCGCGCGGGCGATGCCGCCCTGGATCGGCTC
>DATCUN010000182.1:0-5814 GCA_036561825.1 Pseudomonas sp.
GCCGAGGCCTTGCAGCAGGGCGCACCGGCTGGCTTGAGTTTCTCGATTCCACAAAACCACGAGCGCACCAACTTCCCGCTGACCCTGGCGGCCACCGCGGAAAACCAACTCAGCATCAACTGGAGCTACCAGTGCAGCCACTTCAGCCGCGAGGCGATCGTGCGCATGAGCGAGCACCTGGCCGCGTTGTTGACGGCGATGGTGGCTGCACCACAAGCGGCCTTGAGCGAGCTGGACCTGCTGACCGAGGTGGAACGCACGCAGCAATTGCTGGAGTGGAACCCGCCGTTCACCGCAGAAAGAAATCCGCTGTGCGTGCATCAACTGATCGAGGCCCAGGCCCTTATCCGACCTGACGCCACGGCGCTGATCTTCAGTGACCTCGAACTGAGCTTCGACCAACTCAACCGCCGCGCCAACCAGTTGGCCCATCGCCTGCGCGCCTTGGGCATCGGCCCGGAAGAGCGGGTCGGCCTGGCCATGCAGCGCTCGCCAGAGATGATCATCGGCCTGTTGGCGATCCTCAAGGCCGGCGGTGCCTACGTGCCGCTGGACCCGGCCTACCCGGCGGAGCGCCTGCGCTACCTGATGCAAGACAGCGGCATTTCCCTGCTGGTCAGCCAATCCTGGCTGCGGGAAAAACTGCCACTGCCCGAAGGCTTGCCGGTGCTGGAAATCGACCGCGAAGCGCTTGAGGGGATGCCCGACAGCAACCCGGTCAACCTGACCTGTGGCGAAAACCTCGCCTACCTGATCTATACCTCGGGTTCCACCGGGCGGCCCAAAGGCGTCAGCGTGGCCCACGGCCCGCTGGCCATGCACTGCGTAAAGATCGGCGAGTTGTACGGCATGACCCCGGACGATCGCGAGCTGCAATTTGCCTCGATCAGCTTCGACGGCGCCCACGAGCGCTGGCTGACGCCCCTGGTGTTCGGTTCGGCGGTGATGCCGCGCGACGACGAGTTGTGGAGCGTGGAGCGCACCTGCGCCGAGATCGAAAAGCACGGCATCACCATCGCCTGTTTCACCCCCAGCTACCTGGGGCAGATCGCCGATTTCATGGGCGAAGCGGGACGTGATCTGCCGATCCGCTCCTACACCCCATGCGGTGAAGGGATGGCCAAGCATGCGTTCGACGAAGTGCAGCAAGTCCTGCAACCCAAGCGCCTGATCAACGGCTATGGCCCGACCGAAACGGTGATCACGCCGCTGATCTGGCTGGCCTATCCGGAGACCGAATTCGACTCGGCGTTCATGCCGATTGGCCGGCCGGTGGGCAACCGCAGTGCCTACATCCTCGACAGCGGTTTGCAGCCGTTGCCGGTTGGCGTGGCGGGTGAGTTGTACCTGGGCGGCGAGGGCGTTGCCCGTGGGTATCACCAGCGTCCTGACCTGACTGCCGAACGCTTCGTGCCCGATCCGTTCGTGCCGGGGGCGCGTCTGTACCGCAGTGGCGACCTGGCGCGGTTCCGTGCCGATGGCGTCGTCGAATACCTCGGCCGTATCGACCAGCAAGTGAAGATTCGCGGCTTCCGTATCGAACTCGGCGAAATCGAAGCCTGCCTGCTCGAACATGAAGGCGTGCGTGAAGCCTTTGTGATTGATCGCGACGGTCCGGTGGGCCGGCAACTGGTGGGCTACGTGGTGCCGCGCGATCCGCTGGCTGACGAACAGGAACTGCAGGATGCATTGACCGCGCACCTGCGCAGTCGCTTGCCGGCGCACATGCTGCCAGCGCATTTGCTATGCCTGGCCGCGTTGCCGCTGACGCCGAATGGCAAGCTCGATCGCCAGGGTTTGCCAGCGCCTGAGGCGACTCGACACACTCAGGATCAAGTGGCCGCCGCATCGCCTGCCGAAGCGCTGTTGGTGGACATCTGGCAGGACTTGCTCGGCCTGGACTCGGTGGGCGTCACCGAGAACTTCTTCGAACTGGGCGGTGATTCGATCATCTCGCTGCAAGCGGTGAGCCGTGCCGGGCTGCGCGGGCTGGTGTTCAGTCCCAAGCAGTTGTTCGAGCAGCAGAGCATTCGTGCACTGGCCGCGGTGGCGAGCCGTCGTGAAGCCTTGTTGGTCGAAGTGCCTGCAGTCGAGAAGTTTTCCTTGGTGCCGCACATCGATTCCACCGCCCGCGAAGGCTTGCAAGACCTGTATCCGCTGTCGCCGATGCAGCAGGGCATGCTGTTCCATTGCCTCGAATCGCCGCAGCTCAACCCCTACGTCAACCAGTTGAGCGTGGCAGTGGACGGCTTGCAGGTGCCGCGATTCCGCGCGGCGTGGCAAGCCTTGATCCAGCGTCATGAAGTCCTGCGCGCCGCGTTCCGTTGGCGCGATGGCCTGGCCGATCCGCTGCAAGCGGTGTTCGCCAGCGTCGAGTTGCCGATCGAGGAACTCGACTGGCGTGAGCACAGCGACACAGAAAAGGCGCTGGGCGAACTGGCCGCCGCCGAACAGGCCAAGGGTTTCGACCTGAGCTGCCCGCCGCTGATGCGCTTTGTCCTGGTGCGCCTGGGTGAAGAACGGTACCAGATGATCTGGATCTACCATCACCTGCTGCTCGATGGCTGGAGTGCCTCGCGCCTGCTCGGCGAGATGCTGCGCCTGTACCACCACGACAGCCTGCCGGCGCTGACCGGGCGCTATGCCGACTACATCGCCTGGCTGCAACGCCAGGACCAGGCGCAGGCAGAAAGCTTCTGGCGTGAGCGCCTGGCGTCGCTCGAGGCACCGACCATCCTGGCCTCGGCCTCGGGTGCCGCAGGTTCCGGTCACGGCGTGATGTACAGTGACCTCGACGCCGAGGCGACGCGCAAGTTGCACCGTTTCGCCAAGCGTCAGCGCGTCACCCTCAACACCCTGGTGCAAGGCGCCTGGCTGTTGCTGCTGCAACGTCACAGCGGCCAGCGTAGCGTGGCGTTCGGCGCGACAGTGGCGGGGCGGCCGACGGGGCTGGCCGGTGCCCAGGACATGCTCGGCCTGTTCATCAACACCTTGCCGGTGATCCAGACCCTCGACCCGCACCAGCCGCTGGGCGAGTGGCTGCGTGACTTGCAGGACTACAACCTGGCCGTGCGCGACTTCGAACACACGCCATTGTCCGACGTGCAGCGCTGGGCCGGGCAGGGTGGCCAGGGCCTGTTCGACAGCATCATCGTGTTTGAAAACCATCCGGTAGACCGTGCCTTGAAAGGGGGCGAGGAAGGTGAGCTGCGCTTCGCCGAAGTCGGCAGCGGCGGCGTCACCAACTTCCCGATGGACTTGATGGTCAGCGCCAACGACCAGGGCCTGGAAGTCGAGTACCTGTACCTGCGAGATCGCTTCAGTGAACAGGAAGTGCAGCGCATTCGCGCACAGTTGGAAGGTTTGCTGCGTGCGTTGCCAGAGGATGCGGACTGTCTGCTCGGTAACATCGGCCTGCCCGAAGCGCGCGTGAGCCTGCCGCAAGCCTTTAGCGACAACCCTGATCTGCTGCACAGCTTCAATCAGCATGTGCGCAGCCAACCGCAGAAAATCGCCTTGTTCTGTGAGGATCGCGAAGTCAGCTACGCCGATCTTGAACACCAGGCCAATGCGCTGGCGCAGTTGTTGATCAGTCGAGGCATTGGCCCGGAAAGCCTGGTGGCGGTGGCCTTGCCCCGTTCGGAGCGCACCATCGTCGCGTTCCTTGCCGTGCTCAAGGCCGGTGCGGCCTATCTGCCGCTGGACCTGTCATACCCGGCCGAGCGCCTGGCCTACATGCTCGAAGATTCGGCCGCCAGCCTGTTGCTGTGCGACAGCGACCTGGGGGATCGCCTGGTACTGGCCGCCAGCCCGCCACGCGTGTTGCTTGATCAGACGAGCCTGGTTGGCAACACCGAGTGCCCGGTTTCCCATCCACTGCCGGGGCACCTGGCGTACCTGATCTACACCTCCGGCTCCACCGGCCAGCCCAAAGGCGTGGCGGTGGAACGTGGACCGATTGCCCGGCATTGTCGCGGCATCATCGACCTCTACGAACTGGCGCCGCGCAGCCGCGAACTGCACTTCATGTCGTTCGCCTTCGACGGTGCCCAGGAACGCTGGCTTAGCGTGCTGTTGGCCGGTGGCAGCCTGGTGATTCGCGAGGACAATCTGTGGACCCCGGAACAGACCCTGGAGGTGCTGCATCGCCACAACGTCACCGTCGCCTGCTTCCCGCCGGCGTACCTGCAACAGATGGCCGAAGTGGCCGAGCGCCTGGGCAATCCGCCAGCGGTCGAGGTGTACTGCTTTGGCGGTGATGCGGTGCCGGACGCCAGCTTCGAGCAGGTCAAGCGCGCCCTGCGTCCGCAGCGTCTGGTCAACGGCTACGGCCCGACCGAAACCGTGGTCACGCCGCTGCTGTGGCGTGCGCAAGCCAGCGAAACCTGCGAGGCGGCCTATGCGCCGATTGGCCGTGGTGTGGCAGGCCGTGGCCTGTACATCCTCGACGCCGACCTCAATCCGTTGCCGGTCGGTGTCAGCGGCGAGCTGTACCTGGGCGGCGAGTGCCTGGCCCGTGGTTACCACCAGCGGCCGGGCATGAGCGCCGAGCGTTTCATTGCCGATCCGTTCGCGGCCGGTGGTCGCATGTACCGCACCGGCGACCTGGTGCGCCAGCGCGAGTGTGGGTTGATCGACTACCTCGGCCGGCTCGACCAGCAAGTGAAGATCCGCGGCTTCCGTATCGAACTGGGCGAGATCGAAGCCCGTCTGCGTGATTGCGCAGGGGTGCAGGATGCCGCCGTGGTGGTGCATGACACGCCCACCGGCAAACAGTTGGTCGGTTATGTAGTGGCCGCCGCTGCTGCCGCTGCCGGGCTGGATCGGCGCTTGAAGGCCGAGCTGCAAACGCAGATGCCGGACTACATGGTGCCGGCGCGGATCCTGGTGCTGCAGCGCTTCCCGCTGTCGGCCAACGGCAAGCTTGATCGTCGCGCACTGCCGGTGCCGGAATGGACGCTTGGCGGTTACCGCGCGCCACGTAACGCGCTGGAAATCGCCCTGGCGACGATCTGGCAAGAGGTATTGGGTGTGCCGCAAGTGGGCATCGACGACAACTTCTTCGAACTCGGCGGCGACTCATTGCAGGTGCTCAAAGTCATCTCGCGGGTGCGTAGCCAGCCACAACTGGGCTTCGAATTGAAACTGCGCGACCTGATGCAGAAACCCTGCATCGCTGAACTCAGTGGCTACCAGGCTGCCGAGACTTCGAGTGCGCCGGACCCGTTGCTGGCCTTGAATGGCCGGGTGGCGAAGGTGCCGGCGCTGTTCTGCCTGCACGCCGGGTTCGGTACGGTGTTCGACTACGAGCCCCTGGCCCGTCGCCTGGAAGGCCGGCGTACGGTGTACGGCCTGCAATGCCGCATGCTGCTCGACCCGCAATGGCAGGATGTGTCGTTGCTGGCCATGGCCCAGGCCTATGCCCAGCGCATTCGCACGCAACAGCCGCAAGGCCCGTACTACCTGCTCGGCTGGTCGCTGGGGGGCGCGTTGACGCAATTGGTCGCCCATGAACTGGAGAGCCAGGGGCAGACGGTAGCCTTCGCCGGGCTGGTCGACAGTTATGTGGCGGGTACCGCCGAAGCGGGGGACTGGCGCGAAGATTTGGCGGACTTCCTGAAGTTTGTCCTCGGTCAACCGTCTGAACAAGCACAGGCATTGATTGCCTTGAAAGCCCAAGGCCTCAACGAGCGCGAAGGCGCCGCCGCGGTGATCGAGGCGGCCATGCACGGCGCTAATGACCACGCAGCACTGGGCGCTAGTGAACTGACGCAGATATTCGCCACTGGCTCGTCGCTCAAACAACTCGCCTTG
>DATCUN010000183.1:0-3769 GCA_036561825.1 Pseudomonas sp.
GGACTCGAAGGTGGCGCGCGCATCCAGCACCGCCCGCTCGGCGTCGGCGCCTTCGCAGCTGGCCACCTGCGCCAGCAGGCGGCCGTCGATCGGGCTGAGGCAGTCGAAAGTCGCCCCGGAGACGGCCGCGGCGTACTCGCCATGGATGAAGGCGCGGCTCTCGATCTTCAGGATGCTGGCGCGGTGTTCCCACTCGGTACGGCTCGGCGTGCTCATGAGGTGCTCCGGGGCTGTTGTTTGGGTCATCATGGCTGCAGCTGGAAAACCTGCGCAAGCCGGGGCAGGCGAAATTCCGCGCGAAACAGCTCAGGATTTTTGACGAATCGGCGCGCGAGACGGCATAGCGTTCACTATCCTGCACACATTGCCCAGCCACCGCGCCCTTTTGCGCAGGAAGACCACGCCATGAGCGAGCCAAGCCAGCCGCCCGCCGCCACTCCGCGCCTCGACGACTACTGGATGCCCTTCACCGCCAACCGCCAGTTCAAGGCCAGCCCGCGCCTGCTGGAAAGCGCCGCGGGGCTGTACTACCGCAGCGTCGACGGCCGGCAGATCCTCGACGGCTGCGCCGGGCTGTGGTGCTGCAACGCCGGCCACGGCCGCCGCGAGATCAGCGAGGCGGTGGCGCGCCAGGTGGCCACGCTGGACTACGCGCCGAGCTTCCAGATGGGCCACCCGCTGCCGTTCGAACTGGCCGAACGCCTCGCCGCCATCGCCCCGCCGGGGCTGAACAAGCTGTTCTTCACCAACTCCGGCTCGGAGTCGGCGGACACCGCGCTGAAGATCGCCCTCGCCTACCAGCGCGCCATCGGCCAGGGCACGCGCACCCGCCTGATCGGCCGCGAGCTGGGCTACCACGGCGTCGGCTTCGGCGGCCTCTCGGTGGGCGGCATGCTCGGCAACCGCCGGGCGTTCTCCGCCAATCTGCTGCCGGGGGCCGACCACCTGCCGCACACCCTGGATCTTGAGCGCAATGCCTTCAGCAAGGGGCTGCCGGCGTTCGGCGCGGAAAAGGCCGACGAGCTGGAACGCCTGGTCGCCCTGCACGGTGCGGAGAACATCGCCGCGGTGATGGTCGAGCCGATGAGCGGCTCGGCCGGGGTGATCCTGCCGCCCGTGGGCTACCTGCAGCGCCTGCGCGAGATCACCCGCAAGCACGGCATCCTGCTGATCTTCGACGAGGTGATCACCGGCTTCGGGCGCATCGGCGAGGCCTTCGCCGCCCAGCGCTGGGGCGTGGTGCCGGACATCCTCACCAGCGCCAAGGGCCTGACCAACGGCGCGGTGCCGATGGGCGCGGTGTTCGTCGACGAGGCCCTCTTCGACGCCTTCATGGGCGGCCCGGACGGCATCGAGCTGTTCCACGGCTACACCTATTCCGGCCACCCGCTGGCCTGCGCCGCCGCCCTCGCGGCGCTGGACATCTATCAGGACGAGGGCCTGTTCCAGCGCGCCATCGCGCTGGAGGACTACTGGTGCGACGCGCTGCTCAGCCTGCGCGATCTGCCGCACGTCGTCGACATCCGCTGCGTCGGTCTGGTCGGCGCCGTGCAGCTCGCCGCCGATCCGGCCGGCGCCGGCCGGCGGGTGTTCGAGCAGTGCTTCCGGGACGGCGCGCTGGTGCGCTGCACCGGCGACACCCTGGCGCTGTCGCCGCCGCTGATCATCGAGCGGGAGCAGATCGACCACCTGCTGGAGATCCTCGCCGGCGCCCTGCGCCAGCTCGCCTGAGCCGCAGCGACAAAACGCAGAAACCGCAGGCAAGAAAAAACCCGCCACGAGGGGCGGGTTTCTTCTTCAAGGGCCGGATCAATTACTTGATCTTGCCTTCCTTGTAGATCACGTGCTTGCGGACGACCGGATCGTACTTCTTGATCTCGATCTTACCGGGGGTGGTGCGCTTGTTCTTGTCGGTGGTGTAGAAGTGGCCGGTACCGGCGCTGGACACCAAACGGATCAGATCACGCATGATTGTGCTCCTTAAACTTTTTCGCCGCGGGTGCGGATTTCAGCCAGCACGGCGTCGATGCCGCGCTTGTCGATGACGCGCATGCCCTTGGCCGATACGCGCAGACGCACGAAGCGCTTCTCGGACTCGACCCAGAAGCGATGGTGCTGCAGGTTCGGCAGGAAACGACGACGGGTTTTGTTGTTCGCGTGGGAAATTTTGTTCCCGGTAACCGGACCCTTACCGGTCACTTGACAGACTCTCGACATACCTCAGCCCTCTTAAACCACATGCCCAACCCGGCATGGGTTGGCCGCTTGAATCGGTGTGAATTTTACTTTCTATCGGGGTCTTACCGACTGTGCCATCGGGCTGAAAAGCCGGGCCCCAGAAAAGAGCGCAGTTTTATAGCAGAAAGCCGCCCCAGTCGCAAGGCGCACGCCACAGAGCCGACCACCGGCCGGAACAGATATCCCGGCCGCGTAGTCTCTCAGATCCAGCCGTATTCGGCGAGCGACACCGGTTCGCCGTCGCCGACCACGAAATGATCGAGCACGCGCACCTCGACCAGCGCCAGCGCCTCCTTGAGCTTCTGGGTCAGCTGGCGGTCGGCCTGGCTCGGCTCGGCCACCCCCGAGGGATGGTTGTGGGTGAGGATCACCGCGGCGGCGTTGTGCGCCAGCGCGCGCTTGACCACCTGGCGCGGATAGACGCTGGCGCCGTCGATGGAACCGTGGAACAGCACCTCGAAGGCCAGCACGCGATGGCGGGTGTCGAGGAACAGGCAGGCGAACACCTCGTGCGGCTCGTGGCGCAGGCGCGCCTTGAGGTAGTCGCGCACCGCCTGCGGGCTTTCCAGCGCCGAGTCGCGCTGGATCCGCGCGGCCAGGTGGCGGCGGCCCATTTCCAGCACCGCCTGCAACTGGGCGTACTTGGCCGGCCCCAGGCCCAGATGGGCGCTGAAGCCCTCAAGATCAGCCTCCAGCAACTGGCGCAGGCCGCCGAACTCGCTCAGCAGGTGGCGCGCCAGATCCACTGCGCTGCGCCCGGCCACCCCGGTGCGCAGGAAGATCGCCAGCAGCTCGGCATCGCTCAAGGTCGCCGCCCCGCGGGCCAACAGTTTTTCCCGCGGCCGCTCCTGCACCGGCCAGTCCCGAATGCTCATCCGTCCTCTCCCTGTGTGATGGTCGCGCGCCGTCCTGGCGCAGCCGCGCGTTTCACGCTGCAGGCCGCGTCCCACGCTGCCTGCGCGAGTGGCGCTGTGCTATCTTAGCCGCCCTGTTCCGAAGCCGGCAGCGCCTGTTGTGACCCCGTTCGCGCTGCCGTGTATTCCACCCCGTTCACCGAATAAAAGGCAGGTTCATGCAGCGGCTGCAGCGTAAACGCATCGTCCTGGGTATCGGCGGCGGCATCGCCGCCTACAAGAGCGCCGAGCTGGTCCGCCGCCTGCGCGACCAGGGCGCCGAAGTGCGCGTGGTGATGACCCGCGCCGCCCGCGAATTCATCACCCCGCTGACCCTGCAGGCGCTGTCCGGCCATCCGGTGTTCCACGACCTGCTCGACCCGGCCGCCGAGGCGGCCATGGGCCACATCGAGCTGGCCCGCTGGGCCGACCTGGTACTGATCGCCCCGGCCACCGCCGACCTGATGGCGCGCCTGGCCCAGGGCAGCGCCGACGACCTGCTGACCACCCTGGTGCTGGCCACCGACGCGCCGGTGGCGCTGGCCCCGGCGATGAACCAGGCGATGTGGCGCGACCCGGCCACCCAGGCCAACGCCGAACTGCTCGCCCAGCGCGGCCTGCACCTGTTCGGCCCGGCC
>DATCUN010000184.1:0-30501 GCA_036561825.1 Pseudomonas sp.
CCGATGTCGATCCAGCGCGCGGGCGCGCGCCCGGCGGCCAGCTCGGCCAGGCGAGCGGCCAGCGGTGCGTAGTTCCCGCCATCGAGAAAGCGCCGGCGCGCCTCGACCATGGCGGCATTGTCGCCCGGGTCGAGGCTCTTCTTGTGCTGCACCGGCAGCAGGTTCAGGTAGCCCTGGCGGGCGCGGTCGAAACGATGGCCGTGGCTGCACTGCACGCCGTTGTCGAGGGTGTGCAGCGCGCCGCTGCAGATCGGGCAGATGAGCATGGGTCAGTTCGCCAGCAGACGAACCAGCGTCTGGTAGTAGATTTCCGTAAGCAGATCCAGGTCGCTGGCCAGCACGCGCTCGTTGACCTGGTGGATGGTGGCGTTGACCGGGCCGAGTTCGACCACCTGGGTGCCCAGCGTGGCGATGAAGCGTCCGTCGGAGGTGCCGCCGCTGGTGGAGGCGACGGTCTCGCGGCCGGTGACGTTGCGGATGCTGGCGGATACGGCATCCAGCAGCGCGCCCGGCTCGGTGAGAAACGGCAGGCCGGACAGGGACCATTCGACCTGCCACTTGAGGCCGTGGCGGTCGAGGATCGCGGCGACGCGCTGCTGGAGCCCTTCCACGGTGGACTCGGTGGAGAAGCGGAAGTTGAACAGCGCGACCAGCTCGCCGGGAATCACGTTGGTGGTGCCGGTGCCCGAGTGGATGTTGGAAATCTGGAAGCTGGTCGGCGGGAAGAAGGCGTTGCCGGCGTCCCAGTGCTCGGCGGCTAGTTCGGCCAGGGCTGGGGCGACCAAGTGGATGGGGTTCTGCGCCAGGTGCGGATAGGCGACGTGGCCCTGTACGCCCTGGATGCGCAGTTTGCCGTTGAGCGAGCCGCGGCGGCCGTTCTTGACCATGTCGCCGACCAGCGAGGTGCTCGACGGCTCGCCGACGATGCACCAGTCCAGGCGCTCGTTGCGCGCGGCCAGACGCTCGACCACCGCCTGGGTGCCGTGCAGGGCCGGGCCTTCCTCGTCGCTGGTGATCAGGAAGGCGATGGCCCCTTGGTGCTGCGGATGGTCGGCGACGAAGCGCTCCACGGCGACGATCATCGCCGCCAGGCTACCCTTCATGTCCGCCGCGCCGCGGCCGCAGAGCATGCCGTCGGCATCGACGAAGGCCGCGAAGGGCGGATGCTGCCAGGCTTCCAGCGGCCCGGTCGGCACCACGTCGGTATGCCCGGCGAAGCACAGCACCGGCCCTTCGCCGCCGCGGCGGGCCCAGAAGTTTTCCACGTCCTCGATCTGCATCGGCTCCACATTGAAGCCGACCGCGGCCAGGCGCTGCATCATCAGGCTCTGGCAGCCCTCGTCCAGCGGGGTGACGGAGGCGCGGCGGATCAGCTCGCAGGCCAGTTCGAGGGTGGGGGAGGGGGGGGTCATGCAGGCTCCGGAACGACGACAGATCAAAGGTGTCTATCTTAAAGCAAAATCACAGCTGGTCAGAGCGAAGCGGTAGCCGCATGTATTGGCGTGCGAGCGTGATGCCGCCGATTAGCGGGCGTATTGGCCGATCAGTTGCGCAGCGTTGTGAGAGTTGGTTCTAACTTCATTTTTGAAAGCTGGGTAGTCTTGCACTACTCAACCTTATTTCCAGCCCTGTGGAGGCATTCATGGCAAAGAAGCAAGTTAACAACAAGTCGAGCCAGCTGTTGGATTGGCTGGCTGCAAATGGTGGGTACAATCCGGTCGAGCTTACCGAGGATGGCGTACCACTGGTCGGCACCAGTGAAGACGATCTCCTCACCGGAGGGGCTGGCGATGACGTTATCGATGGTGGCGAAGGTGACTTCGATACCGTCAACTATGGTAACGCCAAGAAAGTGAAGGTAGACCTGGCTGCAGAGACTGCCACTGGCGAAGGCAACGATACGCTGGTCAATGTCGAGAACGTAATCGGTTCCGCGAAGGGCAGCGACTTCATCACAGGTGACGAGCTGGGCAACATGCTCGATGGCTGGGGTGGCAACGACAAGCTGTGGGGCGATGCGGGCGACGACATTCTGTTCGGCGGTGACGGCAACGACCAACTCCGTGGTGGCGATGGCTACGATGAGCTTGACGGTGGCGCCGGCAACGATCAGCTGTTCGGCGATGCTGGCGATGACCTGCTGTACGGTGGCGCCGGCAATGACCAGCTGCGCGGCGGTGAGGGCAACGATGTCCTCTACGGCGATGCCGGCAACGACACGCTGCGTGGTGAGGCGGGTGACGACACCTTCTATGCCGGTGCTGGCAATGACAGCATGTTCGGCGGAGCTGGCAACGACACCTACTATGTCGAAGATGCCAAGGACAAGGTCAAGGAAAATGCTGGCGAAGGCACCGATGAGATCGTGGCCAGCTACTCCTATAGCCTGGAGAAGGTAAAGAATGTCGAGAACCTGACCCTTTCCGAAGACGCCAAGCCGTTGAACATCAATGCAACCGGCAACTCCTTGGACAACGTGCTGACTGGCAACAGCGGTGACAACGTGCTGAAGGGCCTGGCTGGCAACGACATCCTGGTCGGTCGCGAAGGCGACGATACCCTGATCGGTGGCGACGGCGACGACATCTTCGTCTTCGACAACCTCGATGGCGTCGATAGCGTTGAGGATTTCACCATTGGTAGCGACCTGCTGCAGCTGGACGCCCTGGTGTTCACCTCCCTGGCCGCAGGCGTTCAGGATGCGAATCTGGTGATGGGCACAGAGGCCGCCGACAGCGACGACTTCCTGGTCTTCGACGCGGACAATGGCGCTCTGTACTACGACGCAGACGCTAGTGGTGCCGAGGCTGCGGTGCAGATTGCCACCGTGGGCGTTTCCAGTCTGGTGGCTGCGGACTTCGTGGTCGTCTGATCCTGCAGGACGCTGGTTGAAAAAAAAGGGGGCTGCCGTATGGCAGCCCCCTTTTTCGTTGTGCGTCCAGCCTGCGTGCAGGCTGGGAAATCAATGTCCTTTCATGTGCTAAACGATGCTAGCGCCTTAACTCTCAGTAAAGGCTGGGCCCCAATCCCACGTAAGGGGGAAGGGGCGAAGCTCAGGCTCAGGCCGGCACCTCCGCGGCATCCTCCTCCGGCTTGGGCAGCGAGGAGAGCAGGGCCATGACCAGTGCGGCCAGGTAGGGCAGCGACTGCACCAGCAGTACGATGACCCAGAAGGTCACGTCCAGACCGGCGTTCTTCTGGGTCAGGGAAATGCCGACAGCGGCGCCCCACAGCAGCAGCATGACGAAGACTTCCTCGCGCGCCTCTGCAATAGCTTTGAGCAGGCCGTGGTTGCTGCGCATCTTCGGCGTGCGGAAGAACGGGATGCTGCTGGTGACGAAGCCGTACAGCACCGCCTTGGCGATGGTGTGCGACAGCGCCAGGCCGGCTACCGCGGCGGAGATGGCGTCGCGCATGTTCACGCCGACCGCTCGGCGGTAGAGGAACAGGATCTTGCCCAGCTTGAACACGAACAGGGCCAGCGGCGGGATGGCGAAGATCATCAGCGGCGGGTCGACCCGGTGCGGCACGATGATCATCGCCGCCGACCAGAGCAGGGCGCCGAGGGTGAAGAAGATGTTCATGCCATCGGCAATCCACGGCATCCAGCCGGCGATGAAGTGGTAGCGCTGGCCGCGGGACAGCTCGCTGCCCTTGCCCATGAATAGGCTGGCCAGGTGGCGCTTCATGATCTGGATGGCGCCATAGGCCCAGCGGAAGCGCTGCTTCTTGAAGTCGATGAAGGTGTCGGGCATCAGGCCCTTGCCGTAGCTCTGCTCGGAGTAGGCGGCGGACAGCCCCTTCTCGAACACGCGCAGGCCCAGCTCGGCGTCCTCGGTGATGCACCAGTCGGCCCAGCCCAGTTCGTCGAGCACCGAGCGACGGGTCATGGTCATTGTGCCGTGCTGGATGATCGCGTCGCGGTCGTTGCGGGTCACCATGCCGATGTGGAAGAAGCCCTTGTATTCCGCATAGCAGAGCTTCTTGAACAGCGATTCGTTCTGGTCGCGGTAGTCCTGCGGCGACTGCACCACGGCGATCTCCGGGTCGGCGAAGTGCGGCACCATGTGCTTGAGCCAGTTACGCTCGACGCAGTAGTCGGAGTCGATCACCGCGATCACTTCAGCGTCGGCGGCGGTGTGCTGCAGCACGTAGTTCAGTGCGCCGCCCTTGAAGCCGGCCAGCGGTGCGACGTGGAAGAAGCGGAAGCGCGGGCCGAGGGTGGCGCAGTGGGCCTGCACCGGCTCCCAGACCGCCGGGTCCTTGGTGTTGTTGTCGATCACCAGGACCTCGAAGTCCGGGTAGTCGAGATTGGCCAGGGCGTCGAGGGTCTGCTTGACCATCTCCGGTGGCTCGTTGTAGCAGGGCACGTGGATCGACACCTTGGGCCGGTAGGCATCGTCGCCGGTCACCGGCGGGAAGGGCCGCACGCGTTCGTGCTTCCACACCGTCTCGGCTAGCTCGTGGGCTTCGGTGAGCAGGACGATCATCACCCCGACTGCGCCGAGGGCCAGCAGCAGGCCGACGAGGGTGCTGAACCAGTTGCTGTACTGCTGGCTGTAGTCGTAGGCGATCCACACCAGCATGGTGGCGGCGAGGAACGAGACGATAGTCAGGAAGGTGCGACCGCGCTGGCGCAGGGCACTGCCGTCGATCAGCAGCAGGGCCAGGGCGAGCAGGGCGAGCACGCCGGAGGCCACGGCCAGCAGGCGCCACTGCGGGATTTCCACCACGGTTCCGGTGAGGGGGAACTTGGCCTGGCGGTCGGCGTTGTAGACACCCCAGTAGGCACCCACCGAGCCTTCTTCGCTGGCCTTCCAGGGCTGGTCGAAGGCCTCGATGACGAAATAGTTGTAGCCCTTGGAGTTCAGCTTGTTGACCAGAGTGCGCAGGTAGATCGCCTGGTCGGCCTGGTTGGCCTCGGCGCCACCACGGGTGCGGCCGTTGCTCGGCCAGCCGACTTCCGCCAGCAGCAGCGGTTTTTTCGGGAACAGCTTCTTCATGTCGCGGGCGCGGTCGAGCACGAACTGGATCGAGTCTTCGCGCGGGACGAACTCCCAGTAGGGCAGTACGTGGGCGGCGATCAGGTCGACGTGCTTGGCCATTTCCGGATATTTCTGCCAGATGTGCCACTGCTCGGCGGTGGTCACCGGTACCTTGAGCGCCGAACGCACGCGATCCAGATAGCCGATCATCTGTTCAATGGTGACTTCTTCACGGAACAGGGCTTCGTTGCCGACGATGACCCGGACGACGCTGCGCTCGCGTTTGGCGATCTCGATACCGCGCTCTATCTGCCTTTCGTTGGCGGCAAGGTCGTTGCTCAGCCAGATGCCCAGGGTCACGCGCAGGCCGGCTTCCTCGGCCAGACGCGGGATGTCGGCGAGGGTCCCGTCCACCGAGTAGGTACGGATGTTGTCGGTGTGGGTCGCGACCAGGTTGAGGTCGGCGCGGATCTCGTCTTCGCTCGGATAGGTATTGCCCTGCGGGCTCTGGTGCAGACGGAACGGCGAGAACGAGAAGCCGGAGATCTGGTCGGGCCAGTCCGGGGCTTTCAGCGGCTGGTTGTACCAGGCCCACAGGCCGGTGAACAGTGAAGCCACGGCCACGACCATGACCAGGTGGAGACCAAGTTTGCGTGCAGACATTGTATGTATGGGTTCCAGCAGAAGGAACGGGAGAAAGCCGACGGACGCCGGTTGGCGCGCATCCTACTCTGCGGCCCGACGCCTTGTACAGAGGTCGCACAAGCGCCTCCGGACCCCCAGTTTGACCTGTTGCCGGGCGATCTGTTCCAAGCCGGCACTTGGGTGTGACAAACAGCTCAATTTATTAAAGACGCGAAAGCCCCGCACTTCCAGTGCGGGGATGGATAGCGCTAACCCGCAGGGTTAATCAGGAGTTTTCCGTGCACGAATATATTCCTGGACCGCCTCAATTGATGCCCCTCCCACACTGCCTGCAAAGTAGCTCGGACTCCAGAGTGCATTGCCCCTATAGGCTGGCTGATTCAGCTCAGGATACAGACGCTTGATGCGCCGACTGGAGGCCCCTTTCAGTGAGTTGACCAGCGCCGAGATGCTGACCTTCGGTGGGTAGTTGACCAGCAGGTGAACATGGTCCTTTTCGCCATTGAAGGTTACCAGTTCCGCCTCGAAGTCCTCGCAGACCTTGGCGAAGATCGAGTGCAAGCTTTCCAGGTGCTCGGCCGTGAAGAGCCCCTCACGGTACTTAGTGATGAAGACCAAATGGCAGTGCATCATGGAAACGCAGTGGCGGCCTGTTCTTGGTGTCTTGATATTTTCCATAGACCTAATTATATTGGCGGCATGAAAATGATCAAGGCCCTGCGCGTACGCATTCGCGACAAGCATGCGGCCCTCTTGAGTGAGATGGCCAGGCAGGTCAATTTCGTCTGGAATTACGTCAATGAGCTGAGCAGTCGCTCGATCCGAGAACGCGGCCGGTTTCTCAGCGCCTACGACCTTCACCCTTACCTCAAAGGCTCTGGTAAGTTGCTCGGACTGCACAGCCAGACCATCCAGGGCATCACCGAAGAGTACGTCACGCGTCGCAAGCAGTTCAAAAAGCAACAATTGGCCTGGCGGCGCAGCGGCGGCAGCCGCCGCTCGCTCGGCTGGATTCCGTTCAAAGCCGCCACCTGGAAGGATGGTCAGGTCGTCTTCAACGGCCACTACTTCAAGGTGTGGGACAGCTACGGCCTGGCCCAGTACCGTTTCCGCTCGGGCAGCTTCAACGAAGATGCCCGAGGCCGCTGGTACTTCAACGTGGTTGTCGAGGTCGACGTGCAGCCCTCCCCGGGCCAGGAAGCCCTAGGCATTGACCTCGGGCTGAAGGATGTGGCCACCTGCAGCGATGGTACGAAGCTGGATAATGCCCGTTTCTACCGCGGCCTGGAGCCGAAGCTGGCTATCGCCCAGCGGGCCGGGAAAAAGGCCCGCGTGCGGGCTATCCACGCGAAGATCGCCAACAGGCGCAAGGAAGCTTTGCACCAGTTCAGCCGCGCGCTCGTCGAGCGCTGCGGCACGATCATCGTGGGCGATGTCAGCTCCACGAAACTCGTGAAAACCTCGATGGCCAAGTCGGTGCTGGACGCCGGCTGGGGTCAACTGAAAGCGATGCTGGCCTACAAGTGCGCGCACGCAGGCATCGTGTTCAAAGAGGTCAACGAGGCGTACACCACCCAAACCTGCAGCTGTTGCGGCGTATTGCCTAACAGCAGGCCGAGAGGTATCGCAGGGCTTGGAATAAGAGAATGGACCTGCAGTGAGTGCGGTGTCACTCATGACCGCGATATCAACGCAGCCAGGAATATTCTCGCGGCCGGACATGGCCGTCCAGCAGTGGGAATCCCCGTCATTTAGGGCGGAGAGGATGTCAAAATGTAGCCGACTTGTTTACGGGGGTGGCATGCACATCGATGAGCAGCGTTTCGGCGGTATTGCCCGCCTGTATGGCCGTCTCGGTCTCGAGCGTCTGGCGGCCGCCCATGTGGCGGTGGTCGGCATCGGCGGCGTCGGCTCCTGGGCGGCCGAGGCGCTGGCGCGCAGCGGGGTGGGCGAGATCTCGCTGTTCGATCTCGACGATGTCTGTGTGACCAACACCAACCGGCAGATCCATGCCCACGTCGGCAATATCGGTCGGGCCAAGGTCGAGGCCATGGCCGAGCGCATCCGGGCGATCAATCCGGACTGTATCGTGCATGCGGTGACCGATTACGTCACCCGCGAGACCATGGCCGATTACATTACCGAGCAGCTCGACGGGGTGATCGACTGCATCGACAGCGTGGTGGCCAAGGCGGCGCTGATCAGCTGGTGCAAGCGGCGCAAGATCCAGATTGTCACCACCGGCGCTGCCGGTGGGCAGCTCGACCCGACTCAGGTGCAAGTCGCCGATCTGAACAAGACCGTCAACGACCCCCTGGTGGCCAAGGTGCGTTCGCTGCTGCGGCGCGACTACAACTTCTCGCGCACCCCCGGGCGCACTTACAGCGTGGCCTGCGTGTACTCCCGCGAGCAGTTGCGCTATCCCCAGCCAGACGGCAGCGTGTGCCAGGCCAAGGGCTTTGCCGGCGAGGGCGTGCGCCTGGACTGCGCCGGCGGTTTCGGCGCGGTGACGATGGTCACCGCCACCTTCGGCATGGTTGCTGCGGCGCGGCTGGTGGACAAGCTGGTGGCTGGTGCGCGCCGCCCGGCGGAGCGCAAGACAATCGTAGGGTAGAAGATTCGCGCAGCGATCTCCTACCGATGCTCCGCGTGCTCGATGGTGGACAATCGCTGGCGCGAGTTGTCCACCCTACGCCTGATCCGGCTACGCCAGCTCGCGGATCCGCTGCAGCACGGCATTCAGCCCGTTGCTGCGCGAGGGCGACAGCTGGCGAGACAGGCCGAGCTGGGTGAACCAGTCGGCGACATCCACCTCGGCCAGCTCGGTCGCGGTGAGGCCGTTGACCCGCAGCAGCAGCAGGGCCAGCAGGCCGCGCAGCAGGCGGGCATCGCTGCTGGCGCGAAAGTTCAAGCGCCCGTCGTCCCCGTCGGCCACCAGCCAGACCCGGCTTTCGCAACCGTGCACGCGGTTGCCCTCGCATTGCTCAGCTTCACTGAGCGGTGCCAGGCGCTCGCCCCACTGCATGAGCAGGCGCGCGCGCTGCTCCCAGCCGGGGCAGTGGCTGAAGTCGGCCAGCGCCTCGCTGGCCGCGCCAGGCAGGCTCATCGCAGCAACTCCAGGGCGTGATTGAGCGCGGCGAAGAAGCGCTCCAGATCGTCGCCTTCGCTGTACAGACCAAGCGACACGCGCAGCGCGCCGGGCCGGCCGAGGCTGTGCAGCAGCGGCATGGCGCAGTGCTGGCCGGCACGCACGGCGATGCCCTGCTCGCTGAGCAGATGGGACAGGTCGGCGTTGTGCACGCCGTCGACCACGAAGCTGGCCAGCGCGGTGTGCGGCTCGCTCAACAGCTGCAGGCCGTCGAACTGGCGCAAGCCGGTGAGCAGGCGCTGGTGCAGCGCGGCTTCGTGGGCCGCGACGGCGTACTCGTCCAGCTCGCCCAGGTAGTCGAGGGCGGCGCCGAGGCCGATGGCGGCGGCGATGGCCGGGGTGCCGGCCTCGAAACCCAGCGGCGCCGGACGAAAGCGCGCGCTGTGGTAGTCGGCGTGCTGCACCATCTCGCCGCCGAACTGCCAGTGGCGCAGTTGCGCCAAGGCGCGGCTGCGGCCGTAGAGCGCGCCGATGCCGTCCGGGGCGTAGAGCTTGTGGCCGGAAAACACGTAGAAGTCGCAGTCCAGTGCCTGCAGGTCATGCCGACCATGGACCGCGCCCTGGGCGCCGTCGACCACTGTGAATGCCCCCTGCGCGCGGGCCAGGGGCAACAGGCGCTCCAGCGGCTGCCAGCGGCCCAGTACGTTGGACAGCTGGCTGACCGCCAACAGGCGGGTGCGCGGGCCGATCAGCAGGGCGGCCTGCTCCAGGTCGATATCGCCGGCGCCATCCAGCGGCAGCACCACCAGCTTGAGTCCGCGGCGCTGCGCCAGTTGCTGCCAAGGCAGCAGGTTGGCGTGGTGCTCGAGGGCGCTGATGACGATCTCGTCACCGGCGGAGAACAGGTGCTCAAGGCCGTAGGCCAGCAGATTCAGACCCTCGGTGCTGCCGCGGGTGAAGACGATCTCCGCGGGGCTGTCCGCATTCAACCACTGCGCCACCTTCTCGCGGGCGCCTTCGAAGGCCAGGGTGGCCCGCTCGCCCGGACCGTGCTGGGCGCGATGCACATTGGCGGCGCCGCCGGCGTAGTGGTCGAGCAGGGCGTCCAGTACCTTCTGCGGCTTCTGCGCGGTGGCGGCGGTATCGAGGTAGGTCTGGCGGCTGGCGGTGAAGGCGGCGAAGGCCGGGAAGTCGGCACGCCAGGGGGAGGGCAGGGACATGGTGGCTCCTGTCAGGGCCAGTGGTGGACTGCCGCTATATGGCGAGTCCACCCTACGGTGCTGGCGCTTAAAAATTGCTCTTAAAGCGTAGCGAGCGAAGGTCAGGCAAGGCGAAGTCAGGCGAGGACGCGGAGTTTACTGAGTGTAAATGAGCAGTACTCGTTTCACTCGCCCTTCGGGCCGCCCTGCGGGCGTTCAGTAAACAGCACTGTCCGAGCCTGACTTCAACGCAGCATGGCCGAGCGTAGTAGCTTTAAGTCAATTTTTAGTTGTGCGCGTGCAGCACTTCGTTCAGTTCGACCGCGGTCTTGTTGGTCTTGCACTCGACCGCGCCGGTCTGCGAGTTGCGGCGCAGCAGCAGGTCGTTCTGCCCGGCGATGTCGCGGGCCTTGACCACTTCCACCAGGGAGCCCTGGTCGTCGAGCACGGCGACCTTGGTGCCGGCAGTGATGTACAGGCCGGATTCGACGGTGCAGCGGTCGCCCAGCGGGATGCCGATGCCGGCATTGGCACCGATCAGGCAGCCTTCGCCGACCGAGATGACGATGTTGCCGCCACCGGACAGGGTGCCCATGGTTGAGCAGCCGCCGCCCAGGTCCGAGCCCTTGCCGACGAACACGCCGGCGGAGACGCGGCCTTCGATCATGCCCGGGCCGGCGGTGCCGGCGTTAAAGTTGACGAAGCCCTCGTGCATGATGGTGGTGCCTTCGCCGACGTAGGCGCCCAGGCGCACGCGGGCGGTGTCGGCGATGCGCACGCCGCTCGGCACCACGTAGTCGGTCATCTTCGGGAACTTGTCGACCGAGAACACTTCCAGCAGCTCGCCCTTCAGGCGGGCTTCCAGCTGGCGCTCGGCCAGTTCCGCCAGGTCGATGGCGCCTTCGTTGGTCCACGCCACGTTGGGCAGCAGTGCGAAGATGCCGGCCAGGCTGGTGCCGTGCGGCTTGACCAGGCGATGCGACAGCAGGTGCAGCTTGAGGTAGGCCTCCGGGGTGCTGGCCGGTGCGCTGTCTTCGGCCAGCAGCACGGCGACCAGCGGCTTGCGGCTCTCGGCCAGGCGGGTGAGCAGGGCGGCCTGGGCGGCGTCGATCTGCTTGAGGGCGCCGGCCAGGTCATGGGCCTGGTTGTTGCTCAGGGCGAGGGTCTGGTTGCCGCCGGTGTAGCCGAGGGCGTTGGCGGTGGTAGCCACCAGTTCGGCCGGCGGGTTGAGCAGCGGCAGGGCGTAGAAGACTTCCAGCCAGGTGCCCTGACGGTTCTGGGTGCCGACGCCGAAGGCGATGCTGTAGAGGTGCTGCGACATGGGGATTGATCCTTTCACTATTCAGTATTCAATCGGCGGGCTCAGGCGAGCGCCGCCGCATAGAGTTCGGGCTTGAAGCCGAGCAGGGTCCGCTCGCCGAGGTCGAGGACCGGGCGCTTGATCATCGACGGCTGGGCGAGCATCAGGTCGATGGCGCGGGCCTGGTCGAGATCGGCCTTCTGTTCGTCGGCAAGCTTGCGGAAGGTGGTGCCGGCGCGGTTGAGGACCTTGTCCCAGCCATGCTCGTTGCACCATCTTTCCAGGCTGGCGCGGTCGATGCCGGCGGCCTTGTAGTCGTGAAAACGGTAGCTCAGCTGCCGTTCGTCGAGCCAGCTGCGCGCCTTCTTCATGGTATCGCAGGCCTTGATTCCATAAAGCTGCAGGTCTTTGATTTCACTGGGCATTTCGTGTTTCCGAGAATCGTGGCGGGGCGTCGGCGGGGTCAGCCGAAGGCCAGGTACAGACGGTAGACCAGCGATGACAGCATGACCAGCACACCGATGGCCAGTACCGCCACGCCAGCATCGCTCGCGCGCTGGGTGTAGCCGACGCCGAGCATCAGCATGCCGATGCCGATCAGCGCGGTCATCACGTTCAGCGGGTTGTCCATCATCCTTGACGTTCCTGCAGGTAGGCACGGATACGCTCGGCCGCTTCGACGCACTCGGCCAGCGGCGCGACCAGGGCCATGCGCACGCGGCCGGCGCCGGGGTTGAGGCCGTCCACTGCGCGCGACAGGTAGGAGCCGGGCACCACGGTGACGTGCTCGCGCTCGAACAGCTCGCGGGTGAAGGTGGTGTCGTCGCCCGGGGTTTTCGCCCACAGATAGAAGCCGCCGTCCGGGCGTTCGACCTCGAGCACGCCGCCGAGGATGTCCAGCACGGCGTCGAACTTCTCGCGGTACAGGGCGCGGTTGGCCTGCACGTGGGCCTCGTCGTTCCAGGCGGCGATGCTCGCCAGCTGGGTCTGCACCGGCATGGCGCAGCCGTGGTAGGTGCGATAGAGCAGGAACGGTTTGAGGATTTCGGCGTCGCCGGCGACGAAGCCGGAGCGCAGGCCCGGCAGGTTGGAGCGCTTGGACAGGCTGTGGAACACCACGCAGCGCTTGAAGTCGCTGCGGCCGAGTTCGGCGCAGGCGCTCAGCAGGCCGGCGGGCGGGTTCTGCTCGTCGAAGTACAGCTCGCTGTAGCACTCGTCGGCGGCGATCACGAAGTCGTGCTGGTCGGCCAGGGCGATCAGCTGCTTGAGGGTGTCCAGCGGCACCAGGGCGCCGGTGGGGTTGCCGGGCGAGCAGATGAACAGGATCTGGCAGCGCTGCCAGACTTCCGCCGGCACGGCGTCGAAGTCGGGGTTGAAGCCGTTCTCGGCCAGGCACGGCAGGTAGTGCGGCTGGGCGCCGGCGAGCAGGGTGGCGCCTTCGTAGATCTGGTAGAACGGGTTGGGGCTGACCACCAGGGCGTCGGGGCTGCGGTCGACCACCGCCTGGGTGAAGGCGAACAGTGCCTCGCGGGTGCCGTTGACCGGCAGCACGTGCTTGGCCGGGTCCAGCCAGCCGGCCGGCACGCCGAAGCGGCGCTCACACCAGGCGGCGATGGACTCGCGCAGCGCCGGCAGGCCGATGGTGGAGGGATACACGGCAAGCTGGTCGAGGTTGCTGGCCAGCGCCTCGGCGACGAAACTCGGCGAGCGGTGCTTGGGCTCGCCGATGGACAGGGCGATCGGCTTCTTGGTCGCCGGCGGCTGGGCGCCGGCAAGCAGCGCGCGCAGCTTCTCGAACGGGTAGGGCTGCAGGAGGTCGAGGGCACGGTTCATCAAGAGTTCCTGTTCAGAAGCTGATGCGTGACAGCGGGACGGCGCTGTCCTGGGTGTCGGAAAGCTGGCGGACCAGGGATTCCTGCAGACGAGCGCAGAGTTCCGGGTCGGACAGCGGCTGGTGGTGGGCGTCGGTGACGAAGAATACGTCTTCCACGCGCTCGCCGAGGGTGGCGATCTTGGCGTTCTGCACCGACAGGTCGAAGTCGAGGAAGATCTGCCCGACGCGGGCCAGCAGGCCGGGGCGGTCGGGGGCGATCACCTCGATCACGCTCAGCGGGCGCTGGGCGTCGGTATGGATGGTCACCTGCGGGGCGAAGCCGAAGCTCTTCAGCTGGCGCGGCACCCGGCGCTTGATGATGGTGCTGTAGTCCAGCGGGTTCTTCAGCGCGTCGACCAGGCCCTGGCGGATCTCGGCGATGCGCTCGGGATCGTCGCCGATCGAGCCGCCGTCAGCGTCCAGTACCACATAGGTGTCGAGGGTGAACTGGCTGGTCGAGGTGAGGATGCGCGCGTCCTGAATGTTCAGGTTGAGCTGGTCCATGGCTGCCACGGTCACGGCGAAGAAATCGTGCTGGTCCGGGGCGTAGATGAAGATCTGCGTGCCGCCCTCGAATTCGCGCTGGGTGGTTTCCTTGATCAGCACCAGCGGCGCGCCGTCGTGGGGATGGCGTAGGATGGCTTCGGCATGCCAGGCGATATCCTCGGCGCTGTGGCGCAGGAAGTAGTGGTCGCCCAGTTGCGCCCACAGTTGTTCGGCGGCATCGGCGTCGATGCCCTCGCGCGCGTGCAGCAGCTTGAGCGCCGCGTGCTGGTTCTCGCGGATGCGTTCCTCGCGGTCGATCGGGTTCTCCAGGCCGCGGCGCAGGGCGCGCTTGGTCTCGGCGTACAACTGGCGCATCAGTGAGGCGCGCCAGGAGTTCCACAGCGTCGGGTTGGTGGCGTTGATGTCGGCCACGGTCAGCACGTAGAGGTAGTCGAGGTGGGTCTGGTCGCCGACCGTGCAGGCGAAGTCGTGGATCACCTGCGGGTCGGAAAGATCCTTGCGCTGCGCGGTGGTGGACATGACCAGGTGGTTCTTCACCAGCCAGGCGATCAGCCGGCTGTCCCACGGCGGCAGGTGGTGGCGCTCGCAGAAGGCCAGGGCATCCTTGGCGCCCAGTTCGGAGTGGTCGCCGCCGCGGCCCTTGGCGATGTCGTGGTACAGACCGGCGAAGTACACCAGCTCGGGCTTGGGCAGCTGGGCCATCAGCTCGCTGGCCAGCGGGTACTTTTCCGCCATCTCCGGACGGTCGAGTTTGCGTAGGTTCTTGATCAGGTTGAGGGTGTGCGCGTCGACCGTATAGATGTGGAACAGGTCGTGCTGCATCTGACCGATGATGTGGCCGAACTCCGGCAGGTAGCGGCCGAGGATGCCGTAGCGGTTCATCCGCCGCAGGTTGCGGTGGATGCCCTCATGGGACTTGAACAGCTCGACGAACAGGCTGGTGTTGCGGATGTCATGGCGGAACTTGTCGTCGATCAGCTGGCGATGGTCGCGCAGCAGGCGGATGGTGCCGGAGCGCACGCCGCGGATCTCCGGCTGCTGGGCCATCAGCACGAAAATCTCCAGGATCGCGCTGGGGCAGCGCTTGAAGACGCCCGGGTCGGTGGCCTCGATGAAGCCGTCGCGGACCTGGAAGCGCGCATTCAGCGGCCGCAGCTCGCCGGAGTCCGGCTGCTCGAGCAGCTGTTCCTCGAGGGTCTGGTTGACCAGGTCGCTCAGCTCCGCGGCCGCCATCACCACCCGGTAGTACTTCTGCATGAAGCTCTCGACCGCCAGCTTGGCGTTGCTGGCGGTGAAGCCGAGCAGGCCGGCCAGGCGCCGCTGGTGGTCGAACAGCAGGCGGTCCTCGGCGCGCCCGGCGACCATGTGCAGGGCGTAGCGCACCTTCCACAGGAACTCCTGGCTGGCGCTCAGCAGGCCGAATTCGCTCGGGGTCAGCAGGCCGCGGGTGACCAGGGTTTCCAGGGTCAGGGTGCCGTAGTAGCGGCCGATGACCCAGAGGATGTTCTGCAGGTCGCGCAGGCCGCCGGGCGAGCCCTTGACGTTGGGCTCGAGGTTGTACTCGGTGTCGTTGTACTTGGCGTGGCGGGCGTGCTGCTCGGCACGCTTGGCGAGAAAGAACTCGCGCGCCGGCCACATGTACTGGGTGCCGGTGGCGGCGAGCATGCGTCGGCGCAGGTCGTCCGCGCCGACCAGGGTGCGGCTTTCCATCAGGTTGGTGATCACCGTCAGGTCGGCGCGCCCCTGTTCGGCGCAGTCCTCCACCGAACGCACGCTCTGGCCGATCTCCAGGCCGATGTCCCACAGCAGGGTGAGGAAGCCCTCGATCGGTTCGCGCAGGCTGTCGTGCTGCGCGCCGTCGAGCAGGATCAGGATGTCGATGTCCGAGTGCGGATGCAGCTCGCCGCGACCATAGCCGCCGACCGCGACCAGGGCGATGTCGTTGGCATCGCCCCAGTCGAAGCGGGCCCAGGCTTCGCGCAGGATCTGGTCGACGAACCAGGCGCGGCCGGTGATCAGGCGGCGGATGTCGCAGGTGGCGGAGAAGCGCCCGTCGAGTATTTCGCCGGCCCGGCGGATCGCCTTCTTGAAGGCGGCGATCGGGCTGCTCTTCAGGGCGAGCTCGGCCTGGAACTGGCCGCGGTCGAACAGCTCATGGTCCACTTCCGGATGCGACATCGGGCGATCTCCGTTCAGGGGCTGGGCGGCGCTGCTCAGGGCAGGCAGCGGGCGATGGTGTCGTCGTTGCGCAGGGTGAGGATCTCGCAACCGTTTTCGGTCACCAGGAGGGTGTGTTCATACTGGGCAGAGAGCTTGCGGTCCTTGGTGATCGCCGTCCAGCCGTCGCCGAGCAGGCGGGTCTCGTGGCGACCCTGGTTGATCATCGGCTCGATGGTGAAGGTCATGCCGGCCTTGAGTTCGAGGCCGCTGCCAGCGCGCCCATAGTGCAGCACCTGCGGCTCTTCGTGGAACACGTTGCCGATGCCGTGGCCGCAGTACTCGCGAACCACCGAGTAACCGTTCGACTCGGCGTGCTTCTGGATGATCTCGCCGATGTCGCCCAGGTGGGCGCCGGGGCGAACCAGCGAGATGCCCTTGTACAGGCATTCCTGGGTGATCTGGCAAAGTCGCTGGGCCCACTCGGGCGCGTTGCCGACCAGGAACATCTTGCTGGTATCGCCGAAGTAGCCGTCCTTGATCACGGTGATGTCGATGTTGAGGATGTCGCCATCCTTGAGCGGCTTGTCGTTGGGGATGCCGTGGCAGACCACGTGGTTGATCGAGGTGCAGATCGACTTGGGAAACCCGTGGTAGTTCAGCGGCGCGGGAACGGCCTGCTGCACGTCGACGATGTAGTCGTGGCAGAGGCGGTTCAGTTCCTCGGTGGTGACGCCCGCGCGGACGTGCGGCTCGATCATCTCCAGCACTTCGGCGGCCAGGCGGCCGGCGACACGCATTTTCTCGATTTCCTCGGGGGTCTTGATGGTGACGGTCATCAGCTCTCTCTGGCGCGCTGCGCCTGCCTACGGTAAACAGGAAAGGATGTCATTCTAACAGACCCAGCATCCGCTGCGGACGGCCGCGGCGGCGTGCAGGCGGGTTTCGCCGAGCGTGCATGTATGGTATAAAGCGCGGCGCTTTTCGGGGTAGTCCCGGAAAGGCACCGAAACCACACACGCATCGACACAATCTATCCTGGGTGCCCGCAAGGGTTGGATATTGGGATGCGTGGAGGCTCAACCCGACTTATCGAGGAATAGAAATGTCCCAAGTCAACATGCGCGATATGCTCAAGGCCGGCTGCCACTTCGGCCACCAGACCCGTTACTGGAACCCGAAGATGGGCAAGTTCATCTTCGGCTCGCGCAACAAGATCCACATCATCAACCTCGAAAAAACCCTGCCGATGTTCAACGAGGCCCTGGCCTTCGTTGAGAAGCTGGCTGCTGGCAAGAACAAGATCCTGTTCGTCGGCACCAAGCGTTCCGCCAGCAAGATCGTCCGTGAAGAGGCTGCCCGCGCCGGCATGCCGTTCGTCGATCACCGCTGGCTCGGCGGCATGCTGACCAACTTCAAGACCATCCGTGCCTCGATCAAGCGTCTGCGCGATCTGGAAGTGCAGTCCCAGGACGGCACCTTCGAGAAGCTGACCAAGAAAGAAGCGCTGATGCGCACCCGCGATCTGGAAAAGCTGGAGCGCAGCCTGGGTGGTATCAAGGACATGGGCGGCCTGCCGGACGCCCTGTTCGTGGTCGACGTTGATCACGAGCGCATCGCCATCACCGAAGCCAACAAGCTGGGTATCCCGGTCATCGGCATCGTCGATACCAACAGCAGCCCGGAAGGTGTGGACTACATTATCCCGGGTAACGACGACGCCATCCGCGCCGTTCAGCTGTACCTGGGCTCGATGGCCGACGCCGTGCTGAGCGGCAAGTCCAAGTCCGGTGCCGAGTTCGCCGAAGCTGCTTCGTCCGAAGCTGCCGAAGGCTAAGCGCCAGGCGCGCCAAGCGTTATCCGGTGCGCAAAAAAGGGGGCTAGGCCCCCTTTTTGCCACCTCCGAATTGCCGCCCGGCCCGCCGGGCGAACTGGTTTAGAGCAACTCTAGAGGACTCCGAACATGGCAGAGATTACTGCAGCCCTGGTTAAAGAACTGCGCGAGCGCACTGGCCAAGGCATGATGGATTGCAAGAAGGCCCTGACTGCCGCTGGTGGCGACATCGAAAAGGCCATCGACGACATGCGTGCCGCTGGTGCCATCAAGGCCGCCAAGAAGGCCGGCAACATCGCTGCCGAAGGTTCCATCGCGGTCAAAGTGGCTGACGACAACAAGTCGGCCGTGATCCTCGAAGTCAACTCCCAGACCGACTTCCTGGCTCTGCAGGACGACTTCAAGAACTTCGTTGCTGCCAGCATCGAGAAGGCCTTTGCCGACAAGCTGGCCGACGTCGCTCCGCTGATCGCTGCTCAGGAGCCGGCTCGCGAAGCCCTGGTTTCCAAGTGCGGCGAGAACGTCAACATCCGTCGCCTGACTCGCGTCGAAGGCGACGTGGTGGGTTCCTACCTGCACGGCCACCGCATTGGTGTTGTGGTTACCCTCAAGGGTGGCAATGCCGAGCTGGCCAAGGAAATCGCCATGCACGTTGCGGCCAGCAACCCGCAGTTCGTCAGCGCTGCCGAGGTTTCCGCGGAAGCCGTTGCCAAGGAAAAGGAAATCTTCCTGGCCCTGAATGCCGACAAGATCGCCGGCAAGCCGGAAAACATCGTCGAGAACATGGTCAAGGGTCGCATCGCCAAGTTCCTCGCCGAAGCCAGCCTGGTCGAGCAGCCTTTCGTCAAGAACCCCGATGTCAAGGTCGGCGAACTGGCCAAGCAGGCCGGTGCCGAAGTCGTCTCCTTCGTGCGTTACGAAGTGGGCGAGGGCATCGAGAAGGCTGAAGTCGACTTCGCTGCCGAAGTTGCTGCCCAGGTGGCTGCCAGCCAGCAGTAAGACGCTCTGATGCTGTCCGAGAAAAGGCTGCCCGCTTCCGCGCGCAGCCTTTTCTTTGGGGGCCGGCAGCGCCGATCTGCCGGGCCTGCTACAAGCAAGAAATGGATGCTGTTTTTCGTGCCATGAGGGCACAGATTTCGTCCGGCGTGGTCAAATCCGCGCCGGCATGCGGAAGGCGCCGGCTTTTCGCAACCTTTCACTGCCGCAGGAGATTCGTATGGCCCAGCTGAGTGGACGCCAACCCCGCTACAAACGTATTTTGCTCAAGCTCAGCGGTGAAGCGCTGATGGGCAGCGAGGAGTTCGGTATCGATCCCAAGGTGCTCGACCGCATGGCGCTGGAGATCGGTCAGCTGGTGGGCATCGGCGTCCAGGTCGGGCTGGTCATCGGCGGCGGCAACCTGTTCCGGGGTGCGGCGCTGAGTGCGGCCGGCATGGATCGGGTCACCGGCGATCACATGGGCATGCTGGCCACGGTGATGAACTCGCTGGCCATGCGCGACGCTCTGGAGCGCTCGAACATCCCGGCTCTGGTGATGTCGGCGATCTCCATGGTCGGGGTCACCGACCACTACGACCGGCGCAAGGCCGTGCGCCACCTGGCTAGCGGGGAAGTGGTGATCTTCTCGGCTGGCACCGGCAATCCGTTCTTCACCACCGACTCGGCGGCCTGCCTGCGTGGCATCGAGGTCAATGCCGACCTGGTGCTGAAGGCGACCAAGGTCGATGGGGTGTACACTGCCGATCCGTTCAAGGATCCCAATGCCGAGAAGTTCGAGCACCTCACCTATGACGAGGTGCTCGACCGCAAGCTGGGCGTGATGGATCTGACAGCCATCTGCCTGTGCCGCGATCACAAGATGCCGCTGCGGGTGTTCAACATGAACAAGCCCGGAGCCTTGCTTAATATTGTTGTCGGGGGCGCCGAAGGCACCCTGGTCGAGGAGGCTTGAGAATGATCAACGAGATCAAGAAAGACGCGCAGGAGCGCATGAGGAAGTCGCTGGAGTCGCTGGATCACGCCTTTGCCAAGATCCGCACCGGCCGCGCCCACCCGAGCATTCTGGACAGCGTCATGGTGTCCTACTACGGCTCCGATACCCCGCTGCGCCAGGTGGCCAACGTGATCGCCGAGGATTCGCGCACGCTGGCCCTGACCGTGTTCGACAAGAGCATGATCCAGGCGGTCGAGAAGGCGATCATGACCTCCGATCTGGGGCTCAATCCGGCCACTGCCGGCACCACCATCCGCGTGCCGATGCCGGCCCTGACCGAGGAAACCCGCAAGGGCTTCACCAAGCAGGCGCGTGCCGAGTCGGAGAATGCCCGCGTGGCGATCCGCAATATCCGCCGCGATGCCCTGGCCCAGCTCAAGGATCTGGTCAAGGAAAAGGAAATCAGCGAGGACGACGAGCGTCGCGCCGCCGACGAGGTGCAGAAGCTGACCGACAAGGCCGTGGCCGATGTCGAGAAGGCGCTCGAAGCCAAGGAAGCCGACCTGATGGCCGTCTGACGGCCGGATGACAGTCATGGACAAGACGAAACAAGCCGTGCAGGCCGCCATTCCGCGCCACGTTGCCATCATCATGGATGGCAACAACCGCTGGGCGAAGAAACGCTTCCTGCCCGGCGTGGCCGGGCACAAGGCGGGCGTCGACGCGGTGCGTGCGGTGATCGAGGTGTGTGCCGAGGCGGGCGTCGAGGTGCTGACTCTGTTCGCCTTCTCCAGCGAGAACTGGCAGCGTCCGGCCGACGAGGTGGGTGCGCTGATGGAGTTGTTCCTCATGGCCCTGCGCCGCGAGGCCAAGAAGCTGGTGAGCAACGGCATCCGCCTGCGGGTGCTGGGTGATCGCACGCGCTTCCATCCGGAACTGCAGGCCGCGATTGGCGAAGCCGAGGCGCAGGCCGCTGGCGGCACGGGGATGCTGCTGCAGGTGGCAGCCAACTACGGCGGCCAGTGGGACATCGCCCAGGCCGCGCAGCGTCTGGCGCGCGAGGTGGCGGCTGGTCATCTGGCGGCCGACGAGATCACGCCGGACCTGCTGCAGCGGTGCCTGGTCACCGGCGAGCAGCCGCCTGTCGATCTGTGCATCCGTACCGGCGGCGAGCAGCGCATCAGCAATTTCCTGCTCTGGCAGGTGGCCTACGCCGAGCTGTATTTCTCCGACGCGCTCTGGCCGGACTTCAAGCACGCAGCCATGCGTGCCGCACTGGACGATTTTGCCCGCCGGCAGCGCCGCTTCGGCAAGACCAGCGAGCAGGTGGCGGCGGAACAACGGAAACCTACATGCTGAAACAGCGCATCATCACTGCCCTGATAATGCTGCCCATCGCTCTGGGCGGCTTTTTTCTCCTTCAGGGTGGCTGGTTTGCCCTGTTCATTGCCGCGATCGTCTGTGTCGGTGCGTGGGAATGGGCGCGCCTGGCCGGGCTCGAGGTGCAGCCGCTGCGCCTGGCCTATGCGGCCGGCGTCGCGCTGTTGCTGCTCGGGTTGTACCAGCTGCCGCAGCTGGCGGGGCCGCTGCTGACGGCGGCGGTGCTCTGGTGGCTGGCGGCGATCGGCCTGGTGCTGGGTTATCCCGGCAGCAGTCGTGCCTGGCAGGCGCTGCCGGTGCGTCTGCTGATCGGCCTGCTGATCCTGCTGCCGGCCTGGCAGGGCCTGCTGCTGCTCAAGCAGTGGCCGCAGGGCAACAGCCTGATCCTGGCGGTGATGGTGCTGGTGTGGAGCGCCGATATCGGCGCCTACTTCAGCGGCAAACGCTTTGGTCGGCGCAAGCTGGCGCTGCAGGTCAGTCCCGGCAAGAGCTGGGAGGGCCTCTACGGGGGGCTGGCCTGCAGCCTGCTGCTCACCCTGCTGGTCGGCCTGTATCGCGACTGGGATGCCGCGGAGCTGCTGGTCGCGCTGATCGGCGCGGCGCTGGTGGTGCTGATCTCGGTGGTCGGCGATCTCACCGAAAGCATGTTCAAGCGCCAGGCTGGGATCAAGGACAGCAGCAACCTGCTGCCGGGTCACGGTGGCGTGCTGGATCGCATCGACAGCCTGACGGCGGCGGTGCCGATGTTTGCCGTGCTGCTCTGGCTGCATGGCTGGGGTAGCCTGTGAAGCAACAGATAACCGTACTGGGTGCGACCGGTTCCATCGGTCTGTCCACCCTCGATGTAATCGCCCGCCATCCGCACGACTACGCGGTGTTCGCCCTGACGGGCTACAGCCGGCTGGTCGAGCTGGAGCGCCTGTGCCTGCTGCATCCACCGCGTTATGCCGTGGTGCCGAGTGCCGACGCCGCGCGGCAACTGCAGGGCAGTCTGCTGGCTGCCGGCCTGCACATCGAAGTGCTGGTCGGCGAGCAGGGCTTGTGCGAAGTGGCGGCGCATCCCGAGGTGGATGCGGTGATGGCGGCCATCGTCGGCGCTGCCGGCCTCAAGCCGACCTTGGCGGCGGTGCAGGCGGGCAAGCGCGTGCTGCTGGCCAACAAGGAAGCCCTGGTGATGTCCGGGGCCCTGTTCATGCAGGCCGTGCAGACCCACGGGGCGCAGCTGCTGCCGATCGACAGCGAGCACAACGCCATCTTCCAGTGCATGCCGGGCGACTATGCGCGCGGCCTGGGGCAGGTCGGCGTGCGCCGGATCCTGCTCACCGCCTCAGGCGGGCCGTTCCGCAGCTGGCCGCTGGAGCGCCTGAGCGAGGCCACGCCGCAGCAGGCCTGTGCCCATCCCAACTGGGCGATGGGGCGCAAGATCTCGGTCGACTCGGCGAGCATGATGAACAAGGGCCTGGAGCTCATCGAGGCCTGCTGGCTGTTCGATGCGCGACCGGCCCAGGTCGAGGTGGTGATCCATCCGCAGAGCGTGATTCATTCGCTGGTCGACTACGTCGACGGCTCGGTACTGGCCCAGCTCGGCAATCCGGACATGCGCACGCCGATCGCCCATGCCCTGGCGTGGCCGCGGCGCATCGATTCGGGTGTCGCGCCGCTGGATCTGTTCGCCATCGCTCGCCTGGATTTCGAAGCGCCGGACGAGCGGCGTTTCCCCTGCCTGAAGCTGGCGCGGCAGGCCGCCGAAACCGGCGGCACGGCGCCGGCGCTGCTGAATGCCGCCAACGAGATTGCGGTGGCGGCTTTTCTTGACGAGCGCATCCGCTTCCACGAGATTGCACACATGATCGACGTGGTGTTGAACCGCATTCCTGCCGTCGAGGTCCGCGAGCTGGAGCAGGTGCTGGCCGCCGACGCGCAGGCGAGAGCGGTTGCCCACGAATGGCTGGCGCAATACGGACGTTGAGTCCGGAGGTGTTCCGATGAATGCGCTGTACATGATTGTGGGCACCCTGGTGGCATTGGGCGTGCTGGTTACCATCCACGAGTTCGGCCACTTCTGGGTGGCGCGGCGCTGTGGCGTCAAGGTCCTGCGCTTCTCCGTGGGGTTCGGCACGCCACTGCTGCGCTGGCACGACCGTCAAGGTACCGAGTACGTCATCGCGGCGGTGCCGCTGGGCGGCTACGTGAAGATGCTCGACGAGCGCGAGGGCGATGTACCGCCGGCCCTGCTGGAGCAGGCGTTCAACCGCAAGAGCGTGCAGCAGCGCTTTGCCATCGTGGCTGCCGGCCCGGTGGCCAACTTCCTGCTGGCGCTGCTGTTCTTCTGGATTCTGGCCATGCTCGGCAGCCAGCAAGTGCGCCCGGTGATCGGCAGCGTCGAGTCGGGCAGTGTGGCCGGGCAGGCGGGGGTGGTGGCCGGTGCCGAAGTACTGGCGGTGGACGGCGAGCCGACGCGCGGCTGGAGCGAGGTCAATCTGCAGCTGATTCGCCGTCTCGGCGAAACCGGTACCCTGCGCCTGCGCCTGCAGGAGCCGGGGTCGACGGTGGAAAGCGAGCGCAGCCTGGCGCTCGCCGGCTGGCTCAAGAATGTCGAGGATCCCGATCCGCTGGCGTCGCTGGGGATCCGCCCGTGGCGGCCGCAGATTGCGCCGGTGCTGGCCCAGCTCGATCCCGAGGGGCCGGCCAAGGCAGCCGGCCTGCAGGTGGGGGATCGACTGCTGAGCGTGGAAGGGCGCCTGCTGGACGAGTGGCAGCAGGTGGTCGATGCCGTACGCGAGCAGCCGGGTCAGCGCGTCGAGTTCATGGTCGAGCGTGACGGTCGCCGTTTCGAGGTGAGCCTCACCCTGGCTGCGCGTGGCGAAGGCAAGCAGCGCAGCGGCTATCTCGGTGCCGGTGTCGAGGGTGGCGAATGGCCGGCGGACATGCTGCGCGAGGTCAGTTACGGTCCGCTGGATGCCGTGGGGGAGAGCGTCAAGCGCACCTGGACGATGAGCCGGATGACCCTCGACTCGATCGGCAAGATGCTGTTCGGCGAGCTCTCGGTAAAAAACTTGAGTGGCCCGATAACGATTGCTAAAGTGGCCGGCGCTTCGGCCCAGTCTGGGGTGGGGGATTTCCTGAGTTTCCTTGCCTACCTGAGCATTAGCCTGGGGGTGCTCAACCTGTTGCCGATTCCGGTCCTCGATGGCGGGCATCTGCTGTTCTATCTGGTCGAGTGGGCCCGTGGCCGGCCACTCTCCGAGCGGGTACAGGCGATTGGCATGCAGATAGGCGTCAGTCTGGTTGTCGGCCTGATGCTCCTCGCGCTGTTTAATGACATCAGCCGACTGTAGCCTGCCATGCATTGCGGAGCTGCCGCCTGTTGCGGCAGTTCCTTTTTAGTCAGTCTGAAAAGTATAGAAAGGACTTCATGAAACGCTTGCTGCTACCGGCGGTAATTGCCGCGCTGATGACCGCCGAGGTTCACGCCGAGTCCTTTACCATCACCGATATTCGCGTCAACGGCCTGCAGCGGGTGTCTGCCGGCAGCGTGTTCGGTGCCTTGCCGCTCAATGTGGGTGACGCGGTCGATGACCGCCGGCTGGTGGATGCGACCCGCTCCCTGTTCAAGACCGGTTTCTTCCAGGATATTCGCCTCGGTCGCGACGGCAACGTGCTGGTGGTCGATCTGGTCGAGCGTCCGTCGATCTCCACTATCGAGATCGAGGGCAACAAGGCCATCGCCACCGATGATCTGCTCAAGGGCCTGAAACAGTCCGGCCTGGCCGAGGGCGAAATCTTCCAGCAGGCCACCCTCGAGGGCGTGCGCAACGAGCTGCAGCGCCAGTACGTGGCCCAGGGCCGCTATTCGGCCACCATCGAGACCAAGATGGTCAGCCAGCCGCGTAACCGCGTGGCGCTGAAGATCGAAATCAACGAAGGCTCGGTCGCGGCGATCCAGCACATCAACATCGTCGGCAACAAGGTGTTTTCCAGCGAAGAGCTCGCCGGCCTGTTCGAGCTGCGCACCACCAACTGGCTGTCGTTCATCCGCAGCGATGACAAGTACTCCCGCGAAAAGCTGTCCGGCGACCTCGAGCGCCTGCGTTCGTATTACCTCGATCGCGGCTACATCAACATGGACATCTCCTCGACCCAGGTGTCCATCACGCCGGACAAGAAGCACGTCTACGTCACCGTCAACATCAACGAGGGCGAGAAGTACCGCATCCGCGAGGTGAAGCTGGCCGGTGATCTGCGCGTACCCGAGGAAGAGGTGCGCCAGCTGCTGCTGGTCAAGGAAGGGCAGATCTTCTCGCGCAAGGTGATGACCAGTACTTCCGAGCTGATCACCCGGCGCCTGGGTAACGAGGGCTACACCTTTGCCAACGTCAACGGCATTCCCGAGGCACATGACGAGGACAATACCGTCAGCCTGACCTTCGCCGTCGATCCGGGCAAGCGTGCCTACGTCAACCGCATCAACTTCCGCGGCAACACCAAGACCGAGGACGAGGTGCTGCGTCGCGAGATGCGCCAGATGGAGGGCGGCTGGGCCTCGACCTACCTGATCGACCAGTCCAAGACCCGTCTCGAGCGCCTCGGCTACTTCAAGGAAGTCAACGTCGAAACCCCGCAGGTGCCTGGCACCGACGACCAGGTCGACGTCAACTACAGCGTCGAGGAGCAGCCGTCCGGCTCGGTCACCGCCAGCGTCGGCTTTGCGCAGAGCGCCGGCCTGATCCTCGGCGGCTCGATCAGCCAGAGCAACTTCCTCGGCACCGGCAACAAGGTCAACCTCGGCCTGACCCGCAGCGAGTACCAGACCCGCTACAACTTCGCCTTCACCGATCCCTACTGGACCGAAGACGGCGTCAGCCTCGGCTACAACATGTTCTACCGCACCACCGACTACGACGACTACGACGTCGACTTCACCAGCTATTCGGTGGACAGTCTGGGCGCGGGGATCAACCTCGGCTACCCGGTCAGCGAAACCTCGCGGCTGAACTATGGCCTGTCGGTCCAGCAGGACGATATCAGCCCCGGTACCTACGCGGTCGACGAGATCCGTGACTTCGTCGACCAGGAAGGCGACAGCTACACCAACTTCAAGGGCTCGATCGGCTGGTCGGAGTCGACCCTCAACCGCGGCATGTTCGCCACCCGCGGTCATTCGCAGAGCCTGAGCGGCGAGATCACCCTGCCGGGCAGCGATCTGTCCTTCTATCGTATGGAATACAACGGGCAGGTGTTCACGCCGCTGTGGGGTAAGGACTACGCCATGCGCTTCCACACCCGCCTGGGTTACGCCGACAGCTACGGCTCGACCAGCGAGCTGCCGTTCTACGAGCACTACTACGCCGGTGGCTTCGGCTCGGTGCGCGGCTTCGAGGACAACAGCCTCGGCCCGCGCAGCACGCCGGCAGCGGCGGACCCGGATCCGGAAAGCGACGCCTTCGGTGGTAACGTGTTGGTGCAGGGCGGCGCGGAGCTGCTGTTCCCCATGCCGTTCGTCAAGGATCAGCGCTCGCTGCGCACGGTGCTGTTCTGGGACGTGGGTAACGTGTTCGACACCAATTGCAGCAGTGCTCAGGAGGCGCGCAGCGAGTCCGGATGTGACCTCGGTCTGAGTGATATGGCCAGCTCGGTGGGTGTCGGCCTGACCTGGCTGACGGCCATGGGCCCGCTGAGTTTCAGTCTCGGCATGCCGGTCATGAAGCCCGACGAAGCCGATACCCAGGTGTTCCAGTTCTCCCTGGGACAGACTTTCTAAGCCCTTCGGGGCCACTAACCAACCGATTTCTAGCAGGAGTTCATCGTGCGCAAGTTGACCCAAGCTGTCCTGTTCGCCGCTGCTCTGGTGAGCATGCCGGCCTTCGCTGAAATGAATATCGCAGTTCTCAATTACCAGATGGCCCTGCTCGAATCCGATGCCGCCAAGAAGTATGCGGTGGATGCGGAGAAGAAGTTTGGCCCGCAGCTCACCCGTCTGAAGACCCTGGAGAGCGATGCCAAGCGCATTCAGGACCGTCTGATGAAGGAAGGCGACAAGCTGCCGCAGAGCGAGCGCGAGCGTCTCGAGCTGGAATTCAAGCAAAAGGCCCGCGATTTCCAGTTCCAGTCCAAGGAGCTGAACGAATCCAAGGCCGTTGCCGACCGCGACATGCTCAAGCAGCTCAAGCCGAAGTTGGACAAGGCTGTTGAGGAAGTGATCAAGAGCGGCAGCTACGATCTGGTGCTCGAGCGCGGGGCGGTGGTCGACGTCAAGCCTAAGTTCGACATCACCCCCAAGGTGATCGAGCGCATGAACCAGCAGCGCTGATCATGACGGTTCCCGTTTTCACTCTGGGCGAGTTGGCTCAGCGTGTCGGTGCTGAGCTGCGTGGTCCGGCGGACCTGGCCATCAGTGGTCTGGCCGCCCTGCAAGATGCGGGCCCGCAGCAGCTGACCTTTCTCGCCAACGCACAGTACCGCAAGCACCTGGCCAGCTGCCAGGCCGGGGCGGTGCTGCTGACCGCGGCCGATGCCGAAGGTTATGCCGGCGCTGCGCTGGTTCTGGCCAATCCCTATCTGGCCTTTGCCCAGTTGTCGCATCTGTTCGACCGCAAGCCGGTTGCTGCGCCCGGCATCCATCCGAGTGCTGTAGTCGCCGAGGATGCCTGCATCGATCCGAGCGCTTCGATCGGTGCCGGTGTGGTGGTCGAGTCTGGCGCGCGCATCGGTGCGCGGGTGAGTCTCGGTGCCTACTGCGTGGTCGGCGCGCGCAGCGTGATCGGCGACGACGGCTGGCTGGCACCGCGCGTGACCCTCTATCACGACGTACGCATTGGCCAGCGCGTGGTCATCCAGTCCGGGGCCGTGCTGGGTGGCGAAGGTTTCGGTTTTGCCAACGACAAGGGCGTGTGGATCAAGATTGCCCAGATCGGCGGCGTGACCATCGGCGACGATGTCGAGATCGGCGCGAACACCACCATCGACCGCGGCGCACTCGCCGATACGGTGATCGGCAACGGCGTCAAGCTGGATAACCAGATCATGATCGCGCACAACGTGCAGATCGGCGACCACACCGCCATGGCCGGCTGCTGCGGCATTTCCGGCAGCACCAAGATCGGCAGTCACTGCATGATCGCCGGCGGTGTCGGCATGGTTGGCCATATCGAGGTGTGCGACAACGTATTCGTTACCGGCATGACCATGGTCACCCGCTCGATCACCGAGCCGGGTGCCTATTCCTCGGGCACCGCCATGCAGCCGGCCGGCGAGTGGAAGAAGAGCGCAGCGCGCCTTCGTCATCTGGACGACATGGCCAAGCGCCTGCAGCAGCTGGAAAAACGCCTGGCTGCGGTGACCTCCAGCGGTGATGCGGCATCAGATGACTGATGCGTGCTTCCCCGCGTTCCCTATTTTGATCAAGGCCCCCACGACATGATGGATATCAACGAGATTCGCGAACTCCTACCGCACCGCTACCCGTTCCTGCTGGTGGATCGGGTGGTGGAGATGAATCTCGAGGAAAAGCGCATCCGCGCCTACAAGAACGTGACCATCAACGAACCGTTCTTCAACGGCCACTTTCCTGGCCATCCGATCATGCCGGGCGTGCTGATCATCGAGGCCATGGCCCAGGCGGCCGGCATTCTCGGGTTCACCATGATGGGGGCCAAGGCCGCCGCCGATACCCTGTACCTGTTCGTCGGCTCCGACAACCTGCGCTTCCGCTCGCCGGTGACCCCGGGGGATCAGCTGACCCTCGAGGCCCGCGTCCTCAGTGCCAAGCGCGGCCTCTGGAAGTTCGAGTGCCAGGCCAGCATCGACGGCAAGGCAGTCTGCTCGGGTGAGATCATCTGCGCGGAACAGAAAAAATGAGTTTGATCGACCCTCGCGCCATCATCGATCCGAGTGCCAAGCTGGCCGACACTGTCGAAGTCGGCCCCTGGTCGATCATCGGGCCGAACGTGGAAATTGGCGAGGGTACCGTGATCGGCCCGCACGTGATCGTGAAGGGCCCCACGGTGATCGGCCGGCACAACCGCATCTACCAGTTTTCCTCGGTAGGCGAAGACACCCCCGATCTGAAGTACAAGGGCGAGCCGACCCGGCTGGTGATTGGCGATCACAACGTGATCCGCGAGGGCGTCACCATCCATCGCGGTACCGTGCAGGATCGCTACGAGACCACCATCGGCAACCACAACCTGCTGATGGCCTACGTGCACATCGGTCACGACAGTGTGATCGGCGACCACTGCATCCTGGTCAACAACACCGCGCTGGCCGGGCATGTTCACGTTGGCGACTGGGCGATCCTCTCCGGGTTCACCCTGGTTCACCAGTTCTGCCATATCGGCGCGCACAGCTTCTCCGGCATGGGCACGGCGATCGGCAAGGACGTACCGGCCTTCGTCACCGTATTCGGCAGTCCGGCCGAGGCGCGCAGCATGAACTTCGAGGGCATGCGCCGGCGTGGCTTCAGCGACGAGGTGATGCACGCCCTGCGCCGTGCCTACAAGGTCGTGTACCGCAAGGGCATGACCGTAGAGGAGGCGCTGGCCGAGCTGGCCGCGGATGCCGAGCAGTACCCGGAAGTGGCGCTGTTCTGCGACTCGGTGCGCAACTCGACTCGCGGCATCACCCGCTGATCCGATGACTCGTCCATTGAAGATCGCCCTGGTCGCCGGCGAGGCGTCCGGCGACATCCTCGGCGCCGGCCTGATGCAGGCCATCAAGGCTCGCCATCCCGAGGTGCAGTTCATCGGTGTCGGCGGCCCGCGCATGCAGGCCGAGGGTCTCGACTCCTACTTTCCCATGGAGCGCCTGGCGGTCATGGGCCTGGTCGAGGTGCTTGGCCGCCTGCCCGAGCTGCTCAAGCGCCGCCGTCGCCTGATCCGCACCCTGATCGACGAACGCCCGGACGTGTTCATCGGCATCGACGCCCCCGACTTCACCCTCGGGGTCGAACTCAAGCTGCGCCAGGCCGGCATCCGCACCGTGCACTACGTCAGCCCGTCGGTGTGGGCCTGGCGGCAGAAGCGCGTGCTGAAGATCCGTCAGGCCTGCGACCTGATGCTGACCCTGTTCCCCTTCGAGGCGCAGTTCTACGAAGCGCAGCAGGTGCCGGTGTGCTTCGTCGGCCATCCGCTGGCCGATACCATCGATCTGCATGCCGACCGCGCTGCCGCGCGGAGCGCGCTCGACCTGCCGGGGCAGGGCGGCGTCGTGGCGCTGATGCCCGGCAGTCGCGGTGGCGAGGTCGAGCGCCTGGGCAGTCTGTTCCTCGACACGGCGGCGCGACTGTGTGCGTTGCGCCCCGGTCTGCGTTTCGTTCTGCCCTGTGCCAATGCCGAGCGCAGGGCTCAGGTCGAGGCCATGCTCGCCGGTCGCGAGCTGCCGGTGCAGCTGCTCGATGGCCGCTCCCACGAGGCGCTGGCCGCCTGCGATGCGGTACTGATCGCCTCCGGCACGGCGACTCTCGAGGCGCTGCTGTTCAAGCGGCCGATGGTGGTGGCCTACCGCGTGGCGCCGCTGACCTACCGCATCCTCAAGCGCCTGGTGAAAAGCCCGTACATCTCGCTGCCCAACCTGCTGGCCGGGCGCCTGCTGGTGCCCGAG
>DATCUN010000185.1:0-3958 GCA_036561825.1 Pseudomonas sp.
CCGCCCGCGGCATCGGCCTGGGCGCCGCGCTGTTCGGCCTGGCCCATGCGCCGTTCAGCCTGCCGTTCGCCCTGGTCGCCGGCGTGGCCGGGCTGGGCTATGGCTGGGTCCTGCAGCTGTCCGGCCGGCTGTACGCCGCGCTGCTGCTGCACGGGGCGGTCAACCTGCTGCACTTCCTGCTGCTGAGCTACCCGCTGCGCCTGGGCTGAACGGCCATCCGCCGCCGCAGGCTGCGCGACGCAGAAATGAAAAGGGCGACCCCGAGGGGTCGCCCTTGCGCCAGCCAGTGATCGGAAGCGATCAGATGGGGCGGCTGCCGTATTTGCTGTCCGGCTTTTTGGGCGGATCGGCAACCACGTTGGATTCGACTTCCTGCACCTTGCCGCCACGGGCCAGGAACTCCTCCATCGCCCGGGCCAGCGCATCGCGCTCTTTCTGCTTGGCCTCGATCGATGGCAGCTCTTCCGGCTCGGCTTCCTTCTTGCCCTTCTTGACTACCGGAGCGACCACCTCGTCGTCTGCATCGCCGTCATCATCCGGCGCGGCACCCAGCTCCTCTTCGGCCTCCTCGGCACCTTCCAGCTCGTCTTGTTCCAGATCTTCGTCGCTCATGATGAAACCCCATGGTGCAGCAAAACAGGTTGGTTATGGCCCGGCAGCGTCGCGTGTCTGCGCCGCCGGTGCAAGCATTGATGGACTCGCCACGGATGCCGCCGAGCGGCACGAGCAGGCAAGGCTGACAGCCCATTCGCGCGCATTCTAGCGCGGCGCCAGAAAAAGCAAAGGGCGCCTAAGGGCGCCCCATGCATTCAAGCAGATACTTTACGCAACGCCAGCCGCTCAGCTCTTGCGGGTGAACTCCGGATAGGCCTCCATGCCGCACTCGGCGATGTCCACGCCGGCGTACTCGTCCTCGGCATCCACCCGCAGGCCCATGACCGCCTTGAGGACGGCCCAGACGATCAGGCTGGCGACGAACACCCAGGTGAAGATGCAGACGATGCCGAGCAGCTGGGCGGTGAAGCTGCCGCCGTCATTGGTCAGCGGCACGGCGAGCAGGCCCCAGATGCCGCCCAGGCCATGCACCGCGATGGCGCCCACCGGGTCGTCGATCTTCAGCTTGTCCAGCAGCAGCACGCCACCCACCACCAGCACGCCGCCCACGGCGCCGATCAGCACTGCGGTCAGCGCCGCCGGGGTCACCGGCTCCGCGGTGATCGCCACCAGTCCGGCCAGGGCGCCGTTGAGGGCCATGGTCAGGTCGGCCTTGCCGAACAGCAGGCGCGCGACGACCAGCGCCGCCAGCAGACCGCCGGCCGCCGCCATGTTGGTGTTGAGGAAGGCCGAGGCCACGGCGTTGGCGTCCCCGATGCTGCTGATCTTCAGCTGCGAGCCGCCGTTGAAGCCGAACCAGCCGAACCACAGGATCAGCGCACCGAGGGTGGCCAGCGGCAGGTTGGCGCCGGGAATGGCGTTGACCTGGCCGTTGCTGGCGTACTTGCCGCGCCGCGCGCCGAGCATCAGCACGCCGGCCAGCGCCGCGGTGGCGCCGCACAGGTGCACCACACCGGAACCGGCGAAGTCGAGGAAACCGGCCTGGTTGAGGAAACCCGAACCCCATTTCCAGTAGCCCTGCACCGGGTAGATGAAGCCGGTCATCACCACCGCGAAGGCGAGGAAGGCCCACAGCTTCATGCGCTCGGCCACCGCGCCGGAAACGATCGACATGGCGGTAGCGACGAACACCACCTGGAAGAAGAAGTCGGCACGTTTGGAGAAGGCCGGCGCGTCGTCGCCACCGGCGGCGACCAGGTCCGCCGCGTGCTCGGCGCCGATCAGAAAGCCCAGGCTCGGCAGGATGCCGCCCTCCGGGCTGGAGTACATGATGTGGTAGCCGACCAGCAGGTACATCACGCAGGCCACGCCGTAGAGGATGACGTTCTTGGTGAGGATCTCGGTGGTGTTCTTCGAGCGCACCAGACCGGACTCGAGCATGGCGAAGCCGGCCGCCATCCACATCACCAGGGCGCCGCAGATCAGCAGGTAGAAGGTGTCGAGGGCGTAGTGCAGGGAGATCAGAGCATTGCTGTCCATGGGGAAATTCCTTGTGCCAGGGGCGCGTTGCACGCCTCGGTCGCGGGCGCCCGCACGGGGCGCCCGCCACGTACTTACAGGTTGTAGCCGCGCTCGTTGTGCTCGGCGAGGTCGAGGCCGACGCTCTCGGTTTCCTCGCTGACGCGCAGGCCCATCACCAGATCGAGCACCTTGAGGATCACGAAGGTGACGATGGCGGTGTAGACCACGGTGAAGGCCACGCCCTTGAACTGGGTGAACAGCTGGGCGCCGATGTCTTCCACGGTGCCGAAGCCACCCAGGGCCGGTGCGGCGAACACGCCGGTCAGCAGGGCGCCGACGATGCCGCCGACGCCGTGCACGCCGAAGGCGTCCAGCGAGTCGTCATAGCCCAGCTTGCGCTTGAGGCTGGTGGCGCAGAAGAAGCAGATCAGACCCGAGGCCAGGCCGATCACCAGGGCGCCCATCGGGCCGGCGGTACCGGCGGCCGGGGTGATGGCGACCAGGCCGGCGACCACGCCGGAGGCGATGCCCAGGGCGCTGGGTTTGCCGTGGGTGACCCACTCGGCGAACATCCAGGCCAGGGCGGCGGCGGCGGTGGCGATCTGGGTGACCAGCATGGCCATGCCGGCGGTGCCGTTGGCGGCGATCGCCGAGCCGGCGTTGAAGCCGAACCAGCCGACCCACAGCATGGCGGCGCCGATCAGGGTGTAGCCGAGGTTGTGCGGCGCCATATGGGTGGTCGGGTAGCCCTTGCGCTTGCCCAGCACGATGCACGCCACCAGACCGGCGATACCGGCGTTGATGTGCACCACGGTGCCGCCGGCGAAGTCCAGCACGCCCCAGTCCCACATCAGGCCGCCGTTGCCGGCCCAGACCATGTGCGCGATCGGCGCGTAGACCAGAGTGAACCACACGGCCATGAAGATCAGCATCGCGGAGAACTTCATGCGCTCGGCGAAGGCACCGACGATCAGCGCCGGGGTGATGATGGCGAAGGTCATCTGGAAGGTGATGAACACGCTTTCCGGGAAGGCGCCGATCAGGCTGCTGGGGGTCAGGCCGCTGAGGAAGGCCTTGGACAGGCCGCCGACGAAGGAATTGAAGTTGACGACCCCCTGCTCCATGCCGGTGGTGTCGAAGGCCAGGCTGTAGCCGTAGACGACCCACAGCACGCTGATCAGGCCGGTGATGGCGAAGCACTGCATCATCACCGACAGGAGGTTCTTGGCGCGGACCATGCCGCCGTAGAACAGCGCCAGGCCGGGAATGGTCATCAGCAACACCAGCACGGTTGCCGTCAGCATCCATGCGGTATCGCCACTGTTGAGAGTCACTTCTTCGGCAGCCAGGGCCAAACCTGGGCTGGCGAGAGACAACAGGGCTCCTAGCCCTGCGATTTTGCGCAGAGTCATTGTGTTACTCCTGGGGCGTGGGGGTTCGGTGGAGTAGTAGTGTAGGTAGCGCGGTGCGGCTTAGATCGCGTCGGTGCCGGTTTCGCCGGTACGGATGCGGATCGCCTGCTCCAGGCTGACCACGAAGATCTTGCCGTCGCCGATCTTGCCGGTGTTGGCCGCCTTGGTGATGGCGTCGATGACCGAGTCCAGCTGATCGTCGGCGATCGCCACCTCGATCTTCACTTTCGGCAGGAAATCGACCACGTATTCGGCACCGCGGTACAGCTCGGTGTGCCCCTTCTGCCGGCCGAAGCCCTTGACCTCGGTAACGGTGATGCCCTGTACGCCGATTTCCGACAGCGACTCGCGCACGTCGTCGAGCTTGAACGGCTTGATGATGGCAGTGACTAGCTTCATGAAAGTTTCTCCCGTAATGGTGAACTTGCCCCAGGAACAACGAACCCACGACAAGTCTAAGCGCAGAATCC
>DATCUN010000186.1:0-4334 GCA_036561825.1 Pseudomonas sp.
TTTACCCAGTTGTACCGGACGAAAGTCCACCGACGCGCAGCGGTAGTTCAGTCGGTTAGAATACCGGCCTGTCACGCCGGGGGTCGCGGGTTCGAGTCCCGTCCGCTGCGCCATATCGAAAAGCCCTCTGGCAGTCATGCCAGACGGCTTTTTACTTTCTGCAATATTCATTTATTCGTCATCCTGGCTCTTTAGGCTGATACTCGTAGTCACAAGACATCGAAGAAATCAGTCAAGAAGAGGAATGCCCATGGACGACTATCAGGAAGAACTGCTGGATCTGCAGGCTGCCGAACGTGACCTGCCTGAACCCGCGGAAGATGCCACCGAGTTGTGATCAACCCACTCGTCGCTGGTTGCGACGAAAATCATCGGGCGTCTGCCCGAGAGCGCGTTTGAAGGCCCGCTAAACGGTTTGCGCCAAGGCGAAACCAGGCAGGCCATCCACTTGAACGTCAGATCTACATCCCCCCCTGCCACTTGCCGCCAGCTCGCGACCCTGTCGCCGAGTGCTGGCGGATCTGCGTGCGCACGAACCTCAGTCCAGCCAATGGTTGTGCAGCTGCGCGCCGCTGTGCGTGCGTGCGCCTTGCGGCGGGAAATCCCACAGCTGGCCACGCCAGTTGGCATCCGCAACCTTGCCCATGCCCGCCGTCTCGCCACGAAAACGTGGCAGCACCAGCAGCTCGATCTGCTGCGCCTGCAGGCGGGCGAGCAGCTGCGGATTGTCGGCGTCGGCGCCGAGCAGCACGCCGAGGCGGCCGAGCGGGGTGGCGACGGCCTGTGGCGGCGGGGCGGAGCCGTTCAGCAACTGCGCTTCGAAGGCTTCAGCCTGCTGCTTGTACTGGGGGGCACCGAGCAACTGGCCGTCGGCGGCGAACACCAGACTGACATTGTATAGCGGGCCGTTGCCGGCCAGCAGGCGGCCATCGCGGATCTGCGGCTGCGGCAGGATGATCGAGCCAGCCACCAGCGGGATAGCGAATTCGCGGGCCAGCCCGGCAAACAGCTGCTGGTAGGCGTCGGCCATGTCCTGCGCTTTCATGCGCAGCAAGGCGTCGACGGCGCGGGGCGAGCCTTCGGTCTGCAGCAGGGCGAGGGCAAAATCCAGCGGATTGCTGGCTACCAGCCAGCGCATGGCCTGGGGCAGGCTGCGTGCCTGGTAGACCTGGCGTTTCTCGCCGAGCAGCAGCAGGCCGCTGCCGATGTGTTCGGGGAACACTGCCAGTGTCTGTGCCGTGAGCAGGCCAGCCTGGCGTGCCTGCTGCAGGTGAGCCGCCAGCTTGAGGTGCAGGCGCGCGATACTCTGGTAGTCATGGGGGTTGAGAGCCGGCTCGATGACCAGCAGATTGCCGCGGGCCGCAGCGGGTCGTTGCTCACTGATGATCTGGCTGCGCAGATCGGACAGGTAGTGGCCAACCGGACGTTGCTGGCTCCACGCGCCATAGGCCGCGATCAGGCCCGCCAGCGCCAGGGATGGCAACAGTCTGTGCATGGAAAACTCCTTTCAGCAGCTGTCAGCCTAGGGGAGGTGGGCGGGCTTGCCAATCTGGCGCCTGGCTTGAGGCGCTACCGTGTCACAGTTTGGGCGCGACGGACGGTCCTGTGCGCAGACTGGCCGGTAGCCTGCCAACCTCTTCACATTGCTGGGCGGCGCTTTTCTCCTAGACTCGGCCCATATAAGGTTGGGCGCATGCATTTTTCATGCGCCAGATCATGGACCGCTTGTTCAAGCGCCGGGCGCTGGGCAATCAGGCCTGCATGAGGAAAGTCGATGAGCCTGCAGAAAAAGCCGCAGATGGTAGAAGCCGTGATGTTCTTCAACGAGCGTGGCATCTGCAAGGAAATGCTCTATCCGGAGTTCGAGGCCATGCTGGACGGCGTGGTCAACCTGCCGGAGTTCACCGACCAGCAGATGCGTGCGGCCTTCGTACTGATCAATCCGCGCCTGCTGGTCAAATCGGTAGTGTGTTTCTATCTGGACTTTGGTGGCAAGGGGGAGGCCGATCGTGGCTGGAACATTCCCCTGCGTCACCTGGCCGAGCGGGGCGGGAGCGGCCCCGATCTGGGCGTTGGACCAATCCGCTTAGCCTGTCGCAGCCAGTGCCCGGTGTCCTGGCACCAGATGCACCTGTGGGATCCGCAGCTGGCGCCGGGGCACAATGACCTGCTGTTGATCCGTGACGCCGTCAAGCGCAACAACCTCGGCGTGCTGGTCGAAGACGAGACCGCGCAGGCGGCGGTGCAGCCGGCCAAGCTGCACATGGCGCCCGAGCACAAGTGGTACATGCAGCCTGACGATCTCGATTTGATCCGCTCGGGCGAGGAAGCGCGCAAGAACGAGCGGGCCGAACAGGAGCAGCGCCTCAAGGCGGCCCAGCTGCTCAAACAGCAGCGTCTGCGCATCACCAGCCTGACCCAGCAGCATGAGGAGGAGCTGGCGCGTCTGCGGCTGCAGACTGCGCAACGCGAGAAAGCCCTGCAGGAGCGCCTGGCGGCGCTGGAGCAGGAGTTGGCCGAACAGGCCCGGCGCAACGACGATCTGAAGGCGCGTCTCACCGCCCAGGCGGAGAGCTTCCAGCAGGTCCGCGTGGAGATGGATCGCCAGTTGCATTCCCTGGCGCATGACGGACGCAGCGAGATCGACGGCCTGCGTGCCCAGTTCGAGCAGGAAGCCCAGGCGCGGATCAACGCGGCGCTGCTCGAGTACCAGGAGCGTTTGGCCCGGCAGGATGCCCAGCTCGCCAGCCAGTCCCAGCTGGACGCGCAGTTGCGCGCCGAGCTGGCGCAACTGACCGAGGAGCGCGACCGTCTGGGGCGCGAGGGCGGCGAGCAGACACTCGAGCGCCTGGCGGCGCAGGGCGTGGTGTTCGTTGCTTACCATCCGGGCGCTGGTCACCTGACCATTCCGCTGCAGGACATCGTCGTCTACCAGCGCAACCCCATGGCCTATGTGGCGGCCAAGTGCTTCGTCAGCGAGGCGCAGTACAGCCAGTGGCTGGCGCATTACCAGCAGCCGAGCTGCTTCGCCCAGTTGCCCAACGGCAACCGCTGCAACATGCCCATCGACCGGGTCGAGTCGCCCAGCCGCTTCGTCAGTGGCGAGTCCGACTGCTGCGCCCGACACCGCGCCAGTGTGCGCCAGCGCAATCTCGGCAGCTGATGCTGGCCGCTGACTGGCCGCCGCCGGCGCGGCTGCAGGCGGTGTGCTGTGGCTGGCTGCAGCGCGCCGGTGTCGAGCTGGCGCTACTGCGCCTGGACCTGATCGATCTGCTGATCAGTGGCAACAAGTGGTACAAGCTCGCCCCCCATCTGGCCGAGGCCCGCCGCCTTGGTGCGCCCGGACTGATCAGTCTGGGCGGTGCCCACTCCAACCATCTGCACGCCCTGGCCGCCGCCGGTGCCCGCTTCGGTCTTGCCACCGTCGGCCTGCTGCGCGGCCATGAGCAGGAAACCCCCACCGTTGCTGATCTGCGCCGCTTCGGCATGCAGCTGCACTGGCTTGGCTACGCCGGCTATCGCGACCGTCATCGGGAAGACTTCTGGAATCCCTGGCGAGTGCTTTATCCGGGTTTCGTGCCGGTCGCCGAAGGCGGCCTGAGCCTGGCGGCGGCGCAGTCCTGCGCGACCCTGGTCGACGAGATCGAGCGCGCGCTGCCCGGGCTCGTCTGGACCGGTTACGACCAGCTGTGGGCCGCGGCCGGCAGCGGCACCACCCTGGCCGGCCTGGTGCTGGGCGAGCGCGGTCGCCATCCGGTACTCGGCACCCTGGCGGTGCCGGCCGATCATGGCGTGGCGTCGGCGCTGGAGCGTCTGCTCGACGAGGCCGGCGTCGCGGCAGGACAGGGCTACCGGCTGCTGGACGCCAGTCGCGGCGGTTTCGCCCGCCTGGATGGCGAGCTGGCCCGCTTCATCCTCGACTTCGAGCACGAAACCGGTGTTCCGCTCGAGCCGCTGTATACCGGCAAGCTGCTGCTGGCGCTGCAGGAGGCGGTGGCACGCGGCGAGATTGCCCGCGGCAGCCGCATCGTTGCGGTGCACAGTGGCGGCCTGCAGGGGCGCCGGGCGCTGGAGTCACGGCTGGCCGAGCTGGCCAGTCAGTCCTGAGTTTTCGTGGCGCGGTCACTGCGGCGGCAGCGGCCAGCGATCGTTGACCAGAAAGACCCGCTCGCGCTCCTGCCAGCGTCCGTCGGCAGCCTCCGTCAGGTGCACCAGCATGCGCGGTGCGGCGTCGGCGGGCAGTTCGTCCAGCCAGGCGTCCAGCTGCGCGGCGCTCCAGAGCTCGTCGGCGCTGCACGCGCTCGGCGCCAGCCAGCGCAGGCGCGCCAGGGGCT
>DATCUN010000187.1:0-3147 GCA_036561825.1 Pseudomonas sp.
AGCACGTAACCGCCCTTCTCCGGATACAGCGCGCTCATCTGCACCTGCATGCGCCGCAGGGCGCTGAGCAGGTCGGCCTTGGCCAGCTGCTTGGCGGTCAGCACGAAGGGCACGCCCGGACCGAAGGAGTCGCGGATCTGCTGGAACAGTTCGCTGGGGCTGTCGCCCAGGAACAGCACGGTATCCGGCAGGCTGCCGACCACCACCCACTCGCCGAGCGGAATGGGGAAGTCGTCGCCGTAGTTGACGTCGGGGTTGGCAGCGAGGAACGCCTGCGGATCGGCATAGGCCTGGGCTGCCTCGTCGGCGATGCGCGCGATCTCTTCGTCGCGCATGCAGCCCGAACTGATCAGGGTGATCAGCTCAATCAGCTGTTCTTTCATGGAGAGGTCCTGTGGGAGCCAAGAAAATTCGCCGGCATTTTCGCCGATGCGGCGCTCCGGCGGGGAGCTTATTCGCCGCCCCGGCGCCATTCCCGACCGGCCACCGACAGATCGCAGAGCGCCAGAAGGCGCAAGCCGGGCACCGCGGGAGTGTGCCGCGCTGCGCAAAACCACCGGTAACACCATCGCAACCTTGCGCTGCTTCAATGGCGGCCACTGGATAGGACGTTGAGAGTCATGCATGACCACCACTAGCGCTCTGACACCGCTGCTGATGTCCGCAGCGCCGCTGGCCCCCGACATGAGCATCTCGGATGTGGCCGACCGCCTGCTGACCCCCGAATGCAAGGCCTTCCTGTCCCTGGCCGTGGTCGACGCCGACGGCCGCCCGCAGGGCCTGATCAGCCGCTATGCCCTGCAGAACATCTTCATGCTGCGCTTCGGCCGCGACCTGCACGGGCAGAAGCCGGCCCACAGCGTGATGAACGACGCGCCACTGGTGGTCTGCCTGGACACCCGCCTGGAAGAGGCGGCCCAGCAGGTCACCTCGAAGCTGACCTACCCGATCACCGAGGACTTCATCCTGGTCGACGGCGAGGGCCGCTACCAGGGTCTGGGCACGGTGCTCGACCTGCTCAAGGCCATGGAAAAGCGCGTCGCCCAGCGCAACGCGGTGCTGCGCCGGGCGCTGGTCGACCTCAAGGAATCCCAGGCCCAGCTGGTGCAGTCGGAGAAGATGGCCTCGCTGGGCCAGATGGTCGCCGGCGTTGCCCACGAGCTGAACACCCCGCTGGGTTACGTGAAGAACAACGTGCAGCTGCTGCGCGAGCTGAAGCAGCCGCTGCTGCAACTGGCCGACACCCACGGCGCCCTCCTCGACTGCCTGCACGCCGAGGACTGCGACGAGGCGCGCCTGGCCGCTGCCCTGGGCGAGGCGGTCGACGCCCGCGAACAGGCGGCGCCGGAGCTGCTCAAGGAAGACCTCCAGCAGCTGTTCAGCGACACCCTCTACGGCCTCGAGCAGATCGGCGAACTGGTGGTCGGCCTGAAGAACTTCGCCCGCCTCGACCGCGCCATGAGCGAGGACATCGACCTCAACGACTGCGTGCGCAGCGCCCTGGTGATCTCCCGCAACAACATCAAGGACAAGGCCGAGGTCACCGCGCAACTCGGCGATCTGCCGCGCATTCCCTGCGCGCCGTCGCAGATCAACCAGGTGCTGCTCAACCTGCTGACCAACGCCGCCCAAGCCATGGAGCGCTTCGGCCAGATCCTGGTGAAGACCTGGGCCGACAACGACGCCGTGTTCATTTCCGTGCAGGACTCCGGCAAGGGCATGCCGCCCGAGGTGCTGGCGAAGATCTTCGATCCCTTCTTCACCACCAAGCCGGTCGGCCAGGGCACCGGCCTCGGCCTGTCCATCAGCTTCAAGATCATCCAGGACCATGGCGGCACGATTCGCGTCGCCTCCGAGCCGGGGCGAGGCACACGCTTCCTGATCCGGCTGCCGCGCGCGCAAGCGCCCAACCTGCAGGAGAGTGCCTGATATGACCGCCCCCACCCGGATCCTCTTCGTCGACGACGAAGAGCGCATTCTGCGCAGCCTGGCCATGCAGTTCCGCCGCCAGTACGACGTACTCACCGAAAGCGACCCGCGCCGCGCGCTGGAACGCCTGAAGAGCGAGTCGGTGCAGATCATCGTCAGCGACCAGCGCATGCCGCAGATGAGCGGCGCGGAGTTTCTCGCCCAAGCCAGCGAGATCGCCCCGCACACCCTGCGCATCCTGCTCACCGGCTACTCCGACCTCGACGCCGCGGTCGATGCGCTGAACAGCGGCGGCATCTTCCGCTACCTGACCAAGCCGTGGGATCAGCAGGAGATGACCAACACCCTGCGCCAGGCGGCGGGAATCGCCGCCAGCCAGGCCCCTGCGGCATTGACCGACAGCTCGGAGCCGACCACCGCGCTGACCGTACTGCTGCTCGACGACCATGCGGAAACCCTGGCCGCGGTCGGCAGTTTCTGCCACGCCGGCGGCCATCGCCTGCTGCACGCCCGCAACCTGCCCGAAGCCCTGCAGCAGCTGAACAGCGAAGCGGTCGACCTGCTGATCAGCGACCTCAAGCTGGCGGGCGAAGATACCGCGCCGCTACTCAAGACCCTGGCCCAGGCGCATCCGCGCCTGCTCAGCCTGGTGGTCACGCCGTTCCAGGACACCCAGGCGCTGCTCAGGCTGATCAACGAGGCGCAGATCTTCCGCTACCTGCCCAAACCGATCCGCCCGGCCCTGTTCGAGAAGAGCCTGAGCGCGGCCGCCCGTCAGGCCCAGGCCTGGCGGGCACAACCGACCCATGTGGTGGCGCGCCTGGCCGAAGCCCCGAAAGAGGAACGCGAACGCGACAAGGTCGGCAGCCTGATGGGCATGCTCGGCCGCCTGCGCGAGCGGCTGATCGCCTGAGGCCGGCTGAACGCCGGTCGGTCAGGGCCGCGCCTGCGGCTGCACCAGGAAGCGTCCCGTCTCGCCGCTGCTCCCCGGCGCGCCAGTCAGACCTGCCTCGCCCGGCGCGCCGCCATTGCGATAGACCTTGATGCCGTTGCCACGGGTGCTGAATTCGCCGGCACCGGCAACCCCGCCCTTGCCGCCACTGCCGCCAGCGGCGCCCAGGCCACCGGCGGTAAGGATCTGCACGCCCGGACCATGGTTGCTGACCGGGATATAGCCGGCCTCGCTCAGGCTCCAGTAGCGCAGCGCCACCGCGCCAC
>DATCUN010000188.1:0-5007 GCA_036561825.1 Pseudomonas sp.
TCCCAGCGCTCGATCTGCTCGGCCAGCGCCGGCAGTTCGCGGGCGGCGCGCTCCACCGGCCAGTCCGGGCAGGCGGCGTGGGCAAGGGGGATGACAGGCAGTGCCAGCGCCACGAGGGCAGCCGGCAGCGCGCGCAGCAGGCGGCGGGGCATGGGGTGAGCGTCCTTGCTCGGGAGAGAGCGGCCAGCTTAGGGGGATCGGCGGAGGCCGGCTGTGCGCTGGCGCCGCTTTTCGCCGGGCAAAAAAAGACCCGGCAGCGCCGGGTCGAATGCCTTTCAAGCCTACCGCGGAAAACTCAGCTCATCCCCAGCCACTCGGGCAGCGCCAGCGACACCGCCGGCACGTAGGTGATGATCAGCAGGAAGCCCAGCAGCATCATCAGCCACGGCATGGCGGCGCGGATCACCGCGCTGACCGGCATGCCGGTGACCGCCGAGGTGACGAACAGGTTGAGGCCGACCGGCGGGGTGATCAGGCCGATCTCCATGTTCACCACCATGATGATGCCGAGGTGGATCGGGTCGATGCCCAGCTGCACGGCGATCGGGAACAGGATGGGGGCGAGGATCAGGATGATCGCCGACGGTTCCATGAAGGCGCCGGCCACCAGCAGCACGATGTTCACCACCAGCAGGAACATCCACGGCGACAGGCCCATGTCGATCACCCAGGCGGTGATGGTCTGCGGGATCTGCTCGGTGGTCAGCACGTGGGCGAACAGCATGGCGTTGGCGATGATGAACATCAGCATGATGCTCAGCTTGGCCGACTCGAGGATCACCTTCGGGCACTCGCGCAGGCTCATGTCCTTGTAGACGAACAGGGCGACGAAGCCGGAGTACACCGCGGCCACCGCCGCGGCCTCGGTGGGGGTGAACATGCCCGAGTAGATGCCGCCGAGGATGATCACCATCAGCAGCAGGCCCCACACCGCCTTGCGCGCGGCGGAAAGCCACTCGCGCACGGAGGCGCGCGGCAGCGCCGGCAGGTTCTTCTTCACCGCGATGATGTAGATCGCCACCATCAGCACCGCGCCGAGCAGGATGCCCGGCACCACGCCGGCCATGAACAGCTTGCCGACCGAGGTCTCGGTGGCGGCGGCGTACACCACCATCACCACCGACGGCGGGATGAGGATGCCGAGGGTGCCGGCGTTGCAGACGATGCCGGCGCCGAACGCCTGCGGATAGCCGGAACGCACCATGCCGGCGATGGCGATGGAGCCGACCGCCGCCACGGTGGCCGGCGAGGAGCCGGACAGCGCGGCGAACAGCATGCAGGCGAACACCGCACCGATGGCCAGGCCGCCGCGGATGTGGCCGACGCAGGCATTGGCGAAGTCGATCAGCCGGCGGGCCACGCCGCCGGTGGTCATGAAGGCGCCGGCGAGCAGGAAGAACGGGATCGCCAGCAGGGTGTAGTGCTCGGACGTCTCGAACAGCTTGATCGCCAGCGAGCGTACCGAGTCCGGGCTGAACAGCATGATGGTGACCGAACCGGCCAGGCCGAGGGACACGGCGATCGGCACGCCGATGAACATCAGCACGAACAGGGCGAGGAACAGGAACAGGATGGTCATTTGTTCAGCTCCTGGTGATCGCTCAGCTTGACCGCCTCGGCGGCCTCGTCGGCCAGGCCCAGACCGGTCTGCTGGTTGCGCAGGATGCGCACGAAGATTTCCGCGAAGCGGATGAACACCATGGCGAAGCCGACCGGCACGATCAGGCCGATGTGCCACTGCATCACGCCGAAGTGGCCGAGGTCCTCGGCGCCGATGGCGGCGTCGAACAGGGTCTTGACCCACTCGAAGCTGGCCACGCTGAGCAGGCCGGCGTAGCCCAGGCAGAACAGACAGCCGACCAGGCCGATGAGGCGCTGCACCGGCTTGCTGGCCAGCTTGACCAGCGCGTCGACGCCGATGTGGCCGGCGGTGCGCACGCCATAGGCCAGGCCGAAGAAGATCAGCCAGGCGAACAGCGCCTTGGTCAGCGCGTTGCTCCAGGTCATCGCCTGGGCCAGGTCGAGGATGGCGTCGCCGATGGCGAAGAGCGCTTCGCTGGCGCCCTCGAAGCGCTCGGCCAGGTTGTAGAACAGCGTGTACAGGTTGTTGAGGATGACGTAGACGAACGTCACCAGGGTCATTGCCGCCAGCAGGAAGACGATGAAGCCCTCCTCGAAGCGATCCCAGACCAGACGCAAGGCGTTCATGGGGTATCTCCGCTGAGAAAGCGCGGGGCGGGCCCCCTGCAGGCGTGCGCTGTGCAGGGGGCCACCGGCCCGGCGCGAGCCGGGAGCGACCGGGGTCGCTCGGTGGTGCGAGTGCTTACTGGGCTGCGTTGGCGGCTTCGGCGGCCTTGATCAGGTCGGCACCGATGTCAGCCTCGAACTTCTTCCACACCGGCTTCATCGCATCGCGCCACTTGCCGCGCTGCTCGTCGTTGAGGGCGATGATCTCGGTGGTCTTGGCATCGAGGATGCGCTGCTTGTCGCCCTGGTTGAGGGCTTCCGACTGCTTGTTCACCTCGACGCTGACCTCGGCCATGATCTTGCCCAGCTCGCTGCGCACGTCCTCCGGCAGGCCGCTCCAGAACTTGGTGTTGGTGATCACCATGTAGTCGAGCACGCCGTGGTTGGTCTCGGTGATGTACTTCTGCACCTCGTGCATCTTCTGCGAGTAGATGTTCGAGTAGGGGTTCTCGGCGCCGTTGACCACGCCGGTCTGCAGGCCCTGGTAGACCTCGGCGAAGCTCATCTTGCGCGGGTTGGCGCGCACCGCCTTGAATTGCTCCTCGAGCACCTGCGAGGCCTGCACGCGGAACTTCAGGCCGCGGGCGTCCTTCGGCTCGTACAGCGGCTTGTTGGCCGACAGCTGCTTCATGCCGTTGTGCCAGTAGCCCAGGCCGGTGATGCCCTTGCCTTCCATCGAGGTCAGCAGGCTCTTGCCGGCGGCGCTGTTCTGGAAGCGGTCGACCGCCTGGATGTTGTCGAACAGGAACGGCAGGTCGAAGATCTGGATCGGCTTGGCGTAGTGCTCGAACTTGGCCAGCGACGGCGCGATGATCTGCACGTCACCGAGCAGCAGCGCTTCCATTTCCTTGCCGTCGCCGAACAGCGAGGAGTTCGGGTAGACCTCGACCTTGACCTTGCCGGCCAGGCGCTCCTCGGCCAGCTTCTTGAACAGCAGCGCACCCTGGCCCTTCGGGGTGTGCTCGGCGACCACGTGGGAGAACTTGATCACGATCGGGTCGGCCGCCTGGGCGATACCGGCGATGGTGAGCGAGAGGGCGCAGGCGAGCGCCTTGGCAGTCAGCTTGAACATGCGGGACATCCTCATTGTTATGTCATGCAGCGTGAAAGGCGTTACCCCGGCGGCGAGCTGTCCGGCCGGCACGGACGCCGCCGTGCGCCGGCGGACAGGTCGGGCGCGAGATGCCTTGAGCTTAGCAACCGCTATGCCAGCGTGCCGGGAGGCCGCCGCGCCGGGGTGGGGCGGGCGGCGTCAGCCGCTCTGGCGCGAGCCTTGCAGGCAGGGGTTCGACTTTGGTCGAGGGTTGTCCGGCCGCGCCGCGCGCAGGCCGGACGGCGTGCGCGGGCGGGAAGGGGTGGCGGGATTCCGCCGGGTCAGTCGAGGTCGTCGTGCGGATTTCCGCCACTCTCGCCAAGGCTCAGGCCGTGCTTGCGCAGCTTGTCGTGCAGGGTCTTGCGCGGCACGCCGAGGGCCTCGGCCAGGCTGCGCAGCGAGCTGTGGCCGTGGGCCAGCTCGGTGGTGATCAGGCTGCGCTCGAAGGCCTCCACCCGTGCCGCCAGGTTGCCCTCGGCGGGCAGCTCCGCGAGCACTTCGCCGAGGCCGAGATCGAGGCCCAGGGCGAAGCGCTCGGCGACGTTCTGCAGCTCGCGCACGTTGCCCGGCCAGTTGTGCGTCAGCAACGCGGCGCTCTGGCTGGCGTCCGGCTCGCGCAGCGGCAAGCCGTGGCGGTTGGCCGCCGCCTCGCAGAAGTGGCGAAACAGCAGGCGCACATCGTCGCCGCGCTCGCGCAGCGGCGGGATGCGCAGCGGCGCGACGTTGAGGCGGTAGTACAGGTCGGCGCGGAAGCGCCCCTGGTCGGCGGCCTGGCGCAGGTCCTCCTTGGTCGCGGCGATGATGCGGATGTCCAGCGGGATCAGCTGGTTGGAGCCGAGGCGCTCGACCGCGCGCTCCTGCAGCAGGCGCAGCAGCTTGACCTGCACCTCGAGGCTCATGCTCTCGATCTCGTCGAGGAACAGGGTGCCGCCGTTGGCGAACTCGAACTTGCCGATGCGGCGCTTCTGCGCGCCGGTGAAGGCGCCGGCCTCGTGGCCGAACAGCTCGCTCTCCACCACCGACTCGGCCAGCGCGCCGGCATTGATGGCCACGAACGGACCGTCGCGGCGCGCCGACAGGTCGTGCAGCGCGCGCGCCACCACCTCCTTGCCGCTGCCGGTCTCGCCGAGGATCAGCACGTCGGCGTTGGTCCGCGCCAGCGCGGCGACCTGCTGGCGCAGGCGCACGATCTCCGGCGACAGGCCGATCAGGCGGCCCTCCAGGGCGTCGCGGCCGGACAGGGTCTGGCGCAGCTGGCGGTTTTCCAGCACCAGGCGGCGCATGGCCAGGGCGCGGCGCACGCTGTCGAGCAGGGTATCGCTGGGGAAAGGCTTCTCGAGGAAGTCCCAGGCGCCGGCGCGCATCGCCTGCACCGCCAGCGGCACGTCGCCGTGGCCGGTGATCAGCAGCACCGGCAGCTCGGCGTCGCGCCCGCGCAGCTGTTCCAGCAGCGCGAGGCCATCGAGGCCGGGCATGCGGATGTCGCTGACCACCACGCCCGGCCAGTCGGCCGGTAGCCGTGTGCCCACCTCGCGCGCATCGCCCAGGCTGACCACCCGCAGGCCGGCCAGGTCCAGGGTCTGGCTCAGCGCCTTGCGCAGGTGCGGGTCGTCGTCGATCAGCAGCACCTGGGCGTCGGCGCTGATCAGGTTGTCGCTGCTCATTGC
>DATCUN010000189.1:0-23523 GCA_036561825.1 Pseudomonas sp.
GCGCATCCAGGCGGCCTTTCAGGCCGGCCATGGCCTCCAGCGCCGCGTGCTGCGGCGGCTCGCCCTTCTTCCAGGCTTCGGCCAGGCCGTCCGGGGTCAGGCGGGTAAAGCCGGTGCCGATATCCAGGGCGGCCTCGTCGCCGGCCGCCCACTCGCGCAGCTTGGCGAACCAAGGCTGGTAGTAGCGCGCCTGGATCTTGCGCCCGTCCACCGCCTTGGCCGCCACGGCGGCATCCAGCAGCGCCTCCAGTTCGTCGGCCCAGGCCGGCCACGGCGCCTTCAACTCGGCCAGTTCGCGGGCCTGCGTTTCCAGCGCCCGCTCCAGCAGTACCCCCAGCGCCTCCGTCGGCGCCGCGTCCGCCTCGCCGAGCAGCGGGCGCAATTTGTCCTTGAGCAGCTTGTCCGGGTGCAGCCAGTGATTCATCACCCAGCCCAGCGCCGCGCCGGCCAGCGGATAGCACTGCTGGCGCCAGTAGTCGCGCACCACCTCGGCCATCAGCTCGCCGTGGTCGGTTTCCAGGGTCTGGGTGAACAGGCTGCCGCTGTCGAAGGCGTGCTCGCGCAGCATGCGCTGGCACCAGCCGTGGATGGTGGAGACCGCCGCCTCGTCCATCCACTGCGCCGCGATGTCCAGGCGGCGGGCGCAGGCCGGCCACTGCTCGGCCGGGAAGTCGCCGCGCAGTTGGCGGAGCAGATCGTCGCCCTGCTCTTCGTCGCGGAACACCTTGGCCGCCTGCACCAGGCGGGCGCGGATGCGGTCGCGCAGCTCGCGGGTGGCGGCGTCGGTGAAGGTCACCACGAGGATTTCCGGCGGCAGCAGTTCGCGGGCGAAGCCGTCGGCGCCGCCGTGGCCGAGCACCAGGCGCAGGTAGAGGGCGGAAATGGTGAAGGTCTTGCCGGTACCGGCGCTGGCCTCGATCAGCCGGCTGCCGTGCAGCGGGAAGCGCAGCGCCAGCGGGCGCTCGTTGTGCGGGAACTGGCTCATGCGCGGGCTTCCTCCTTGAGTTCGCGGATGTCCGCCTTGAGCAGCGGCTGGTAGAGGTCGTGGGCCCACTGGTAGAAGTCGCCGTCGACGGTCAGCGCCGCGAAGTCCGGGTACTGCCGCGCCAGGCTGGCACTCTGCTCGACCTCGCCGGTGCGCTGGTAGCCACCCTCGTAGGCTTCGCTGGCGGCCTTGGCTGCCTTGATCTCGTCTTCGGCGGACAGCCAGGCGATGGCGGTCTGCAGCGCCACCGGCAGCGGTGCGTTCAGGCCGTCGCGCCAGCCTTCCAGCCAGCGCTGGAGGATCTGCCGTGCCTCGTCCTGGGCCACCGGCTGGAATTCGAGGCGGACATCCTCGCCGACCAGCAGCGTGGTCAGCGGCACGCCACAGGCCGCCGCGGCGACATGAGCCACCCACGGCCGTAGCAGGCGGTGCCACTTCCAGCCCTTGTCCTTGCTCTTCAGCTCGCCGGGCTGCAGCTCGATGCGTGCCAGCGCCTCACCGCCGCGACTGCGCAGGCCACCGAGCCAGCCATCCAGCTCAACGCCGGCATGGGCGAACGGCAATTGCCGGGGCGAGTCCAGCCGGTCGGGCCACAGCGCGCACAGCGCCTGGTAGCGCTGCATCTGCGCCGGCAGCGGCTCCAGCACCTGCTCGCGCAGGCGCTCGCCGAAGCCGGCCAACGGCAGCTGGCCGCTGCGCTGCAGGCGCAGGGCGGTCGCCTGCAGCGCCGGCTCGACCTGCTCGGGCCCCTCCTCCAACGCCAGGGTGGCGGCGCCGAGCAGCTCCTGGCGCAGCTGGTAGAGCTGCAGGCCGTCGAGGCCGAACGGCTCCTCGTCGAGCTGGGCCTGGACCTCCTCGTCGAGGTGCACCTTGAGGCGCTGGGTGAAGAAGTGCCTGACCGGATCGCGCAGGAAATTCTGCAGGGTCTCCAGGGCCAGCGGGGCATCGGCCTGGAACGGCGGCAGCGCGCCCACCTCCGCTGCCTGCGCCGACTGCCGGTGCAGGTCGGCCCACTCGCGGGCATAGCTGAACAGCTCGCTGCCGCCGGCAAAGTAGTCGCGGCTGAACGGCTGCAGCGGGTGCTCGGTGGTCAGCGCGTGCAGCAGGTCGCCACCGCCGGTTAGCGTCCAGCCGCTGCCAAGATGGTCACGCAACTGGCCGACCAGCACCGAGGCCGGCCGCTCGCTGTTGTCGCGGATGCTGCGGCCCACCCAGCTGACATACAGCTGCTCGCGCGCGGCGAGCAAGGCTTCGAGCAGCAGGTAGCGGTCGTCCTCGCGGCGCGAGCGGTCACCGGGCCGGTAGTCGCCGGCCATCAGGTCGAAGTCCAGCGGCGTCACGCTGCGCGGGTAGTCGCCGTCATTCATGCCGAGCAGGCAGACCATGCGAAACGGGATGGCGCGCATCGGCATCAGGGTGCAGAAGTTCACCGCACCGGCGAGGAAGCGCTGGCTGAGGCGGCCCTGGTCCAGCCCGCCGAGCCAGGCCTCGCGCACCACGGTGAGCGGCAGCGGCTCGGTGAGCTCGACGCCGGCGCACAGCTCTAGCCAGCTATCCAGCGCCTCGACCAGCTGGCCGAGCAGGGTCTCGTCGCGCTCGTTCTGCGCCACGAAGAAATCGGCGAGCAGTGCGCGCAGGGTCGTGCCCCACTCGCTTGGGGTTGCCGACCGAGCCAGACGCCGATGCAGCGCATCGAGGGCATCCAGCAGCTTGACCAGCGGGCCGATCAGCGCGGCGTCCAGCCCGCCGATCTCGTCATAGGGTTCGATGCCGGCGCAGGCCGCGCCGCTGCCCACCGCGTAGCCGAGCAGCATGCGGCGCAGGCCGAAGCGCCAGGTGTTCTGCTCCAGGCCGTCCGGCAGGCCCAGCGAGGCACGGCGCTCGGCGTCCAGGCCCCAGCGGATGCCGGCGCCTTCGATCCAGCGGTGCAGGGTCGGCAGCTCGCTCTCGTCGATGGCGAAGCGCGCACGCAGCGCCGGCACGTCGAGCAGGTCGAGCACCTCGCTGACGGTCAGCCGGCCTTCCGGCAGTTTCAGCAGGTGTTCGACGGCGATCAGCAGCGGCTCGCAGCCGCGCTGGCCCTGGTCGGCCAGGGTGAAGGGGATGTAGCGAGCGTCGTCCTGGGCGTACTGGCCAAACACCGCCTGGATGTGCGGGGCGTAGGCGTTGACGTCCGGCACCATGACGATGATCTCGCGCGGGCGCAGGCTCGGGTCGGCGGAAAAGCGCGCCAGCAGCTGGTCGTGGAGGATCTCCACCTCGCGCTGGGCGCTGTGGGCGATATGGAAGCGCAGCGACTGGTCCTTCGCCGGGTCGAGTTCAGGCCAGGTATCGCGGGTTTCCGCCAGCGGGCGCAGCTCGAGGATGTCGTCCTGCAGCTGGCCGAGCAGGTGCGCGGTGTCGCCCTCGCCGAACAGGTCGATGCGCTGATTGATCGCGGCGAAACGCGCGCGGTAGTGCTCGGGGTCGTCGTGCTGGTCGAGCAGGTTGATGTAGTCGCGGCCCTGCTTGCCCCAGGCGGCCAGCAGCGGATGGGCGTGCTGGTGCAGCTCGTCGGCGGACAGGCCGGGCGTCATGCCGCCCTTGTGCTGCTGGCGGCGGTACTGGTGGCGCAGCAGGTCCTGGTCAGGAACGATGTCGCCCCAATGGTGCTGGCAGGGGTTGTGCACGCACAGCAGCACCTGGCTGAAGCGCGCCAGGGCGGCCAGCGCCTCGACCATCTGCGCCGGCAGCGAGGAGATGCCGAACACGATCACGCGGCGCGGCAGGCCGCGCGGCCTCTCGTCGACGTTGCGCAGGTGCGCGACGAAGCGCGGATGCACGCCGGCGCGGCTCTCGCCCAGCTGCTCGCGGCCGACATCCTCCAGCAGCGCGCGCCACAGCGCCGGCTGCCAGCGCACCGCCTCGTCCAGCGCCTTGGCGCCATTGCGCGAGGTGCGCAGCTGATCCAGACCGGCAGCCCAGTCGGCCAGCCAGTCGGCGCGGTACACCTGGTACTGGTCGAACAGGTCGGCCAGGCGCTCGGCCAGCTGGTGGCGCTTGCGCAGGTCGCTGTCGTCGGCGAGGAAGCGGCGCAGCGGAGCGAACGCTTCACCGGCCAGCAGATTGGGCAGCAGACGCATCAGCCGCCAGGTCAGCGGCGCCTTGTCCAGCGGCGACTCCAGTGGAATGCTCTCGCTGCCCAGCACGGCGCGGTAGGTCTGCCAGAGGAAGCGCGCCGGCAGCTCGACCTGGATGGCCGCAGCGATGCCGCAACTGTCCTGGGCGGCCAGCGCCAGCTTCAGCCACTGAGCGATGCCGTTGCTCTGCACCAGCACCACCTCGTTCTCCAGCGGCGCCAGCGGATGCAGGCGCATCCACTGCACCGCCAGTTCGCGCAGCTCCTCCAGGCGGTTGCCGTGCACCACCATCAGCCCCGGCGTCAGCTCGTTGCCCTGCATGTCTCGCTCCCTTCACCGACAGAGCGCGCATTGTGCCACCCGGGTGCGACAAAGAGTGTCGCGGGGGAACGGGCGGCTGCTAACCTGCGGCGATGAAACAGCCGATCAGCGGATACCACCGCGACGACGAAAACCACTGGGTTGCCGAGCTGGCCTGCGGCCACAACCAGCACGTGCGGCACAACCCGCCGTGGGTCAGCCGGCCGTGGGTGACGACAGCTGCGGGGCGAGAGCGGATGCTGGGTTACGAATTACAGTGCCGGAAATGCGATGCAGGGGCGCCGCCGGATCGGCCCCAGGCGCCGGATGGGCCAGATAGCGCACCGTGACCCGTTCGCGGTTTGCCGGTGCGCGACCGGGCGCTCGCGATGGTGGGTTACGCCGCTGCGCGGCCGACCCACCCGACGAAAAGCCTCGGGCTCAGCGCCCGATCAGCTATCCGAATCGCGCGAGGCGAGGATCGCCGCCACCCGCTGCGGCTTGCAGTTGAGGTAGGCGGAAGACTGCATCCACTTGCGGTCGGGATACCAGGAGAACATGAACTGCCCCCCCTTGAGATTGTCTATCACCATACGAGCCACTTCCGGACGCACCGCCGGGCAACCGTGGCTGCGGCCGATGCGGCCATGGCGCTTGACCCAGGCCGGGTCGACGTAGTCGGCGGGATGGATGACGATGGCGCGCTCGCGGGCACGGTCGTTGATGCCCGGCTCCAGGCCGTCCATGCGCAACGAGTAGCCGTGTTGGCCGTGATAGGTTTCCGAGGTGCGGAACAGGCCGATGCTCGACTGATGGCTGCCTTCGCGATTGGAGAAACTGGTGGCGAAGTTTTCGCCGGAGCCCTGCCCGTGGGCGACCAGCTCGCGCAGCAGCAGGGTCTTGCGCTTGAGATCGAAGACCCACAGACGGCGCTCCGACGAGGGCAGCGAGAAGTCGATGACCGCCAGACGGTCGGCCGGCGCGGAGCCGTTGTTGACCGCGCACTGCATGGCCGCCAGGGCGTGGCGCAGCACTTCGTGGTTCAGGGTCGGCGCCGCCTTGGCCAGACTGTCGATCAACGGCGCAGCGCTGGGGGAGCTTGCCAGAAGTGGAGAAGAGAAAGCCGCAAGACTTGCAGCCAGCCAGAGCGAGCGAATCAGCCTGGTCATGGAGAAAGGTGTCCTCTGTATGGTGTACCGACAGAGCACGGGAAACTGCGGCGCCAACCTCGCTGGCGCACCGCCCCACGCACCGCCCGTCCGTTACATGACGCCCTGTCGTTGTTACTGTCGTCCTGCTTATGATCAACGGCGTACATCAGCATCTAGCTGCGTTACCGCTCGTTATTAAGGCATTCTAGCAAGCAAATGATGGTCGGGAGCTGAGCGTTTGTCTAAAAAATACACACCCATGCTGGCAATGCTGCTGGTGAGCTGCCAGCTGGCCGTCGCCGGAGCAGTCGCTGGCGAGTCTGACAACGCGCTGCAAGCCGAATTGCAACAGGGCCAGCTGAGCTGTGCCAGTCGCCCCTTGCCGCTCGCGGCCAGCGCGCGGGAAACGCTGCTCGACTTCTACCGGCAACAGGGCTCCGAGCGCGTGTGGAACCGTGCTCGTCTCGCCAGCCTGCTGACCCAGCTGGAGCGCCTGGCCGACGACGGCCTGTCGCCGGAGGCCTATCACCTGGCCGATCTGCGCAGGCTCGAGCGCATCTCCGCCAGCGACGCCCAGCGCACGGCCTGCCGCGAGGTGCTGGCCAGCCATGCCTACTTGCAGGCGCTGCAGGACCTGAGCTGGGGCCGGCTCGATCCGGCCCAGGTGGAGCCGATCTGGCACTCCCAGCACACGCCGGCACCCAGCCGGCCGAGCGGAGCTCCGGCTTTTGCGACCAGCGGACTGGGCGACCTGCCCGCCACCTTCGAGCGGGCGCGTCCGCAGTTCAAGCCCTATCGCAACCTGCGCAACGCCTATGCCCGCCTCCGCCAGCAGCCGTTGCCCGCATGGCCGCGGATCGCCGACGGCGCGCTGCTGCGCCCGGGCAAGCGCGATGCCCGTGTGCCGTTGCTGGAGCAGCGCCTGGCCCGTGCAGGCTATCTGACCAGAACGGCGGGCCGCCCGGCTGGCGCAGACAGCGACCTGTACGATCCGTTGCTGGTGGACGCCGTCGAAACCTTCCAGCGCGACCATCAGCTGCAACCCGACGGCGTCGTCGGCCCGGCGACCCTGGCCGAACTGAACATCTCGGCCGCCGCCCGCAGGGACCAGGTGCGCGTCAACCTCGAGCGCCTGCGCTGGCTGGCCCGGGAAATGGAGCCGAGCATGGTGCTGGTGGATCTCGCCGGCACCCGGGTGTCCTACTACCGCGACCGCCAGCTGCTGTGGCAGGCACGTACCCAGGTGGGCCGGGCCGAGCGCCCCTCGCCACTGTTGAAGTCGCGCATCACCCACCTGACCCTGAACCCGACCTGGACGGTGCCACCGACCATCTTCCGCAAGGACAAGCTGCCGGAAATCCAGCGCAACATCGGCTATCTGGCGGAAAACCGCATGCGCGTGCTGGATAACGCCGGCAACGAGCTGAATCCGCACGCCGTCGACTGGTACAACCCCCAGGGCATCCTGCTGCGCCAGGACGCCGGCCCGACAAGCGCGCTGGGCGTGCTCGCCATCCGCTTTCCCAACCCGTTCTCGGTGTATCTGCACGACACCCCCAGCCAGCAGCTGTTCAACAAGTTGCCGCGGGTGTTCAGTTCGGGCTGCGTGCGGGTCGAGAACGTCCTGCAGCTGCTCGACCACCTGCTGGCCGACGCCAGCCCGGCCGAGCGCGAGCGCATCGCCGCGATCCACGCCAGCGGCAAGACCAAGAACGTCAACCTGCCCCACGCGGTGACCATCCTGCTGGCCTACTGGACGGCGGAGGCCGACGACGCTGGCCGACTGCAGTTCCGCCCGGACATCTACCAGCACGACGCGCCGATCCTCGCCGCGCTGGAGGCGGCCGAGCGCTGACTGGCGGCCCTTGCGCGCGCCCCGGGAGGCGCCTCGCCTGCGCGGACTGCTCTACGCTGAAAGCCAATAGCCCGGGCGGCGAGGCCTCGGGCGCACCGGAAACGGAGTTCATCATGGATCTCGAACAGTACCTGCGCGCCCTGCCCAAGGCGGAGCTGCACCTGCACATCGAAGGCACCCTGGAGCCGGAGCTGATGTTCGCGCTGGCCGAACGCAATGGCATCGCCCTGCCCTGGCACAGTGTCGAGGAAACCCGTGCCGCCTATGCCTTCAGCGATCTGCAGAGCTTTCTCGACCTGTACTACGCCGGCGCTGCCGCGTTGCTTCGCGAGGAGGACTTCTTCGACCTGGCCATGGCCTACTTCGAGCGCGCCCACGCCGATGGCGTGGTGCATGCCGAGCTGTTCTTCGACCCGCAGACCCACACCGCCCGCGGGGTGGCCTTCGCCACCGTGTTCGACGGCCTGGAGCGCGCCTGCAGCGCGGCCCGTGAGCGCTATAACATCAGCTCGCGACTGATTCTCTGCTTCCTGCGCCACCTCAGCGAGGAGGACGGCTTCGCCACCCTCGAGCAGGCCCTGCCGCACCTCGCCCGTATCCACGGCGTCGGCCTCGACTCCTCGGAGCAGGGCCATCCGCCGAGCAAGTTCGTCCGCCTGTTCGCCCGCTGCCGCGCGCTGGGCCTGCACATTGTCGCCCATGCCGGCGAGGAAGGCCCGCCGGCCTACATCGTCGAGGCGCTGGACCTGCTCAAGGCCGAGCGCATCGACCACGGCGTGCGTGCCGCCGAGGACCCGGCACTGCTCCAGCGCCTGGCACGCGAGCAGGTGCCGCTCACCGTCTGCCCGCTGTCCAACGTCAAGTTGTGCGTCTTCCCCAACCTGCGCCAGCACAACCTCAAGACCCTCCTCGATGCGGGCCTCAAGGTGACGATCAACTCCGACGATCCGGCGTATTTCGGCGGCTATGTACTGGAGAACTACCGGCAGACCGCGCTGGCGCTGCAGCTGTCGCGTGACGAACTCAAGCGCATCGCGCGCAACAGCCTGGAAGCGGCCTTTGTCGACGCCGTCGAGCGCGCGCCCTGGCTGGCACGGCTGGAGGCACTGGCGGACTGAACGAGGCAGCCGCGCCGCTGCGGATCTACGCTGTAAGTCGTCATCCGGATAGCTATCGAGAGGCCAACCATGAACAGCAAGCCCGCCGGCGAACGCTTCCGGCTGTATTCGGCGCAGCAGCTCGATGGTGTGATCGAGCAGATGGCGCGCCAGGCCGCGGCGCTGTTCGTCGGGCGCCGCGAGGTGGTGCTGGTAGGCATCCTGCGCCGCGGCGAACCGTTGGCGCAGCGTATGCAGAGTGCGCTGGTGGAGCATTGCGGCCTGCCGCGCTGGCCGCTGTACCCGCTGCACCTGAAGCGCTATGCCGACGACCTCAGCCTGCTGCATGCGGAAACGGCGCTGACCGAGAACCCCGAACTGGCCGCCTTGGATCTGTCGCGCACCAGCGTGCTGCTGGTCGACGACGTGCTTTACGAAGGGCACTCGCTGCTGCGGGCCAGCGCCTGGCTGGCGCAACTGGGCGCGATGGAGACGCGCACGGCGGTGCTGGTCGACCGTTGCGTGAGCCGCCAGCCGGTACGCGCCGACATCACCGGGCTGCGCCTGCAGGTGGCCCCCACCGACATCATCGAATGCAACGTGCCACCCTATGAGCGCGAATTCGGCATCGAGGTGCTGCGCCGCGCCCTGAATTGACTCCGCGCGGGGGCATCCGCAGCACTTCCGACCATCGCCTGGGCTGGCAAGCGCAGGACTCGCCCGTATAATGCGCCGGTTCGCAGGAGAGTGAGCGTTCGCCGCGGCCGCCAAGGCCAGCCGGACGCTCCGCCGAAGGCGCAAACTCCCATAATCGCTCAGGCTCAGGAACTGCGGACGCCCATTTTCGCCACATCTGGAGAGCGGTTGCTGCGGGCAACCCACCGAAGGGGCAAGCAGCCGACGGCTGCGTAAACTCTCAGGTACACAGGACAGAGGGAGAGGCGCTGCGGACTTAAGGAGTCCTCTCTTGCTCATCTACATCTATCTCATCGCGATCACGGCCGAGGCCATGTCCGGTGCGCTGGCCGCCGGCCGGCGCAACATGGACATGTTCGGCGTGGGCCTGATCGCCTTCGTCACCGCACTCGGCGGCGGCACGGTGCGCGACATCCTGCTCGGCCACTTTCCGGTGGGCTGGACCCAGCATCCGAGCTATATCTACCTGACCATCGGCGCCGGCCTGTTCACCATGCTGGTCGCCCGCTTCATGCACCACCTGCACAAGATCTTCCTGGTGCTCGACGCCATGGGCCTGATCGCCTTCACCGTGATCGGCTGCAACGTGGCGCTGGAGCTCAACTACTCGACCCCGGTGGTGATCATGGCCGGCATGATCACCGGCGTGTTCGGCGGCATCCTGCGCGACATCCTCTGCCAGCGCGTACCGGTGGTCCTGCGCCACGAGCTGTATGCCAGCGTCTCCATGCTGGTGGCCATGCTCTATCTGCTCCTGAACAAGCTGGGCATCAACCACGACATCACCCTGCTGGCCTCCTTCGGCTTCGGCCTGGCCTTGCGCCTGGCGGCGATCCGCTGGTCGTGGTCGCTGCCGGTGTTTTCCTACCAGCCTGGCCGCTGGGAATAGTCAGCGCGCCCAGGCCTGGCGCAGCAACGCCTGCACCTCCTCGTCGCTGGTCTGGCCGAAGTCGCTGTACCACTCGCCGATGGAGGACAGGGCGTCCGGCACCAGCGGGCAGACCACTTCGTCCACCAGCGGGCGCAGCATGGCGATGGCGTCGGTGGAAGCCACCGGCGCCACCAGCACGATGCGCGCCGGTGCCTGCTGGCGCACCGCCTGCACCGCCGCGCGCATGGTCGAACCGGTCGCCAGGCCATCGTCGACCAGCAGCACCTGGCAGCCCTGCAGCTCAGGATACGGACGATTGCCGCGGTAGAGGTGGTCGCGCCGCTCAAGCTCGCTCTTCTGACGCTCGGTCACCCTGTCGATAGTCCCGGCGTCGACACGCCCGTAGAGCAGCGCCTCCTCGTTGAGCACCCGCACCCCGCCGCTGGCGATCGCGCCCATGGCGTACTCCTCGTGCCCGGGCATGCCGAGCTTGCGCACCAGCATCAGGTCGAGCGGCAGCGCCAACTCACGAGCGATCTCCCACGCCACCGGCACTCCGCCGCGCGGCAGGGCCAAGACGAGGGTGTCGGGCTGGTTGCGGTAGGCATCGAGCAGGCGGGCCAGGGTCTTGCCGGCCGCCACCCGGTCGGGAATCGGCACTTCGATCTGCGCCTTGCGCATCATGCAAACCTCCGGCTGGCTGCAGGTCGAGCAGCCTGTTCCTGCAAGCCTATACCGGGCCGCCGGGTCTGCAAGCCAGCAACAGCCTGACGCCGAGTCGCTATCAGAATCCCCCTGCAAACAGCGAATGCAACTAAGGGTGCAGGGACAGGCTTGACCATAATCAAACAGTCCCCCGGTGCGCTTTTCAAGACTGGAGAGGACATGTGGCCGACACGGGCATCGTGGGGCCGGCAGACCAACCTTTCAGCGGAAGTCAGTTATGGACAAGCATAAGCAGGGCCACAAAGACACACTGCTCCAGCCTGGGCACCATGATCGAGACAAGGAGCACCAGCATCTTGCCGGCACCGCCCACTGCACCGGCTGCGGCGCCTATTTCCATGCCGGTCGCTGGTCGTGGCAGCGGCAGGCCGGCAGCCACCCCGAGGAGATCACCTGCCCGGCCTGCCGGCGCATCGCCGAAAACGACGCGGCCGGCAACGTGACCCTGTCAGGCGGATTCGTACAGGCGCACCGCGACGACCTCCTCAACCTGATCCGCAACACCGAGGAAGGCGAGAGCAAGGAGCATCCGCTGGAGCGCCTGATCGGCATCAGCGAGGAAGACGACAAGGTCATGGTCGGCACCACCGGCACGCATCTGGCCAACCGCATCGGCCACGCCCTGGAGGCCGCCTACGATGGGGAAGTGAGCTACACCTACACCGAAAACGAAACCCACCTGGACGTCAACTGGCAGCGCGACTGAGCACTGCCAGGTGGGCTCAGGGGTTGCGCGCCAGGCGCTCCCCTGCCAGCACGCGCCGGGCATCGAGGTAGCGTTGTTGCCAGTAGCTGTTGTTGAGACTGTCGAGACGCACCGTGCCGCCGGCACTGGGAGCATGCACGAAGCGGTCTTCGCCAACGTAGATACCGGCATGACTGACCTGGCGGCCACCATTGGTGGCGAAGAACACCAGATCGCCCGACTGCAGGTGCTGACGCGCCACTTGGGGCGCGCGCAGGGCGCTCATCTCGCGGGTGGTACGCGGCAACTGCACCCCGGCGGCATCGCGGTACACATAGCCGATCAGGCCGCTGCAGTCGAAACCGCTGTCAGGCGTGTTGCCGCCCCAGCGATAGGGGGTGCCGACCAGGCCGATGGCGCGAAACAGCACATCTTCGGCAGGTCCGTAAGCGGCCGGCGCCTGGCTGACAGGTGTCTGGGGGGGAAGCGGAGCCTGCGAGGAGCAGCCTGCGAGGAGCGCGACGAGAAGGATACAGGCTAGACGGATTGGCGCTGTCATGTGGCATATCCCTGCGGCAAACGCCTGCGACTGTGCCGCGCATGCGAGCGCGGCACCCTTTCATCGAGCGGACTCCCGGCGCGCCCCACAGGGGTATTGCCGGGTCTTGCGCTTATTTGTCGATAACGCGCTTGGCCATCAGGTAACGACTGTTCCAGTAGCTGCTGGCCAGCTTGTCCACCCGCACTCCACCGCTACGGGTGCTGGAAGAGTGGATGAACTCGCCCTCACCAATATAGATGCCCGCGTGATTTACGCGACCACGACCGCTGGTGGCGAAGAAAATCAGGTCGCCGGGCTGCAGGTCGTGACGGGCGACTTTCGGCGCCGGAATGTTGATCATCTCGCGGGTCGAGCGCGGCAGCTTGATGCCCGCCTCTTCGCGGAACAGATAGCCGATGAAACCGCTGCAATCGAAGCCGGTTGCGGTCGAGCTGCCACCCGGACGGTAGCGCGTCCCGATCAGGGAGAAGCCGCGCTCCAGGATGGAGTGCATGCTCGGCAGCTCATAGGGCTTGCCGTCGAGCAACTGCTGCTCGACGCTGCTCTCTTCCGCCTTGGCGGCGGCTGCGGCGTCCAGCTCGAAGGACAGCTGCTGGCTCGGACTGCTGAATGACTGCTGTGGCTGTTGTGCCTGGTGCGAAGTACTGGCGCAAGCAGCGAGAAAAAGGGCCAGGGTCAGTGGCACGAGGGGTGCGAAGCGTTTGAGCATGGGCACGACCGTGTCGTTATAAAGGTTGCTGAAATTTGATGAGATCGGACTATGCCGGCTATGAGGTCGATTTGCAAATTTTATAGCGCTGAGTGTGACTTTACGCCGCAAAGGTGCCGTCTGCGCGACTGAACGCCGCAGGCAGCGGGCTTTCAGAGCTAAAACGGCGCGGCCGCCAACGGCTCATTGGCTATTCGCCGCGCGGCCGGCAGTCGATTTCGACCTGATGATCGCGACCATCGTCGATCAGCGGAATGTCCTCGCCGCTGTGCAGCGTGCCGTCCAGGCGGAACTGTGCCGGCCCCTCGGCGGCCGCGGTCTGCCGCACGGCGATGTGGTAGGTGCTTGCGCCAAAGCGGTAATGCAGGGTGAAGCCGGGCCATTGTGCGGGGAGCACAGGGCGGATGCGCAGGCGCTCGCCTTCCACCTGCAGGCCCAGCAGGGATTCCACCATCAGCCGGTACATCCAGCCGGCCGAGCCGGTGTACCAGGTCCAGCCGCCGCGTCCCGCATGGGGGAACACCCCGTACACGTCGGCGGCCACCACGTATGGCTCGACCTTGTAGACCTCGATCGCCGCGGCGCTGTCGCCATGGCTGACCGGGTTGATCATGCGCAGCAGCTCCCAGGCCCGGGCGCTGTCGCCCAGCGCAGCGAACGCCATGGTCGCCCAGATGGCCGCATGGGTGTACTGGCCGCCGTTCTCGCGCACGCCGGGCACGTAGCCCTTGATGTAGCCGGGGTCGAGCGCCGAGCGGTCGAAAGGTGGCTCGAGCAACTGGATCAGCCCGACATCGCGGCGCACCAGATAGCGGTCGAGCGAATCCATCGCCCGGCGCCGTCGTTCATCCGGTGCGGCACCGGAGAGCACCGACCAGCTCTGCGCGATCGAATCGATCCGGCATTCGTCGTTGCTCGCCGAGCCCAGCGGCGTGCCGTCGTCGAAATAGGCGCGGCGGTACCAGGCGCCATCCCAGCCATGCGCCTCGAGGTTGCCCTGCAGGGTGGCGGCCTGCTCCTCGCAATGCCGGGCGAAAGAATCGTCGCCATACTCACGCGCGGTCTCGGCAAAGTTCAACAGCACCTCGTAGAGGAAGAAGCCCAGCCACACGCTTTCGCCGCGGCCCTGCTCACCGACCCGGTTCATGCCGTCGTTCCAGTCGCCGGCGCCGATCAGCGGCAGGCCATGGACGCCGCGGGCCATGCCGTGCTCGATGGCCCGCACGCAGTGCCGATACAGCGTTTCGTCCAGCGGCGCGCGCGCCGGCAGGTCGTAGTAGGACTCTTCGCCCGCGGCCAGCAGGCGGCCCTCGATATAGCCGGCCGGCTCGTCGAGCACGCTGCGATCTCCGGTGACCTGTACATAACGGCTGGTGGCCAGGGCCAGCCACAGGTAGTCGTCGGAGCACTGGGTGCGCACGCCGCGCCCCAGCGGCGGATGCCACCAGTGCTGTACATCGCCCTCGGGGAACTGGCGCGAGGCGCACAGCAGCAGGTGCTGGCGCGCGGCGTGCGGGGCGGCGTGGAGCATCGCCATGACGTCCTGCAGCTGGTCGCGGAAGCCGAACGCCCCGCCGGACTGGTAATAACCGCTGCGCGCCCAGAAGCGACAGACGATGACCTGGTACAGCAGCCAGCCGTTGACCAGCACGTCGACCGCCGGATCGGGGGTTGCCACCTGCACCCGGCCCAGCGTTTCGCGCCAGTGCGCCTGCACGGCGTCGAGCACCGCGGCCGCCGCCGCACTGCCACGGAAGCGCTGCAGCAGGGCGTTCGCCGCCGCGGCGTCGTGTTCCGCGCCCAGGCGGAACACCAGTTCGTGGCTGGCCCCGGCACCCAGCTCGAAGCCGACCTGGATCGCCGCGCAGGGGTCCAGTCCGGCGCCGGTCCGCCCGGACAGCCGCGCCTGGGTCATTGCTGCCGGTGCCAGCAGGTTGCCGTTGCGGCCGATGAACTCGCTGCGGTCGGCGGTGACGCTGCGACTCGGCGCGTCGACGTCGAAGAACGCCACCCGGCCGGGAAACTCGAGCGAATAGGCATTGTGCGCCAGCAGGGCGCCGAGCGGCTCGGCTTCGCTGACCACGTGCATCGCCGACTTGGCGCGCAAGTCGCCCAGCACCCACTCGACATAGCCGGTGGCGGACAGCCGGCGCAGGCGCCCCGAGTCGTTGCGGATCTTGAGCCGGGAAAACTTGATCGGCGCATCCAGCGCCACGTACACCCACAGCTCGGTGTGGATGCCGTCCTCGCTGTGCTCGAACACGCTGTAGCCGAAGCCGTGGCGGGTCACGTACGCGCCGCTGCCGCGGCGCGGCAGCGGGGTCGGCGACCAGTAGTGGCCACTCATCTCGTCGCGCAGGTACAACGCCTCGCCGCTGACATCGCCGACCGGATCGCTCTGCCAGGGCGTCAGGCGGAACTCGTGGGCGTTCTCGCTCCAGGTATAGGCGCCGCCGCTCTCGGAGAGGACGGTGCCGAAGTCGGGATTGGCCAGCACGTTGACCCAGGGCGCCGGGGTCGCCTGCCCCGGCAGCAGGGTCAACACATATTCGTCGCCGTCCGCGCTGAAGCCGCCGTAGGGATTGCGCAGGATCAGCGTGTCCGCCGCGGCATCGGGCACTGCGGCGGGCTGCGCGGCCGTGGCGCCGAGGCGCATCAGCTTCGGCTCGAAGCGCGGCAGCGGCGGCTCCACGCGGCGCCGGTGCACCTGCTCGGCCAGGCTGCCATGGTCGTCGCTGAGGATCAGCCGGGCGACCGACTGCATCAGGGTGCGGTCCTCGCCCGACAGCTGCTGGGCCAGGCGCACGAAGACCCCGGCCGGACGGTCGATCAGGCTGGCATCGATGCCCGAGGCGATCAGGCCCATGATCAGGTCCTGCAGGTGTTGCCGGTAGCCGGCACGGTCCTCGTTCCAGATCACCAGGTCCACCGCCAGGCCTTTCAGGCGCCAGTAGGCATGCGCCTGCACCAGCTGGCGGACCAGCTCGATATTCTCCGCCGCGTGGATTTGCAGCAGCACGATCGGCAGATCGCCGGAGATGCCCTGCCCCCACAGGCCGGACTGATTGCGCTGATTGGCGGTCAGCACGCTGGCATCGGCCCTGAATGCAGCATTCGCGTAGATGACCGAGGTAGCCAGCTGCTCGTACAGCTGCGCATCGACCTGCGAGACATTGAGCTGGCGGCGCAGGACCTGGCTATGGGTCCACGCCAGGTCGAACACGCGGTCGGCCAGATGGCGGTCGCGGTATTTGTCGATCAGCTGCAGGCAGCCCTCGCGACTGTGGTTGACGCCAGTCATCAGGTCGATGGTCGCCGACTGGTCGGGATCGAGGGTGATGCGGCAGCGGATCGCCACGATCGGATCGAGCACCGAGCCGGCGCTGTTGGAGAGCAGGCCGTGCCCGTCCGGCGTGGCGTCCATCGCCGCCGGATGGACGACGCTGCGGCCGCGGCCGATAAAGCGCCGGCGGTCGGTTTCGTAGGAGATCGAGTCGATGGCGACCTCGTGCGCCGCCAGCAGGTGGCACATCCAGGGCGCCACTTCCTCGCTGGAGCGCGGCCGACGGGTACAGAGGATCGCCTGCAGCGGCTCCAGCAGCTCGGTCTGCACGAACAGGTTGCTGAACGCCGGATGCAGCGCATCACTGATCGCCGAGGCCAGCACCACTTCGGCATAGCTGGTGAGCTCGATGGTGCGGCGGACGCGGGCACGGTTGGTGACGTGGATACGGCGCAGCTCGATGTCGTCCTCCGGCGACACCACGATCTCGGTATGGGTGTCGAAGTCGCGCTCGCGCACGCGAAACTCGGCCCGCGCCTCGGAGAAGATCGCCTCGTAACTTTGCGGGCGCCGCAGCGTCGGCTGGTGGGCGCTGGACCAGAAGATGCCACTGGCGACATCGCGCAGGTAGCAGAACATGCCCCAGTTGTCGCAGGTGATGTCCTCGTGCCAGCGGGTCAGCGCCAGCTCGCGGCAGCGGCTGTAGCCGCCACCGCCGCTGCTCACCAGCACGTGATAGCGCCCGTTGGACAGCAGCTTGACGGCAGGCCGGCGGCGGTCGGGATCGGTGAAGACCCGCAGCTTGGCGGCGCTCACCTGCGTCCCCACGTCGGCGGTGGCAAGGCCGGAGGCATGCAGGTACTCGGCGGCCGTTTTCGGGATGCGTTCCTGCAGCAGCAAGGCGTTGGCGCGAAATTGCGGGTCGGATTCGAAGCGGCGCTGCATCGGCCGGCCGAGCAGCACGCTGGCCAGCGCCAGCAGACTCATGCCCTGGTGGTGCGCCATGAAGGACTGGACCACTGCCGCGTCGTGCCCGCGCGGCAGGCGCGCCGCGGTGTAGTCGACCGCCTCGTACAGGCCATAGCGTCCGGCCAGACCTTGCTCAGCGAGGCGCTGCAGGTTTGTGCAGGCCGCCTGTGGGGCCACCATCAACGCCAGTGCCGAGGCATACGGCGCCACCACCACGTCCTCGCCGAGCCCGCGCTGGAGCCCCAGCCCCGGCACCCCGAAGGCGCGGTACTGATAGTTGAAGTTGACATCCAGGGTGTTGTAGCCCGACTCGGAGACGCCCCACGGCAGCCCCAGCTGGTGGCCGTAGGCGATCTGCCGGGCCACCGCCGCGCGGCAGGTCTGGTCGAGCAGGGTGTCCTCGTGGTTCGGCATCACCAGCAGCGGCATCAGATACTCGAACATCGACCCGGACCAGGACAGCAACACCGGCACGCCGCCGTTGCTGGTCAGCAGCCGGCCGAGGGTGAACCAGCTCTGCTGGGGCGACTGTCCCTGGGCGATGGTCACGAAGTTGGTCAGACGCGCCTCCGAGGCCAGCAGGTCGTAGTAGCTCGCATCGCGCAGGTGCTCGTCGACGTTGTAGCCGATGGCGAACAGGTTGCTGCGCGTGTCGTAGAGAAAGCCGAAATCCATCATCGCCAGCTCGCCGGCCAGCTCGGCCAGCCGCGTGGCGGTGGCGATGCGCTCGGCGGCGGCGCGCTGCACTTCGGCAACCTGTTCGCGCAACGCCGCGGGCCACTGGCCGGCCTCCAGCTGCGCCAGCTGGCGCCAGGTGGGCAGCGCCACCACAGCGTCGTCTGCCGCGCCGCTCGCGCTCGCCGGCAGCAGGAAACGGCTCAACTCATCCAGTTGGTCGCGGCATTGCTCGACCAGCGCCTGCAGCCAGAACTCCACGTCGCTCTCCGGTGCGGCATTGAGCGCCTCGGCCAGCGCTTGCGCGCGAGTGAGCAGCCCATGAAGGCAGTCCGCCGCGGCCGCCAGCGAGGGCGGCGGGTTGGCTCGCGCCGCGTCCAGCTCGGCCTGCAACGCGAGCATCTCGCGGCTGTCGAGCGCGGCGGCCGGGAGCGCGTCGCGCAGCACATCGAGGGTATCGCCCAGGCCCGCCAGCTGGCGGGCGTCGAACACCTGATCGTCGGCCAGCTCCAGCAGTCCGGGGCGCAGGGTCAGCAGCAGCCCGGCCAGGTTGCCGCTGTCCACCGTCGACACGTAGCGCGGCGGCAGGGTTTGCAACGACTGGGTGTCGTACCAGTTGTAGAAGTGGTTGCGATGGCGTTCCAGCCGGTTCATGACGGCGAGCGACTGCTCCAGACGCGCCAGCAGTCGCCCAGCGCTCAGGTAGCCGAAGTCATAGGCAGCCAGGTGCGCCAGCAGGGCCATGCCCATGTTGGTCGGCGAGGTGCGGTGGGCGATGACGGCGGTAGGCTGCTCCTGCAGATTGTCCGGCGGCAGCCAGTTGTCCTGCGGGCCGACATGGCGGTCGAAGAAAGCCCAGGTCCGCCGCGACAAGGCGCGCAGAAAACGTAGCTCGTCGGCCGTCGGGGCGAATGCTATGCGCTCGGCCGGCTTGCCCAGCCACCAGGCGATCGCCGGCGAGGCCAGCCACAGCAACAGTAACGGGGTGGCGACCGCCAGTGCGACGGGGCTGGACAGCAAGGCCAGGATCACCAGAGCGGCCAGCAGCGGACTGGCCCACATCAGCCGATAGAGTCCCGGCAGATCGTGGACGCTGGTGCGCTCGACTTCGCAGGAGGGATTCCACTGCAACAACCGGCGATGACTGACCAGCATGCGCCACAGCGTGCGCGTGATCGCATCCAGGCAGCACAGCGCCTCGCACGGCAGCCAGGCCAGGGTCAGCGCCGCGCGCAGGAGATTCTGCCCCGCGGCGCGCAGGACCACCGCCAGGTGCTGGTCGAGCGGCACGTCGTGGGGCTTCTGGAAGATCTCCTGCAAGGATGGCAACAGCGGCGGGATCAGCAGCAGGGCGAGGATCGCCAGGGTCCAGCCGGCCGGCTGCGCCAGGCCGGACCAGCCTGCCAGCAGCATCGTCAGCAAGGCCGCCGGCTCCAGGCTGCGGCGCAGGTTGTCGAAAATCTTCCAGCGCGCCAGCGCGTTCAAGCGATTGTGCTCGAAGCCGTTGCACTGCGTCGGCACCCACGGCAGCAGCCACGGCAACAGCTGCCAGTCGCCGCGAATCCAGCGATGCCGGCGCTGGCTGTCGGCGCTGTAGCGCGAGGGATACTCCTCGAACAACTGCACATCGCTGAGCAGCCCCGTGCGGGCGTAGCAGCCCTCGATCAGGTCGTGACTGAGGATGCGGTTGTCGGGGAAACACCCGGTGAGGGCCTGCTCGAAGGCATCCACCGCATAGATGCCCTTGCCGATGAACGAGCCCTGCTGGAACAGGTCCTGATAGACGTCGGAGACGGCGCGGGTGTAGGGATCGATCCCCGCCTCGCTGCCGAACAGCCGGGCATAGGCGGAGCGTGCCGTGCTCGGCAGGCTGATGCCGACCCGCGGTTGCAGGATCGCGTAGCCGGAGGTGATGCAGCGCTGCTGCGGATCGTGGACGGGACGGTTGAGCGGATGCTCCATGGTGCCGATGAACTGGCGCGCCGCGTCGCGCGGCAGCTGGGTGTCGGTGTCCAGGGTGATGACGTAGCGCACCGACTGCAAGGCCGCGAGATTGCCGACGATCAGCGCAAAGTGCTCCTGCCCCGCGCCGCGCAACAGCGCATTGAGCTGGGCGAGCTTGCCGCGCTTGCGCTCGTGGCCCATCCAGACTCGCTCGGCCGGATTCCAGCGCCGGGCGCGGTGGAACAGGAAGAAGTGATCGGCGTCGGGATATTTGCGGTTCAACTCGTCGATGCGTTCGCGGGCCAGCGCCAGCAGTGGCGCATCCTGCTCCAGCACCTCGCTGGCCGCATCCATGAAGTCGGTCAGCAGGGCGAAATGCAGATGGGCGTCGCGGTTGGCCAGAAAGCGCACCTCCAGGCCCTCGACCAGCGCCTCGATATCCTTCTCCCGGGCGATCAGCGTCGGCACCACCACCAGCGTGCGCGCCTCGGCGGGGATGCCCTCGCTCAAGTCCAGGCGCGGCAGCAGGCTCGGCGGCACGGTCAGCGTCACCAGCCAGTTGACCAGGCCGAGCGCCAGCCGGCTGGTGGTCAGCAGCGCGGGAATCACCAGCAATGCCAGCAACAGTCCATGCCAACCGCTGGCCTGTGCCGCCCCCAGGAACGGCGCGGCGAACAGCAGGGTCAGCAGCGTGGCCAGGCCGAGGTAGAAGCGCAGCGGTGAGCGGCTCAGCAGACGCTGGTAGCGTTCTTCCAGCGTGCCATGGGCGGCGAGGCGGTGCTCCAGCTCGGGCAGCCCCTTGTCGATCAGGTAGAAGCCGACGTGACCGGCAACGGCCGCAGCGCGATCCGGCCCGGCGTTGGCCTGCGCCAGCTCGAGCGCCGCGCGCGCCACCGCTTCCTCCGAGTGCGCACTGTTTCTGGACAGGCGTTCGACGACATGCCGGTAATGGTCGCGCGTCGCGAAATCCATGGCGGCATAGATCCCCGGCGGATCCTGGCGCAGCACCTGCTCGACCAGGCTCAGGCTCTCGACGAAATCGCGCCAGTCGGTCGCCGACAGCAGGCGCAGGCTGCCGATGCTGTTGCCGATGGACACCTGGTCGGTCGCCTGCTGCTGGGCATCCATCTGCACCATGTACTCGATGGTGTGCCCCGCCTCGGCCAGGTGCTGTTCGATCCAGGTCAGCGGCAGGGCCAGCGCCGAACTCTGCCCCTGCAGCCGGCGCACCAGTTCGGCGACGAACGAACTGGTCATCGGCGGCTTCGAGCGCGCCATGTCGGCGACGCTGAGCACGATGTTCTTCGGGTCGCACTCGGCGGTTTCGGTCATCCGGTCGGCCCAGTCGTCAGCCAGGCTGCGATCGTTCCATTTGGCCATGACCCGCGAGGACACCCGGCGCAAATTCTCGATCAAGGCCAGGCGCAGCATGATCGGGATCGCCCACAGCTCGCCGAGGGTGAGCGGGGTGACCGTCTGGTAGGCGGCGACGAAGCGGCGGAGAGTCTCGCTGTCGACCCGGCCATCGCCGTGGGAAATGATCTCCAGGGCGATGTCGTAGATCCGCGGCAGGCCGGCCGACGGGCCATTCGCCAGGCGCGGCAATTCGCGGCTGTAGCCCTTGGGCAGATGCTTCTGCGCGATGCGGATCTGTTCCTCAATCAGGTAGAAGTTGTCGAGCAACCATTCCGCTGCGGGCATGACCCGTCGAGTGGACAGGGTCGCGGTAGTCAGCGTTTCGCAGCTGCGCACCAGCAGGGCTTCGTTGTCGCCCAGCCGCGCCAGCAGCGAGTGCGACGCCGAGCGCGAGCTCAAGCGGTGTTCGCGCGCCAGCTGGGCGCCATGGCTGGCCATCTGCTCGGCGCTGAACAACTCGGCGCGCAAGGCGGGCTCGTACTCGAACGTGCGAGGCGAGCCGCGCCACAGACGGAACCCGGTTTCCAGTCGGCGCAACTGAAGCAAGGTGAGAATTCGCTGAATGTTCATCGCTTCCCGGCCGGCAGGCTGAACCGTGAAAGAGATTGTTTAGAGTAGCGAAGTATTTCCAGCCTGCTGGCGAGGATGGATAGGCGGGAGATTGCAGCCCTGCCGGAGTGGCGAAAATAGCCGGACCAAACGGGGAGAAGGCGCGGAAAAGTGCGCGCCACAGCGCAGCCTGGCGCCAGCCGCCGCCTCAGCGCAGGCACTTGCAAAGGGCCGGCTTCAGGCTCGCTGCGTCAGTGGTTGACCGTGCAGGCCAGCATCATCGACAGCTGGCACAGCGGCCGTCCGCTCTGCTCCTGCCACTGGTTGAAGGCCGCCTGCACCGCCGCCAGGTCGCGCTGGCTGGTCGGCGCCTTGTCGACGATGCCCTGCGCCTTGAGCGCAGCGACCACATCGTCGGTGGGAATGAAGGTGTCCTTGCCGGCCATGCGCAGGAAGCGCGGCGCGGACAGGCCGCCGAGCTGGCAGCCGTGCTTGCTCAGGTAGCGCCACAGACCGGTGATGTCGCTCGCCGGCCAGTCGGCCAGCAGGGCGCCGAAGCTGCCATGCTCGCGCGCCACGTCGAGGACGAACTGCGCGTTGCGCGGCACGCTCTTCAGCTTGGCGAGGTGGCGGATCAGGCGCGCGTCCTGCATCAGCCGCTCGAGATGCTCGGCGCCCATCAGCACCACCTTGTGCGGATCGAATCCGAAGAACACCTCCTCGAAGGCCGGCCACTTGCCGTCCACCACGCTGTGCTTGAGCCCGGCGCGGAAGATGCGCAGGCTGAGCAGCGACAGGTAGCGGTCGTCGCTGACCGCCCGCAGCTCGGCGGCCGATTTCGGCTGCGGCAGGTGCGCCTCCAGCGCGGCGAGCGAACCGAAGCGGTTCAGGCAGTATTCGTGCAGCCAAGGGTAATCGCGCATTGCCGCTCCGCTCGCGTAGCAAAAGAAGCGGCAAGGTTGCCCGCAAGCGGCGCCGCCCTGCAAGCCCGGCACGGCTCGCGAGGCTTCCTCCTCAGCCGCGCAGCCGCTCGGCGGCGCGCAACAGGCTCTGCTCGGTGGCCGCCCAGCCCAGGCAGCCGTCGGTGATCGACACCCCGTAGCGCAGCGCGCCGGACAGCGGCTGGCAGCCGTCGAACAGATGGCTTTCCAGCATCACCCCCCGCAGGCTGGCATCGCCGGCCAGGCGCTGGTCGAGCACATCCTCCAGCACCTGCGGCTGGCGCAGCGGATCCTTGCCGCTGTTGGCGTGACTGCAATCGACCACGATCCGCGCCGGGATGCCCTGGCGCTCGAGCGCGACGCGGGCGGCGGCGACGCTGCCGGCGTCATGATTCGGTCCGCCGTGGCCGCCGCGCAGCACCAGATGGGTATCCGGGTTGCCGCGGGTTTCCAGCAGCGCCGGGTGGCCGAGGGCGTCGATGCCGAAGTGGCGATGCGCATGCGCCGCCGAGCGCATGGCGTCGCAGGCGATGCCCAGGCTGCCGTCGGTGCCGTTCTTGAAGCCCACCGGCAGGTCCAGGCCGCTGACCATCTCGCGGTGGATCTGCGACTCGCTGGTGCGCGCGCCGATCGCCGCCCAGCCGAGCAGATCCTCGAAGTAGCCGGCCGCCAGCGGCTGCAGCAGTTCGCTGGCCAGCGGCAGGCCGAGCTCGAGGATGTCCAGCATCAACCGGCGCGACAGCGCCAGCCCCGCTGCCATGTCGCCGCTGCCGTCCAGATGCGGGTCGTAGACCAGTCCCTTCCAGCCGATCGTGGTACGCGGCTTCTCGACGTAGGCACGCATCACCAGCAGCAGCCGGTCGTCGACCTGAGGCGCCAGCGCGGCCAGGCGTGCAGCGTAGTCGAGGGCCGACTCGGCATCGTGCAGCGAGCAGGGCCCGAGCACCACCAGCAGGCGCGGGTCCTGGCCGTCGAGCACGGCGCGGATGG
>DATCUN010000190.1:0-11925 GCA_036561825.1 Pseudomonas sp.
CGACAACATCTACTACTCGCAGGGCTGCAGTGGCCATGGGGTGACCTACACGCACCTGGCCGGCAAAGTGCTGGCCGAGGCCCTGCGCGGTCAGGCCGAACGTTTCGACGCCTTTGCCGGCCTGCGCCACTACCCCTTCCCTGGCGGCCGGCTGTTCCGAGTGCCGTTCACCGCACTGGGTGCCTGGTACTATCAGCTGCGCGACCGGCTGGGCGCCTGAATAAAGCACCCAAAGACCAACGGCACCCGAAAGGTGCCGTTGGTCTTTGGGTGCTGGCCGCTACTGCGGGCAGGCAGGCAAGTTCGGGCAGTTCCTGCCCCCCCCTGTAGCCGGCAGCGCCTCGCGCAAGCGTGCATCCTGTGGCGCCAGCCGGCGCGCGCATTGCTGCGCCTGCTCCGCCTGCCCGGCACACCCCTGCTCCGCCAGCACATGAGCCAGGTTGCCCCAACCCGGCGCCAGCGACGGTTCGACCGCGACGGCCTGGCGCAGCGCAACCTGTGCCCCGGAGGAATCCTTCGTCGCGTAGCGGGCATTGCCCAGCGCAAACCAGCCCACTCCCTCACTCGGCCATTGCTGCACGGCGGCCTGATAGGCACGACCGGCTGCGCGCGCATGCCCGGTCTGCTCCAGATCGGCGGCGGCCTGCAACCAGGGGCGCAGCTCGGCCTGCGCCGGCAACCGCTCCGGAGGCAGGGTCAGCACCGCCCAGCGTCCGCCACGCGCCCAGGTCGCGTCGAAGCTGGCGAAGTCGGTCACCCAGCGCCGGGTGGTGCCGGAGCGCAGGATCAGCTCGCGCTTGTGCCGGTCGTAGCCCACCAGCACCGCGAAGTGCCAGCGCGGATACCAGTCGAACGCCAGGTTCTGCAGCACCAGGACCGGATTCCCCGCCGCCACTTCGGCCAGCAGGGCATCCAGCCGCGGCGCCAGCGGGTAGACCAGCAGATCGTTGTCGCGCGCCGCCGCCACCAGCTCGACCTGCAGGCTGCCCTCGCGTCCGGGCAGGAACACCCGATCCTTGAGCAAGCCCGGCGTGGTGATCACGCCGCGCTGATTGAGCATGGTCGCCAGCGCGGCGGGGCCGCACTGGTACTCGGCCTGCGGGAAGAACGGCACGTCACTCAGCTCGACCCGCTCCGGCAATAGACGAACCTCTGCCGGCAGCTGCGGCGAACCTGCGCAGCCACCGAGCAGCAGGCCGGCCAGCAGCAAGCCGAGCGCCTTCAGCCTCAACGATTGATGCATTTGACGAAGGAGAAGATGTCAGTCGCGCAAAGCAGGTCGGTAATGATGAAGATCACCAGGAACAACACGATGATACCGATGATGCCGCCCGCCGGTGCCTCGCTGAGCTGTTGATTGAACTGCGCCAGCTCGGCGTTGGTCAGGCTCTGGATGCGTTGCTCGACCTGGTCCCGCTCGACCCCCAGGGACGCCAGCTTGTCCTGCACCCCGCGGTCCTCCAGCATGCCCAGCAGCTGCTGGCGGTCGACCTGCTGTTGCTGCGCCTGCAGGACTTCCGTGGTGCCAATCATCGAGGCTTGCGCTACCGGCACCTGAACCACCAGCAACAGCTGGGAAGCCGCCAGCACGGCAGCCAATCGACGAGAAACTGCTCGCTTGAACATGGGACGCTCCTTTTATTGTTTCCTGTGGATCCGCTCTGACACGTGCAGGACAGTAGGGTTCCTCTGCAGAATAGGTTATGAGGCTGCAACGTGTCGCCCTTCACGCCCCGCCATCCCTGTCAATGTGCACCTGTTCACCGCAGGCATGGCCAGCCGATCGCAGCGCATTCCTGTCGATGAGCAGAGCCTTACCCTGGGCACCTGGCGGACCAGCGCCTTTTTCACGTTGCACGACAGCCGCGAGCCGCCCAGCATAGCCCACCCCGATGAATCGATTTGCCGAGCCAACCCACCTCGGCAAGCGCCACAGGAACCCGGTGACGATGACGTCCAGCAATACCCCAGAACAAGCCGACACCCCACCCGTCAAACGTGCCGAGCAGGCACGCGGCGACTTTGCCGTGGTCCGCGACCTGCTGCCCTACCTACGCCCCTATCTGGGACGCATCCTGCTGGCCCTGGGCCTGGTGGTTGCCGCCAAACTGCTCAACCTGCTGGTGCCGATCGCGCTCAAGCAGATCGTCGACGGCCTCAACGTCGAGCCCAGTCTGTTGCTATTGCCGGTCGGCCTGCTGCTGGCTTACGGCACCTCGCGCATCGGCGTCACCCTGTTCACCGAGCTGCGCCAAGTGGTGTTCGCCCGGGTCATGGCACGCACCTCGCGGCAGGTCACCCTGCAGGTATTCCGTCACTTGCACGGCCTCAGCCTGAAGTTCCACCTCGGCCGGCGTACCGGCGGGGTGGCGCGGGATGTCGAGCGCGGTGGCAGCGCCATCGCCGACCTGCTCGACTGGACCCTGTACTCGATCATCCCGATCCTGCTGGAGGTGATCCTGGTCACCGCCGTGCTGGTGTGGGCCTACGACTGGCGCTTCGCCGCCATCACCCTCGCCACCCTGCTGGTCTACGGCCTGTGGACCTTCGCCGTCACCGAATGGCGCACCCGCTACTACCGCGCCTCGGTGGAGGCCGACACCCGCGCCAACGAGCGCGCCGTGGACTCGCTGCTCAACTACGAGACGGTCAAGTACTTCAACAACGAGGAACACGAGGCGGCGCGCTACGACGAGAATCTGCGCCACCTGGAGAATGCCAAGGTCAAGGCCACCACCAGCCTGGCTGCGCTCAACCTCGGCCAAGCTGCCGTGGTCGCGGGCGGCGTCACCGCGATGATGTGGCTGGCCGCTGCCGGCGTCGTGGACGGCAGCATGACGGTTGGCGATCTGGTGCTGGTCAACGCCTACCTGCTGCAGCTTTCCGCCCCGCTGTTCCTCCTCGGCATGATGTACCGCGAGGTCAAGCAGGCCCTGACCAACATGGAGCGCCTGTTCGGCCTGCTCGATGAGCGCCAGGATGTGCAGGACGCGCCGGACGCCACGCCGCTGGCCACCACCCAGCCACGGGTGCGCTTCGAGGACGTGCGCTTCGGCTACGATCCACGCCGGCAGATCCTCCACGACATCGACTTCGAGATCCCCGCAGGCGGTACGGTGGCGGTGGTCGGCCACTCCGGCTGCGGCAAGTCGACCCTGGCGCGCCTGCTGTACCGCTTCTACGACGTGGACGGCGGACGCATCACCATCGACGGTCACGACCTGCGCCAGCTGACCCAGGCCTCCCTGCGTGGGGCCATCGCCATCGTTCCGCAGGACACCGTGCTGTTCAACGACAGCATCTACTACAACATCCTCTACGGCCGCCCCGACGCCAGTCGCGAGGAAGTGGAAGCCGCTGCCCGTGCCGCGCACATCCACGACTTCGTGCAGGGCCTGCCGGACGGCTACGATACCCCGGTCGGCGAGCGCGGCCTCAAGCTCTCCGGCGGCGAGAAGCAGCGCGTGGCGATCGCCCGCGCGATCCTCAAGAACCCCAGCATCCTGATCTTCGACGAAGCCACCTCGGCGCTGGACTCGCAGTCCGAGCGCGCCATCCAGGCCGAACTGGAGCGCATCCAGGTCGGCCGCACCACCCTGGTCATCGCCCACCGCCTGTCCACGGTGATGAATGCCGACCAGATCCTGGTGATGGACGGTGGACGCATCGCCGAGCGCGGCAGCCACCCGCAACTCCTGGCCCTGAACGGCCAGTACGCCCAGATGTGGCGCTTGCAGCAGCAGCGCGCGGAGCAGTCGGCAGCGGAGCAACAGCACTTGTGACGCGCTACGCACGGCCGGCGCCGATGGCCTAATGTCAGACAGGACCCGACACCGCCGCGAGCACCCGCCATGCCCGGACAAATGCACGCCATCCAGGCCGACCTCACCACCCTGGCGGTCAACGCCATCGTCAACGCCGCCAACCCTTCGCTACTCGGCGGCGGTGGGGTCTCCGGCGCCATCCTGCGCGCGGGCGGGCCGCAACTCGTGGAGGAATGCCGCCGCCTCGGTGGCTGCGCCACCGGCGACGCCAAACTGACCCGCGGCTATCGTCTGCCGGCCAAGTTCGTCGTGCACACGGTCGGCCCCGTCTGGCAGGGCGGCAACCGCCACGAGGCGGACCTGCTCGCCTCCTGCTACCGACGCGCTCTCGCGCTCGCCGCCGAGGCCGGTGCGCGCACCCTGGCCTTTCCGAACATCAGCACCGGCATCTACGGCTACCCCTTCGAGGAGGCAGCAGCCATTGCGGTGGCCACGGTCCGCTCGGCATTAGCGAGCCACCCCAGCATCGAGTCGGTAACGTTCTGCTGTTTCTCCGCCGCCGATCTTGCGGTGTATACCCGCATCCTCGAGGCAAGTGCCTGAGCACGAGCCCAGCAAGCAGCGACTCGGGGCGTGCGCTTTTGGGTTAACATGAGTTGAAACCTGCCCTTGCCCGAGAGTCCGCAGCATGCCTGATCGGAACCATGTCCGCCTGATCAAGAAATACGCCAACCGTCGTCTCTACGACACGCAGACCAGCACCCACATCACGCTGAGCGATATCCGCAAGCTGGTCATCCAGGAAGAATCATTCCAGGTGGTGGATGCCAAGACCGGCGAAGACCTGACGCGCAGCATCCTGCTGCAGATCATTCAGGAAGCCGAAAGCGACGGCGAGCCCATCTTCTCCAGCGAAATGCTCAAGGGGATCATCCGCTTCTACGGCCCCTTCCAGGGCATGCTCGGCAGTTACCTGGACAAGAGCATCCAGGCGGTGGTCGACATTCAGGCCCAGACCGGCCAGCAATCGTCGCAGGCGTGGAACGACTTCATGCACAGCCAGATACCGACGATGCAGAAGCTGATGGGGCAGTATGTGGAGCAGTCGAAACAGCTGTACCTGAACACGCAGAATCTGTTCGGCATGTTCCCGGGCTTCCCCGGCACGGCTGGTCGCGGCGACAAGGACAAGGACGACGACAAGTCCTGATTCGCACAGTTAGATAACACTCCGCACCAAATATGCACAAAGCCCCGGCATGACCGGGGCTTTGTGCATTCATCAGGCTTGGCTTACTTGCGAGCCGCACCAGCTGCCTTGGTGGCATCACGGGTCGCCTGACCAGCGGCCGAAGCAGCGGCATTGATGCCATTTTCGGCGATTTCGGCTGCCTGCTTGGCGGTTTTCTGCGCGCTTTCATAGACGTTGCTGGCAGTCTCGACAGCAGTCTTCAGCACAGCCACAGCCGACTCGGAGCCAGCTGGCGCATTCTTTGCAATTTCCTCTACCAGTTCCTGCACCTGCTGAGCGTTCTGGGCAACCTGACGCTCACCGAGCTTGGCGATGTCGGCCTGGGTGCTGGAGAACAGGTCGTACACCTGGCGGTTGAACTCCATCAGACGCTCGGCTTGATGGGCCGGATTGGCGAAGGCACTGAACACGGAGGTGAAGCTTTGCGGATCACGAACGGTGAGCAGCTTGCGGGCGTTTTCGAAGTGCTCCTCGCTGGCGGAGCGAAGCGCGGCGATCTGCAGGCGGCTGAGCTGCTCGAGACCCTTGAGCACCTTGCCATTCACCTGCTCGAGCACTTCGAGGTTGGTTTTCTGAGCGGCTTGCAGTTTTTCCGAATCGAAAAAGGACATGAATGAATCTCCAGAGGATGAAATTAAGGTCGGGAAAGCCGTGCTGTTGTGAATTCATTCACCCGACACGCAAATCTATTCTTGGCGATTCCTGAGCGACGCGCAACTGTTTTTTTGCACTGCACAAAAAAATTTTGCCCACCTCAGCAACCGACAACCCGGCGCAAGATCTCCGCAAACGGTGATCAAGCCCCCTGAAATAGCAAGACCAAGTGACGATCCTGTGAATGCGAGGTAATCAATAGACCCAGAGAGACCAGCCGATTTTGCACAGCAACAGCCGCGAGACCGCGGAACAACGGCACTCTGAGGCTCATCCGCCCCAGAAACGTTCAAAAAAACGTAACAACCCACAAGCAATGTTTATCCATCGGGACCCAAACAGAATTAGCCCGAAGCTAGACCACAGATCGGCGCAGCATGCGCCGCTCGATCCGGCAAGGATGTCCCGGTTTTCAACTCACCACTGGAGTAAAGACAATGACTAACAAGCGTATTGCACTGGTGACTGGCGGTATGGGTGGCATCGGCACGGCGATCAGCCGTCGCCTGGCCCGTGAAGGTTTTGTAGTGGTGGTTGGCTGCAGCCCGCAGTCGACCCGCAAGGATGCCTGGCTTAAGCAGCAGCAGCAGGACGGTTTCGAATTTCATTGCATGACCAGCGACATTACCGACTGGGACGACACCGTGCGCGCCTTCGCCAAGGTGCGCGAGGAGGTCGGCCAGATCGACGTACTGGTCAACAACGCGGGCATCACTCGCGATACCACGTTCAAGAAGATGACCCCGCAGGACTGGAGCGCGGTGATTTCCACCAACCTCAACGGCCTGTTCAACACCACCAAGCAGGTAGTCGACTCGATGGTCGAGCGCGGCTGGGGCCGCATCATCAACATCTCTTCGGTCAACGGCCAGCGCGGCCAGTTCGGCCAGACCAACTACTCGGCAGCCAAGGCCGGCATCCATGGTTTCAGCATGGCGCTGGCCCGTGAAGTGGCCAGCAAGGGCGTCACCGTCAACACCATCTCCCCGGGCTACATCCGCACCGAGATGACCGCGGTGATCCGTGAGGACGTGATGGAGAAGATCGTTTCCGGCATCCCGGTCGGCCGCCTCGGCCAACCGGAGGAGATCGCCTCCATGATCGCCTGGCTGGCCTCCGACGAGGGTGCCTATGCCACCGGCGCGGACTTCTCGGTCAACGGCGGCCTGAACATGGCCTAAGTCGGCCCCGGCATGCTCTGCAACCGCCCGGCATCCTCTCCGGCACCGGGCGGTCGTCTCCCTTCTTGCTTGTAGTCGAGGTCTTTATATGAACGATGTTGTCATTGTCGCCGCTACCCGTACCGCCATCGGCAGCTTTCAGGGTGGCCTGAGCTCCATTTCCGCCCCCGACCTGGGCGCCGCGGTGATCCGCCAGGTGCTGGAACAAACCGGCGTGCAGCCGAGCGCCATCGACGAAGTGATCCTCGGCCAGGTCCTCGCCGCCGGCTCCGGACAGAACCCGGCCCGCCAGACCGCGATCAAGGCCGGCCTGCCCCATGAGGTGCCGGCACTGACCCTGAACAAGGTCTGCGGCTCCGGTCTCAAGGCCGTACAGCTGGCTGTCCAGGCCATCCGCTGTGGCGATGCCGAGCTGGTGATCGCTGGCGGCCAGGAAAACATGAGCCTGTCGCCTTACGTCCTGCCCAAGGCCCGCACCGGCCTGCGCATGGGCCATGCCGAGCTGGTCGACAGCATGATCAAGGACGGCCTGTGGGATGCCTTCAACGACTACCACATGGGTGTCACCGCCGAGAACCTGGCCCAGCGTTTCGATATCAGCCGTGCGCAGCAGGACGCCTTCGCCGCCGCGTCCCAACAGAAGGCCGCCGCCGCTATCGAGGCCGGTCGCTTCAAGGACGAGATCACCCCAATCCTGATCCCCCAGCGCAAGGGTGATCCGCTGGTAATCGCCACCGACGAACAGCCGCGCGGCGACACCACCCTGGACAGCCTGAGCAAGCTCAAGCCGGCCTTCAGCAAGGATGGCAGCGTCACCGCCGGCAACGCCTCGTCCCTCAACGACGGCGCCGCGGTGGTGCTGCTCGCTAGCGCGAAGAAGGCCGCCGAACTGGGTCTGCCGGTGCTGGCGAAGATCACCGCGTATGCCAGCGCTGGCGTCGACCCGGCGATCATGGGCATCGGTCCGGTCTCGGCCACTCGCCGCTGCCTGGAAAAGGCCGGCTGGAGCATCGACGACCTCGACCTGGTCGAAGCCAACGAAGCCTTTGCCGTGCAGGCGCTGAGCGTCAACAAGGAACTGGGCTGGGATACCGACAAGGTCAACGTCAACGGCGGCGCAATCGCCCTTGGCCACCCGATCGGTGCTTCCGGCTGCCGCATCCTGGTGACGCTGGTGCATGAGCTGCAGCGCCGCAACCTGAGCAAGGGCCTGGCAACCCTGTGCATCGGTGGCGGTCAGGGTGTCGCGCTGGCAATCGAACGCTGATATGGTCTGAACGCCCTCGCCCCGGCCATGTCCGGGGCGAGAGCGTTGCCAATCGGACACCAGCAACCCCCAGATAGCGGACACAAGAAATGGATAACGCCCCGCCCTTCACGGCCTTTTTCTCGGCCAACATGCCCTTCGTCGCCCGCGCAGCCCTAGAGCAACTGCGCACATGGGTACGCCACAACCCGTGGTTCCAGGGCAACAACACCGATGCCTGGTTCGAGGTGGACAGTGCCATCCTTGACCGCCTGCAGGCGGAATACAGCGGCGAATGGGCGCAACTCGGCATGCAGGTACTGACCCTGCAGCCCTTCACTTTCAGCGATTCGCGGTTTACCGGCAGCGCCTGGAGCCAACCGTTGTTCGGCTCGCTGGCGGCCCTTTACCTGCTCAACTCGCGCTTTCTCATGCGCCTGCTCGACGAGCTGCCGATCGAATCCGGCAAGATGCGCCAGCGCCTCACCTTCCTGGTGGAACAACTGATCGCTGCCGGTGCGCCGAGCAACTACCTGAACAGCAACCCGGAAGCCCTCGAGCGCGCGGTGGCAACCCAGGGCGCCAGCCTGTTCAGCGGCCTGCTGCACCTGGCCAGTGACATGCACGAAGGCAAGCTGCGCCAGTGCGACAGCGGCGCCTTCGAGGTGGGTGTCAATCTGGCCACCACCCCCGGCCAGGTGGTCTTCCAGAATCCGCTGCTCCAGCTGATCCAGTACGCACCGCAGGGCGAGACCCAGTTCAAGCGTCCGCTGCTGATCGTGCCGCCGGCGATCAACAAGTTCTACATCCTCGACCTGCAGCCGGAAAGCTCGCTGGTGCGCTATGCCTTGGAGCAGGGCCACCCGGTCTTCCTGGTTTCCTGGCGCAACGCCGACGCGAGCATCGCCAATGCCACCTGGGACGACTACGTCGAGAAGGGCATCATCGAGGCGATCAAGGTCACCCAATCCATCAGCGGGCAAGAACAGCTCAACCTGCTCGGCTACTGCGTCGGCGGCACCCTGCTCTCCTGCGGTCTGGGCGTTCTCGCCGCCCGTGGCGAGAAGCCGGCAGCGAGCCTGACCCTGCTGGTCACCCTACTCGACTTCGAGGATGCCGGCGTACTCAACGTGTTCGTCGACGAGGAGATCGTCAGTTACCGCGAGCGCACCATTGGCGGTGGCGGCGGCAACTACGGCCTGTTCCGCGGCGAGGACATGGGCAACACCTTCTCCCTGCTGCGCCCCAACGAGCTGTGGTGGAACTACGGCGTCGAGAAGTACCTCAAGGGCCAGAAGCCGCGTCCGCTGGACCTGCTGTACTGGAACAACGACAGCACCCACCTGCCCGGCCCGATGTACTGCTGGTACATGCGCCACACCTACCTGCAGAACGACCTGAAGAGCGGCAAGCAACAGGTCTGCGGCGAAACCCTCGACCTGGGCAAGCTCGACATGCCGACCTACCTGGTCGGCACCCGCGAGGACCACATCGTGCCCTGGCGTGGCGCCTTTGCCAGCAGCCGTCTGCTCAAGGGCCCAACCCGTTTCGTCCTTGGTGCCTCCGGGCACATCGCCGGGGTGATCAACCCGCCGGCCAAGAAGAAGCGCAGCTACTGGACCAACACCGAACTGCCGGGTGCTCCGGACGACTGGTTTGCCGGTGCCGAAGAGCATGCCGGCAGCTGGTGGGGTGACTGGGCCGAGTGGCTGGCCAAGACCTCGGGCGAACGCGGCGTGCCCGTCACCAACCTGGGCTCCGCCGACTACCCGCCGCTGGAAGCGGCGCCCGGCAGCTATGTGAAACAGCGCGACTGACCCGCTGCAGCGTCCCCGGCCAGCCGGCCGGGGACGCTCCTCTTCGCCTCAGGGCACCTGGCGCAGATAGCGCAGGAACCACTCCCCCGCCAACTCGGCCACCACCAGCAGCTTGCCCGGTTCCTCGAACAGATGCGTGGCGCCTGCCACCACCCCCAGATGCTGGATACCGCCCAAGCGCAGCAAGCTCTCGCGATTGAGCGCCAGCACCTCGTCATCCTCACCACCCACGATCAGCAGCGTCGGCGCACGGACCCGCTCCAGAGCCGCACCAGCCAGATCGGTGCGCCCGCCACGGGACACCACCGCAGCCACACTGTGAGGACGCTCCGCCGCACAGATCAGCGCCGCCGCCGCACCGGTACTGGCACCGAACAGCCCGATGACCAGCTCCTGCAAGCGCTCCTCCTGCTGCAGCCAGTCGAGCACGCCCGTCAGGCGTCGCGCCAGCAGCGCAATGTCGAAACGGAACTGACGGGTCACCTCGTCGACATCCTGCTCGTCCTCGGTGAGCAGATCGAGCAGCAGGGTGGCCAGCCCCAGGTCGTTGAAGTAGCGCGCCACCTGCTGGTTGCGCGGACTGAAGCGGCTGCTGCCGCTGCCATGGGCGAACAGCACCAGACCTTCGGCCGCGTCCGGTAGCGTCAGATCGCCCTGCAGTAGCACATCTCCGACTTCGAGGCTCAGGCTACGCTGCGCTGACTTTTGGATTCCGCTCATGACTCCACCCCATTGATCGAGTTGCCGGCCGTGGCCCATCGAAACTCTGCATGAAGTCTAGATGTTTGGTCGCACCGCCAGCGGACAACAGGCCCGCACTTGATCAATATCAAGGCAGCCGTGCCGCAGTAGCGCCCAATGAATGATTCTGTTCCCGTCAGGAGTACACGGGTTCATTCGCCCGGTCACCGCCGGCAAGGGCTGCCCACGATGACCCCTATGAAGGAGCGGGATCATGAACGTCTGCGAGGTAATGCATAAGCCGGCCCAGTGCTGTCATAGCAGCGACAGCCTGGAGCTGGCCGCGCAACTGATGGCGCAGAACGATTGCGGCGCCATCGCCGTGGTCGACCAGGCCAATCATGCCATCGGGATCGTCACCGACCGCGATATCGCCCTGCTGGCGGCCGAACGGCACCAGCCGCTGTGGGAACTGCAAGCCGGCGAGCTGACCGGCAAGCACAACCTGTACACCTGCCACGACGACACCGACGTGCACGAGGCGCTGCACATGATGGCGGACCGGAAAGTACGCCGCCTGCCGGTGGTCGGCGCCGATGGCGAGCTGCATGGCATGGTCGCCATGTCCGACATCCTCCATGGCCTCCGCATGTCCGGTGCCAGTGTGCAGGCAGCGCCCGAGGACTGGCGGGAAGCGCTGGAGACCTTCAACCACATCACCACGCCGAGCCTGCCGATCAACATGCCCGACAAGGACATGTAGCTTGGCTCGGCATAACCGGCCCGGATTCGCCGCGAGGCGATCCGGGCTTCAGCAAGGCCCCACCCCCAGCTCGCCGAGCGCGCCGCGGCCATTGCCCCGCGCGAGTAACGTCAGGTATTGGTCGTAGCGATAGGTCGGCCCATCGACACAGGCATAGCTGTCGGCGATGTAACAGTGCCCGCAGAGTCCCACGGCGCAGTGCATGCGCCGCTCCACCGACAGCCAGATGCTGTCCGCCGCCACCCCGCGCCGCACACACGCCTTGGCGATGGCCAGCATGAACGCCTCCGGGCCACAGCACAGCACCACCTGCGGCACTTCCTCGGCGAACAGGCGATCCAGCTGGGCTAGCGGCGAGCCGCGCAGCGCCTCGGCCCCACCCTGGTCGAGGGTTTCGATCAGCGGCAGCACCGCGCGCCAGCGCGCCCGTTCACGTCCGAGCACCTGAGCCTCGGCGTGGCGCGCACCGTAGAGCACGCGCAGCTGCGGTGGCGCGGGATGGCGCAGGGCTTCCTCGATCCAGCCAGCCAGCGGCGCCAGCCCGCAGCCACCGGCAACCACCAGCAC
>DATCUN010000191.1:0-2531 GCA_036561825.1 Pseudomonas sp.
ATGCGGGATGTCCAGCACCACCTGCGGCAGGATCAGGCCGTAGGCCACCACCACCAGCAGGTCGGGCGCCAGTGCCGCCAGTTCGGCCTGGGCGGCCGGGTCGCGCAGGGTCGCCGGTTGCAGCACCGGAATGCCGTGGGCGACGGCGAGCTGCTTGACCGGGCTGGCCATCAGCTTCTGGCCGCGGCCGGCCGGGCGGTCGGGCTGGGTGTACACCGCCAGCGGGGTCAGGCCTGCGTCGAGCAGGGCCTGCAGGTGGCGGGCGGCAAATTCCGGGGTACCGGCGAAGACGATGCGCAGGGGCTGGCTCATGGGGCTCGCTCAAGAAAAAAGGCTTGCCGCGGGCAAGCCTTCTGATGAATCAGGAGTGTTGCTGACGATGCTGTTTTTCCAGCTTCTTCTTGATCCGGTCGCGCTTGAGGCCGGACAGGTAGTCGACGAACAGCTTGCCGTTGAGGTGGTCGCACTCGTGCTGGATGCACACGGCGAGCAGGTTCTCGGCAATTTCCTCGAAGGGCTGGCCGTCGCGGTCCAGCGCCTTGATGCGCACCTTCAGCGGGCGATCGACGTTCTCGTAGAAACCGGGTACCGACAGGCAGCCTTCCTGGTAGGGGCCAAGCTCCTCGCTCAGGGTTTCCAGCTCGGGGTTGATGAACACCCGCGGCGCGCTCTGGTCCTCGGACAGGTCCATCACCACCAGACGCTTGTGCACGTTGACCTGGGTCGCCGCCAGGCCGATGCCGGGCGCTGCGTACATGGTCTCGAACATGTCGTCGATCAGCTGGCGCAGGGCGTCGTCCACCTCAATCACCGGCTTGGCGAGGGTGCGCAGGCGGGGATCGGGGAATTCGAGAATGTTCAGGATCGCCATATGCGTTTGTGATGCACTTGTGGAATAAATCGAAAACCGGCTGATAAGATGCCCGGCAGCTCGAAAAACGGCTCCAGGCCGCGTCTTTCGCCGGCCAGCGCACGTTTTGTGTGTCGGCACATGATAAAGGGATTCACCTCATGAGGAAAACATTAGTCGCCCTGCTGCTGATGGCGGCTGGCAGCCTGGCCCAGGCCGAAGTCCAGCTCAAGGATGGCCACCCGCAGAACTACACCGTGGTGCGCGGCGACACCCTGTGGGACATCTCCGGCAAGTTCCTGAAGCAGCCGTGGAAGTGGCCGGAAATCTGGCAGGTCAACCCGCAGGTGCAGAATCCCAACCTGATCTACCCGGGCGACGTGCTCAGCCTGACCTATGTCGACGGCCAGCCGCGCATCCAGCTCAACCGCGGCGCCTCGCGCGGCACCATCAAGCTGTCGCCCACCGTGCGCAGCACGCCGATGGCCGAGGCGATCCCGACCATTCCGCTGGAGAAGATCAACAGCTTCCTGCTCAGCAACCGCATCCTCGACAGCGAGGTCGAGTTGTCGCAGGCGCCGTACATCGTCGCCGGCAACGCCGAGCGCGTGGTCAGCGGCGCTGGCGACCGCATCTATGCCCGCGGCAGCTTCGCCGACGGCCAGCCGGTCTACGGCCTGTTCCGCCAGGGCAAGACCTACACCGACCCGCAGAGCGGCGAAGTGCTCGGCATCAATGCCGACTACGTCGGCAGCGGCGAAGTGGTGGCCGAGGAAGGCGACATCGCCACCCTCAACCTGAGCCGCACCAACCAGGAAGCACGTCTGGGTGACCGCCTGCTGCCCACCGAGGAGCGCGCGATCAGCTCGACCTTCCAGCCCAGCGAGCCGAGCAGCGAGATCGACGGCCGGATCATCGACGTGCCGCGCGGGGTAACCCAGATCGGCCTGTTCGACGTGGTGACCCTAGACAAGGGCGCGCGCGACGGCCTCAGCGAAGGCAACGTGCTGGCGGTATACAAGACCGGCGAAACCGTGCGCGACCGCATCACCGGCGAGAGCGTCAAGGTGCCGGACGAACGGTCCGGCCTGCTGATGGTGTTCCGCACCTACGACAAGCTCAGCTACGGCCTGGTGCTCAACGCCAGCCGTTCGCTGGCGGTGCAGGACAAGATTCGCAATCCGTAATCCCGCCCTCGTTGCGCGCACGACCGACAACGCCCCCGCATGCGGGGGCGTTGTCTTTTTCCCGCCGCCATCCTAGGCTCGGGCCCCTGTTTCCCGATCAAGGATGATCGTCATGCCGCACCCTGCCGCCCTGTCGCCGGCCGAACTGGAAGCCCGCCTGCGCCTGCATGCCCTGCCGGAAGTCGGTCCGCGCCGCTTCAAGCAACTGCTCGCCGCCTTCGGCTCGGCCAGTGCCGCCCTGAGCGCGCCGGCCTCCGCCTGGCAATCGCTCGGCCTGCCGGCGGCCTGTGCCGTGGCGCGGCGCAGCGCCGGGGTGCGCGAACAGGTGGCGAACAGCCTCGCCTGGCTGGAGCAGCCGACGCAGCACCTGCTGTGCCTCGACGATCCGCGCTACCCGGCCCTGCTCGCCGAGCTGGACGACGCGCCGCCGCTGCTGTTCGTCGCCGGCGATCCGGCGCAGCTGGAGCGCCCGCAGCTGGCCATGGTCGGCAGCC
>DATCUN010000192.1:0-1754 GCA_036561825.1 Pseudomonas sp.
GAGAGGAGCTCCCCGACGGGAACCTCCCTCGACCGGACCGAGAACAATAAAACTGCCCCGAGGCAGCCTCCCGCACCGGTTGAACCCGCAAGGGTCGCGGCACGCTCAGCGTCCAAAGTAATCCGTTTGTTCTTTAGCCCCTGCTTGGGGATATTACCGGCCTGCCAGTGCCGGACGGGTCGCCAACAAGAACAACAAGGCTCGGCAGAACAACAAGAACAAAGCACCAATCGACTTAAGGGGAGCCTCGGCTCCCCTTGTGCTTTGTGCATTGGCCAGCCTACTGGCCACCCTCTCGTTCACCATCCCACCGGCCAGTGCTAGAATTCGCCTCCATTGCGCGGGGCCGATCCTGTTCCCGCCTCATCCGGTAACCAGTCGCCCCATGCTGAAGAAGCTGTTCCAGTCCATCCGCTCTCCCCTGCGCCGCAAGCGCGCCGTCCGCTCGACGCCGGAAGTCCTCGGCGGCAGCCAGCACTCGCTGCGCCGCGAGCAGATCAGCCGCAACGCCGTCGGCGTGGTCGAGCGCCTGCAGAAAGCCGGCTATCAGGCCTATCTGGTCGGTGGCTGCGTGCGCGACCTGCTGCTCGGGCACCAGCCCAAGGACTTCGACGTCGCCACCAGCGCCACTCCCGAGCAGGTGCGTGCCGAGTTCCGCAACGCGCGGGTGATCGGCCGGCGCTTCAAGCTGGTCCACGTCCATTTCGGCCGCGAGATCATCGAGGTGGCCACCTTCCGCGCCCACCATCCGCAGGGCGAGGACGACGAGGACAGTCATCTCGCCTCGCGCAACGAGAGCGGGCGCATCCTGCGCGACAACGTCTACGGCAATCAGGAAGACGACGCCCAGCGCCGCGACTTCACCATCAATGCGCTGTACTACGACCCGGCCAGCGAGCACATCCTCGACTACGCCCACGGCGTGCACGACATCCGCAACCGCCTGGTGCGCCTGATCGGCGATCCGGAACAGCGTTACCTCGAGGACCCGGTGCGCATGCTGCGTGCGGTGCGCTTCGCCGCCAAGCTGGACTTCGACATCGAGAAGCACAGCGCCGCGCCGATCCGGCGCCTGGCCCGCCTGCTCAACGACATTCCCGCGGCCCGCCTGTTCGACGAGATCCTCAAGCTGCTGCTCTCCGGCCAGGGCGAACGCACCTTCGACCTGCTCTGCGAATACGACCTGCTCGCCCCGCTGTTCCCGGCCAGCGCCGCCGCACTCAAGGCCGATCCGGAGTATGCCGGGCGCCTGATGCGCAATGCCCTGGCCAACACCGACGAGCGCATCCGCCAGGGCAAGCCGGTCACCCCGGCCTTCCTGTTCGCCGCCCTGCTGTGGCCGGCCCTGCCGGCACGCGCCGCCGCCCTGCAGGCGAGCGGCATGCCGGCGCTGCCGGCCCTGCAGGAAGCCGCCCACGAAGTGATCAGCGAGCAATGCCGGCGTACCGCGATTCCCAAGCGCTTCACCCTGCCGCTGCGGGAAATCTGGGACATGCAGGAGCGCCTGCCACGCCGCAACGGCAAGCGCGCCGACCTGCTGCTGGAGAACCCGCGCTTCCGCGCCGGCTACGACTTCCTGCTGCTGCGCGAAAGCGCCGGCGAACAGACCGACGACCTCGGCGAGTGGTGGACCCGCTATCAGGACGTCAGCGACAGCGAGCGCCGCAGCATGATCCGTGCCCTCAGCGAAGGCGAAGGCCGCGACAAGGCGGCGCCGCGCAAGCGCCGGCGCAGCCCGCGCAAACGCCGCAGCG
>DATCUN010000193.1:0-17785 GCA_036561825.1 Pseudomonas sp.
GATTCGGGGGCGCTGCGCATCCTCGCCGGCGGCGAGCAGCCGCTGGCCGACGCCGAACTGGCGCGCCCGCAGTCGATCCGCTTCGCCACGGCGGAGGGGGAGCGCGCCCACGCCTTCTTCTACCCGCCGCGCAACGCCGCCTGCGCGGTGCCCAGCAACGAGAAGCCGCCGCTGGTGCTGTTCCTGCACGGCGGACCGACCTCGGCCTGCTATCCGGTGTTCGACCCGCGCATCCAGTTCTGGACCCAGCGCGGCTTTGCCGTGGCCGACCTCAACTACCGCGGCTCCAGCGGTTTCGGCCGCGCTTTCCGTCTGCGTCTGGCCGGCGAGTGGGGGCGCATCGAGGTGGACGACGCCGTCGCCCTGGTCGGTCATCTCGGCGCGCTGGGCTGGGTGGATGCCCGGCGCGCCTTTATCCGCGGCGCCAGTGCCGGCGGCTATACCGCGCTGTGCGCGCTGGCCTTCCACGACGTCTTCCGCGGCGGCGCCAGCCTGTACGGGGTCAGCGATCCCTTGAGCCTGCGCCGCGCCACCCACAAGTTCGAGGGCGACTACCTGGACTGGCTGATCGGCGACCCCGTGCGCGATGCCGAACGCTACCGGGCGCGCACGCCGCTGTTGCACGCCGGGCGCATCGCCGCGCCGCTGATCTTCTTCCAGGGCGGCCTGGATGCGGTGGTGGTGCCGCAGCAGACCGAGGCGATGGTCGGCGCCCTGCGCGCGCGCGGCGTGCCGGTGGAATACCGGCTGTATGCCGAGGAGCGCCACGGCTTCCGCCAGGCCGCCAACCTGGCCGATGCCCTCGAGCGCGAGTGGCAGTTCTACCGGCGCTTGCTCGCTTAGCGCCGGGCCTGGCGGACGGAAGCCGCTACCGTAGAGCGGCTGTGCCACCTTGGGTGGATTGCAAAGACCGACTAATGCAGTAGGCTGTCGTTTAGCAATAGTTCATAACAACAACGATGTTCGTCAGGTCCCTGCATGTCTGTCATCAGCCCGCTTCGCAAGTTCGTCAGCCCGGAAATCATCTTCGGCGCCGGCTCCCGCCACTCGGTCGGCAACTACGCCGCGACCTTCGGTGCGCGCCGGGTGCTGGTGGTGTCCGATCCCGGCGTGCAGGCGGCCGGCTGGGTCGGCGACGTGCTGGCCAGCCTGGATCGCCAGGGCATCGCCCACGTGCTGTACACCGCCGTGTCGCCCAACCCGCGGGTCGAGGAGGTGATGCACGGCGCCGAGCTGTACCGCGCCAGCGGCTGCGACGTGATAGTCGCGGTCGGCGGCGGCAGCCCGATGGACTGCGCCAAGGGCATCGGCATCGTCGCCGCCCACGGGCGCAGCATCCTCGAGTTCGAGGGCGTCGATACCATCCGCGTGCCCAGCCCGCCGCTGATCCTGATCCCCACCACCGCCGGCACTTCGGCCGACGTGTCGCAGTTCGTGATCATCTCCAACCAGGCCGAGCGGATGAAGTTCTCCATCGTCAGCAAGGCGGTGGTGCCGGACGTGTCGCTGATCGATCCGGAAACCACCGTCAGCATGGATCCGTTCCTCTCCGCGTGCACCGGCATCGACGCCCTGGTGCACGCCATCGAGGCCTTCGTCTCCACCGGCAGCGGGCCGCTCACCGACCCCCACGCGCTGGAGGCGATGCGGCTGATCAACGGCAACCTGGTGCAGATGATCGCCAATCCGCACGACATCGCCCTGCGCGAGAAGATCATGCTCGGCAGCATGCAGGCCGGTCTGGCCTTCTCCAACGCCATTCTCGGCGCGGTGCACGCCATGTCGCACAGCCTCGGCGGCTACCTCGACCTGCCGCACGGCCTGTGCAACGCCGCGCTGGTCGAGCACGTGGTGGCGTTCAACTTCGACGCCGCGCCGGAGCGCTTTCGCGTGGTCGCCGAGACCTTCGGCATCGACTGCCGCGGCCTGACCCCGCCGCAGGTGCGTGGCCGGCTGGTCGACCACCTGATCGCCTTCAAGCGCGCGGTCGGCTTCGAGGAGTCCCTCAAGCTGCACGGCGTGGGCAGCTCGGACATTCCCTTCCTGTCGCAGCACGCGATGCAGGACCCATGCATCCTGACCAACCCCAGGCACTCGACCCAGCGCGACGTCGAGGTGGTGTATGGCGAAGCCCTCTGACGGTCGCTCCGACAGCGGCGCTCAGGCGGGCAATCGGTTGTCCGCCACGCCCGCGGCGGCCCGTCCGGACGTTGCCGACCTGCTCGGTCTCGGCAGCCACTCGGCGCGCAAGAGCTACTACCCGGAGCTGTCGGCGCGCCTCGATGAGCTGGAGCGCGAACGCAACCGCTACAAGTGGCTGTTCGAGCACGCGGTGCACGGCATCTTCCAGGGGCGCCTGAACCACGGCATCCGCGCCGCCAATCCGGCGTTGGCGCACATGCTTGGCTACGAGGATCCGCAGCAGGTGCTGTGGTCGGAGACCGACCTGGCCGAGCGGCTGTTCGTCGGCGGCGCCGCCGAGCTGGCGCGCATTCGCGCGGTGCTGCGCGAGCGCCACGGCCTGTTCGGCTACGAGACGCGCCTGCGCCGGCGCGACGGCAGCCACATCGACGTGCTGATGAACCTGCTGCTCAAGCCCGACGAGGAGGATGTGGTCGAGGGCTTCGTCGCCGACATCACCGAGCGCAAGCAGGCCCAGCTGCGCCAGCAGCAGCTCAACGTCGAGCTGGAGCAGCGCGTCGCCGCGCGCACCGCCGAGCTGCTCGAGGCCAACCGCCACCTGCAGCAGGAGATCCGCCAGCGCGAGCGCATCCAGTGCGAGTTGCGCGAGGCGCGCGACGCCGCCGAGGCGGCCAACCAGAGCAAGGACAAGTACCTGGCCGCGGCCAGTCACGACCTGCTGCAGCCGCTCAACGCCGCGCGCCTGCTGATCTCCACCCTGCGCGAGCGCGCCCTGCCGGCCAGCGAGGCCAACCTGGTGGAGCGTACCCATCAGGCCCTGGAAGGCGCCGAGGACCTGCTCGCCGACCTGCTCGACATCGCCCGCCTGGACAGCCGGGCGATCCGCCCGGACCTGGCGGTGTATCGCCTCGACGAGCTGCTGGCGCCGCTGGCCTCGGAGTTCCAGCCGGTGGCCGAGGCGGCCGGCCTCGAGCTGCGCGTGCGCATCCCGCGCCTGGCGGTGAACACCGATTTCCGCCTGCTCACCCGCATCCTGCGCAACTTCCTCAGCAACGCCTGCCGCTACACCGGGCAGGGCCGCGTGCTGCTCGGTTGCCGCCGCCACGGCAAGCAGCTGCTGATCGAGGTATGGGACACCGGGCGCGGCATCCCGGCCGACAAGCTGGAGGAGATCTTCCTCGAGTTCAACCAGCTCGACGCCGGTCGCGCCGCCGAGCGCAAGGGCGTCGGCCTCGGCCTGGCTATCGTCGAGCGCATCGCGCGCATGCTCGACTACCGCATCCAGGTGCGCTCGCAGCCGGGACGCGGCTCGGTGTTCAGCATCGAGGTGCCGCTGGCCGACTACGTGGCGCCGGAGCCGGTCGCGCGCCCGCGCGAGACGCTGGGCAATCCGCTGCCCGGGCGCCGCGTGCTGGTGGTCGACAACGAGCCGGACATCCAGCAGAGCATGCAGGCGCTGCTGGCCCAGTGGGGCTGCGAGGTGCGCGTGGCCGGGGGGCTGGTGGAGGCGCGCAAGCAGCTCTCCGGCTGGCCGGCCGAGCTGCTGCTGGTGGACTATCACCTCGACCAGGGCGCCAACGGCTGCGATCTAATCCAGACGCTGCGCAGCGAGGCGGCCGCGCCGCTGCCGGCGGTGATGATCACCGCCGAGCGCAGCGAGCAGTGCCGCCGCCAGCTGCACGAACAGGGCATTCCGCTGCTCAACAAACCGGTCAAGCCGGGCAAGCTGCGCGCCGCGCTCAGTCAGTTTCTTTCCTGAAATGTGAAGCAAATCACCTTTGGCGCAATGAGTTGCGACAAAGGTCGTATAGCCCGTTTAAATCCTGCGCGCATAGCCGCTGCCATGGGTGCGGCTTGCCCATCCAATAAGAACAAGGAGTAACGGGTCATGTTGAAGCGGACGCTGCTGGTGCTGGGGCTGACTGCGGGGAGCGCGCTGGCGCACGCCGAAGAAGTGCTGCGGGTGTACGGCGGGGAGGGGCGACTGGCGCCCAGCCTGATCGAGGAGTTCCACAAGCAGACGGGAATCCGCGTGGAGTACGAGGCCTACGCCGCGGCGGAGGAGGTGCTGGGCGACGAGGCTTTCGGCCGGCGTTACGACGTGGTCTTCCCCGTGCACTTCCAGCTGCCGGCGCTGGTCGCCGCGCAGCGCCTGCAACTGCTGGATCCGGCCAAGCTGGCCAACCTGAAACAGATCGATCCCGACCTGGACACCATGCTCGACGGCTCCTCGGCGCAGACCCGGTATGCCGTACCCTATCAGTGGGGGACCGTCGGCCTGGCGCTGAACGTGCCCAAGGTGGTCGAAGCGCTGGGCGCGGTGCCCGAGGACAGCTGGAGTCTGCTGTTCGATCCCCGCAACAACGAGCGCCTGGCCAAGTGCGGCATCGGCATGCTGGATGCGCGCCAGGAAACCCTCTCGCTGCTGCTCAACTACAAGGGGCGCACGCTGGCCCGCAGCGGCCCGCGGCAGGTCCAGCAGGCCGGCGAGGAGCTGGCCGCGCTGCGCGGCAAGGTCGCCACCTTCGGCAACCGCGCGTACATCGAGCAGCTGGCCAGCGGCCAGTTGTGCGCGGCCATCGCCTGGAGCGGGCATGCGCTGAAGGGGGCCGACGCCGGGGCGCCGCTGCGTTACGTCATGCCGCGCGAGGGCGCGCTGATGTTCATCGACACCCTGGCGATTCCCAGCAACGCCCGGAACGTCGCGGCGGCGCATCGCTTCATCGACTACCTGGCCGGTGCCGACGTGAACACCCGCAATGCCCGCGAGACGCTGTTCTACCCGGTCATCCGCGGCGATGCGCCGGCGATGAACAAGCTGGCCAGCGAGCGGACGGACCTGGTGGTCGCCAGCGGCCAGCGACGCAGCTTCTACTACCTGGAGTCCCTGAGTCCGCGGCAGAAGGCCGCGGTGGACGCCGCCTGGCTGCAGGTCAAGCGCTGACCGGCGGCCGCCGCAGACGCTCGAGCAGGGCATCCTTGTCCTGCCACAGGCCGTTGACCCACTGCTGGAACTGCAGGCGGTAGGCCGCGTCCTGGTCATAGTTGCGGCCGAGGAACTCGGCGGGGATCGGCCGCTGGGTGAAGCACACCGTCACCCGTTGCAGCCGCCCGCAGAGCAGGTCGCGAAAGCGCGGGCGGCCGTCGGGGTAGTGGATGGTCACGTCGACCAGCGCTTCCAGTTGCTCGCCCATCGCGTCGATGGCCAGGGCGATGCCGCCGGCGCGCGGCTTGAGCAGGTGGCGGTAGGGCGACTGCTGCGCCGCCTGCTTGGCCTCGGTGAAGCGCGTGCCCTCGAGGAAGTTGAACAGCGCCACCGGCACGCCGCGCAGACGCGCGCAGGCCTGGCGCGCGGTCTGCCGGTCGGCGTCGCGGCGCTCCGGGTGGCGCGCCAGGTAGGCCTTGGAGTGGCGCTGCATGAACGGGAAGTCCAGCGCCCAGCAGCACAGGCCGAACACCGGAATCCACAGCAGCTCCTTCTTCAGGAAGAACCGCAGCAGCGGCAGGCGGCGGTTGAGGTGGTACTGCAGGACGAAGATGTCGACCCAGCTCTGGTGGTTGCTGATCACCAGGCAGGAGCCGCGCACCTGCAGCTGCTCGAGTCCCTCGACCTGCCACTGGGTATCCTGCACCCACTGCATCCACGCCCGGTTGCCGTCGGCCCAGCGGGCGGCGACCTGGCCCATCAGGCGCCGGCTCAGCGCCTGGGTGGCGCTGAATGGCAACAGCTTGAGCAGCGCCAGGGCGAACAGCGGCCAGCACCACAGCAGGGTGTTGAGCCCCAGCAGCAGGCTGGTGATGACACCGCGCAACGGCGCGGGCAGGTGTCTGAGCATCGCGGGTTCTCGAACGGTGGGCCGGCAGGGCCGGATGATACTGCAGCCGTGGCCGTGGCATAAAATCGCTGGACTTGGCCGTTGTTGGCGGACAATCGTGGCGCTGCGCACGCGGCCGCATCCGCCTGTCCCGCAGCGGGTCGCTTTCAACCCGGCGGCAACGTAGAATCAGCGTTCGCACCTATCCATATCCAAAATATTCAAAGGTTTCAAACCATGCAGATCGCGGCCAACAAGGCGGTATCCATCGACTACACCCTGACCAACGAAGGCGGTGAAGTCATCGACAGCTCCGCCGGCGGTGCACCGCTGGTATACCTGCATGGCGCCGGCAACATCATCGTCGGTCTGGAAAAGGCCCTCGAAGGCAAGCAGCCCGGCGACGAGCTGGACGTCACCATCGAGCCGCAGGAAGCCTACGGCGACTACAGCGTCGAGCTGGTGGCCGTGCTCAACCGCGCCATGTTCGAAGGCGTCGACGAGCTGGAAGTCGGCATGCAGTTCCACGCCTCCGCTCCGGACGGCGGCATGCAGATCGTCACCATCCGCGACATCGAAGGCGAGGACGTCACCGTCGACGGCAACCACCCGCTGGCTGGCCAGAGCCTGAACTTCAAGGTCAAGGTGATCGACGTGCGCGACGCCTCTGCCGAGGAAATCGCCCACGGTCACGTGCATGGCGAAGGTGGTCATCACCACTAAGCCCGGCAAGCAGATGTCCATCTGCTGCTAAGCTGAAGTACAGGAAAGGCGCTATTGCGATCCGTGATAGTGCCTTTTTTTTGGATCGTTGTTCCGGATTTGCATGGAGCCTTGTGATGAGCGTTTTCCACGACCTGAATCTGAAGGCCCTGGACGGCCAGGAGCTGCCCCTGGCGCCGTTCAAGGGCAAGGTGGTGCTGGTGGTCAATGTCGCCTCGAAGTGCGGCCTGACTCCGCAATACGCCGGGCTGGAGCATCTCCATCAGCAGTACCGCGAGCGCGGCTTCAGCGTGCTCGGCCTGCCGTGCAACCAGTTCGCCGGGCAGGAGCCGGGCAGCGAGGAGGAAATCCGCGCGTTCTGCAGCCTCAACTACGGGGTCAGCTTCCCGCTGAGCGCCAAGGTCGAGGTCAACGGCCATGACCGCCATCCGCTGTACCTGCTGCTGGCGGGCGAGGGCGCGGAGTTTCCCGGCGACATCACCTGGAACTTCGAGAAGTTCCTGGTCGGCCCGGACGGTCGGGTGCTCGAGCGTTTCTCGCCGCGCGTCACGCCGGAAGATCCGCAGCTGATCCAGGCGATCGAGAAGGCCCTGGCGGCGCTGGCCTGAGCCGCCGCCCCCCGCCGTTGGCTCAGCGCCCCAGTCGCGTGGCGCCGTCCTCGCGTACCCAGAACACCGTCGCTCCGGCCACTGCGGCCGGCATCAACAGGATGTTCAGCCCCGGCACCAGCAGCGCGGCGTAGGTGACGGCGCCGAAGCCCAGGCTCTGCCAGCGCTTGGCGCGCAGCCAGGCGAGCATCTCGTCCCAGCCCATCTTGTGGTTGTCCGCCGGGTAGTCGATGTACTGCACCGCCATCATCCATACACCGAACAGCAGCCACAGCGGCGCGGCGATCAGGTTCAGCCCCGGAATCAGCGACAGCACCAGCAGCCCCAGCGCCCGCGGCAGGAAGTAGCCGAGCTTGCGCAGTTCGCGGCCGAGGGTGCGCGGGATCATCGCCAGCAGCTCGCCCCAGCTGAACGGCGGCGAGGTGTCCTGGCCGCGCACCACGGCCTCGACCTTCTCGGCGAGGAAGCCGTTGAACGGTGCGGCGATCAGGTTGGCCAGCAGGGTGAAGCCGAAGAACAGGATCAGCAGCACCAGCACCACGAACAGCGGCCACAGCAGGTATTCGAGGAAGCTCAGCCAGGCGGGCAGGCCGGGCATCAGGGCGTCGACCCAGGAGCCGAACTGCTGGAACGCCAGCACGCTCAGGCCGATGAACAGCAGCAGGTTGATGGTCAGCGGCAGCAGGACGAACAGGCGCAGGCCGGGGCTGAGGATCAGGCGCAGGCCGGCGCCGAGATAGCCGGGGCCGGAGAGGGCTTGGGTGGGCATGGGTAACTCCGTGGGGAACACGGGGCCAACTTAACACGGGGCGTGCCGCAGGCCGTAACCCACCAGCGATGCCGCCAGGCATCGCGAGCACCGGCCTCGCGGCCGGCTGGTGGGTTACGCCGCTCTGCGGCTAACCCACCCTACGGGGGGTATCTCAGCTCTTGCGCGTCAGCGGCAGCGCGGCGAAGCGCACGCCGGCCAGGCCGCTGGTCTGCAGGGCGCGGATGTTGCCGTGGTCGCTGCCTGCGGGGGTGGCCAGCACGCTGCGGTAGTGTTCGCCGAAGGCGCGCAGGGTTTCCTCGTCGCTCAGCCCTTCGAGCAGGGCCAGGCCGAGCAGCTTGCACGAGCCCTCGTTCTGCCCGGCGGCGTTCTCCACGCCGCCGTTGACGAAGGCCTGCGGCTGGTAGTCGTAGTGGGCGGTGATGAACGCCAGGGTGTCGGCGAAGGCGTGCTCGTCGTGCTGCAGGGCGGCGCGGAAGTCGGTCAGTGCGGTCATGGCTTGCTCGCTTGGTTGAAGGCGGCCAGTTGCTCGGGCGTGGCCTCTTTCTGGTGTTGGGCTTTCCACTCGGCGTAGGGCATGCCGTAGATGGTGTCGCGGGCGTCCTCGGCGGACAGCTCGATGCCGCGCTCGTCGGCGGCGGCCTTGTACCACTTGCCCAGGCAGTTGCGGCAGAAGCCGGCGAGGTTCATCAGCTCGATGTTCTGCACGTCGCTGCGCTCACCCAGATGCTGGAGCAGGCGGCGGAAGGCGGCGGCTTCGAGTTCGAGGCGTTGTTGTTCGGTCATGGCGGACTCTGCAGGGGGCCGGTTGGGCGTCGCGGGCGCGGCGCGTTCGCGGCGATCATAAGAGCCGCGGCGGCGCCGGACAATGCCCGGCGGGCAGCCCTCAGCGATGCCCGGCCAGGGTGATCGACACCGACTCGGCAAAGCGCAGGGCGTGCAGCTTGTCGACCTCGACCTCGGCGTAGCGCACCGCCGGGTTGGCCATCACCAGGTCGAGGATCTCCTGGGTCAGCCGTTCGAGCAGGGCGAAGCGGTTTTCCTCGACATGGTGAATCACCGCCTTGGTAATGGTGCGGTAGTTCAGCGCCTGGTCGATGTCGTTGCCCTGCACCGCGTCCTGCGCCGGGTAGAGGATGGTCAGGTTGATCAGCACATCCTGCTTGTTGAGGATTTCCTCCTCCTTGATACCGATGTAGGTGCGCAGGCGCAGATCCTTGACGCGGATGCGCGCCATGCCGGGCTCCAGTCGAGGCATTTACTTGCTCCGTCCGATCAGTTGCAGGAATTCCTGGCGGGTGTTGGTCGACTGGCGGAAGGCGCCGAGCATCACCGAGGAGGTCATCACCGAGTTCTGCTTTTCCACCCCGCGCATCATCATGCACATGTGCTGCGCCTCGATCACCACGGCCACGCCGGCGGCGTTGGTCACCTGCTGGACGGCCTCGGCGATCTGCCGGGTGAGGTTTTCCTGGATCTGCAGGCGGCGGGCGAACATGTCGACGATGCGCGCCACCTTGGACAGGCCGAGCACCTTGCCGGTGGGGATGTAGGCGACGTGGGCCTTGCCGATGAACGGCAGCAGGTGGTGTTCGCACAGCGAGTACAGCTCGATGTCGCGGACGATCACCATCTCGTCGTTGTCGGAGGCGAACAGCGCGCCGTTGACGATCTCGTCCAGCGACTGCTCGTAGCCGCGGCACAGGTACTGCATGGCCTTGGCGGCCCGCTTGGGGGTGTCCAGCAGGCCTTCACGCTCGGTATCCTCGCCGAGGCCTTTGAGGATTTCGCGGTAATGCTGGGTGATTTGCGACAGTTGATCGCTCATGTTCGATTCCTCGTGGCGGCCGCTTGGGGCTCACTGTAGCGGGCTCACTTCAGGTGGCGGCCGCCGTTGACGCACAGGCTGGTGCCGGTGACGTAGGGGTTGTCCAGAAGATAGCGCAGGCTCTGGTAGATGACCTCCGCGCCCGGCTCGATGCCGAGGGCCGACTTGGCCAGGGTTTTCTCGCGGTAGTGCGCGTCGTCGTGTTCGTGAAACATCACCAGCGCCGGGGCGATGGCGTTGACCTTGATCCGCGGGGCGAACTGCGCGGCGAACGACAGGGTCAGGTTCTCCAGCCCGGCCTTGCTGGCGCAGTAGGCCACGCGGTTGGCGCTGCCGCGGCGGGCGACGTCGTCGGTGATATGCACGATATCGGCCAACTCGCAGCGCTCGAGCAATTCGCGGCAACGCAGGTTGATCAGGTAGGGCGCCAGCATATGCACGTTGACCATCCGGGTGAAGGCCTCGGCCTCGTGTCCGGGCTCCTCGCGCAGCCAGTCGGAGGCGTTGTGCACGATGGCGCGCAGGCGGTCGGTGTGCTGCTTGAGCTGGTCGATGAAGGCGAGGATGCCGGCTTCGCTGGAAAAGTCGGCCGGCAGGGCCAGCGCGCCGCGCTGGCGCAGCTCGTCGAGCGCCGGACGCTCCGTGCGGTAGCTGACGATCAGCGGCTGGCCGGCGTCGAGCAGGCGCCGCGCACAGTGCAACCCGACCCGCTGGCTGGCGCCGGTGATCAGGATGGGGGCGGGTGACTGGCTCATGACGGCCTCTTGGATTCAAGGATGGTTCAGCGGCACAGCCGCCGGGTACCTGACAAGTGCGGGACGGAGCACCGACTGAACCAGGAGCAAAGTTATATCAGTATTCGAAGTTGTACAACCCTGCGAGCCGTGTGGGTAGTCGGATGTTGGCCGGTGTCTGGCCGAAAAAGGCCCTTAAAGCGCCGGTTTCCCCGGCTGTGCGGGCTTCTTGAACTGGCATTTTATTGTACTGTATTTTTTATTTTGTACATGTTTTTGGCAGCTTTTCCGGCCATTGCAACGCTGGCGGGCCTCAGTCCCTGCCGGCGTTGCCGGTTTTGTCTGGCAACTCGCAGGCTCCTGCGCGGCAGCGCGCCGCGCCGTCCGTGTGGGGCAGCCAGTGCAGGTAGGGGCGCAGGCGGCAGAACAGTCGATAGCCGAGCTCCAGCAGCGGACGCAACAGCGGCCAGCGCAAGGGCGCGGCCCAGCGACCGAGGCCGGCGGCGCACCAGCTCCAGAAGGTGGCGTCGAGGCCGCTGACCCACTGGCCATCGGCGAAGCGCGCGTGCAGGCGCTGCTGCAGCTGGCTGCGGCTGAAGCCGAGCGGGGCGGGATCGAAGTCGGCGGCGTCGATGTCCACCAGTTGCAGGCGCTGTGGCGAGGCACGCCGGCGCAGGGCGCGGATCTCGCGGGCGCACAGCGGGCAGTTGCCGTCGTAGTAGAGCGTCAGTGGCCAGACGGTGGGGTGGCGCATGGCGAGCGTCCTTCTGTGTATAGGTCTTGTACAATTTAAGCCGGCAATGGCCTGGGTTACAATCGCCACTCACATCCGCCGTGCGGTGCCCATGCCATGCCCGAATTCTCCGTCGCCTCCGTCAGCGTTCCCGCCGTACCCCGCGAGGAAGAGCTGTATCCGATCCGTGAGGTGTCGCGCCTGACCGGCGTCAACCCGGTCACCCTGCGGGCCTGGGAGCGGCGCTACGGGCTGATCCAGCCGACCCGCACCGACAGCGGCCATCGCCTGTATTCGCTGGCCGACATCGACGCGGTGCGCAGCATCCTGGCCTGGATCGAGCGCGGCGTGGCGGTCAGCAAGGTCGGCAAGATCCTCGCCCGCAGCAGCACGGCCAAGGCGCCCAGCGCGCCGGCCTACGACGACGTGGCCGCCGGTGAGTGGGGCGAGTGGCAGGCGCAGCTGCGCCGCGCCGTGGCGGCCTTCGACGAGGTGGGCCTGGAGCGCCTCTACGGCCAGGTGTTCTCCAGCTATCCGCTGGCGGTGGTGTTCCAGGACGTGCTGCTGCCGGTGTGGCAGGAGCTGCTGCTGCGCCAGGACGGTTTCGGCCAGACCAGCGAGTGGCTGTTCCTCGACACCTTCCTGCGCGGCCGCGCCCTGCAGCGCCTGCAGCTGAGTCGCGGGCAGAGCGAGGAGCGCGTGCTGCTGGCCGCGCTGCCCGGCCATGGCCACGAGCTGGAGCTGCTGGTGACCGGTCTGCTGCTGGCCGGCAGCGACCTGGCGGTGAGCCTGCTCGGCATTGGCCAGCCGTTCGACGAGCTGCCGCTGGTGTGCGAGAAGATCCAGCCGCAGGCGCTGGTGCTGTTCTCCAATCGTCCGCCGGAAGCCGAGCTGCCGCGCCAGCTCGGGCGCCTGGTGCTGGCGCTGGACTGCCCGCTGGCGCTGGCCGGCGAGGTGGCCGAGCTGGCCGAGGAGTCCCTGCAGGGCACGCCGATCGCCTGCCTGGGCAGCGAAGGGCGGCTGATGCCGCGGCGTCTGCGCCAGTTCCTCGCCGGTCATCTGGATACCTGACGGGCACCTTCATCGGCCCGGCTGCCCGGGTCGATATCCCAAAATTCCACACACGTCATTCGTCGCCCGGGCATGGCTCGGGTGGCGCCTTGGGCTGTCGGCGAAAAAATACTGTGCGCGCTGTACAGGAATGCTTGCTGTGTACGGCAATTTATTATACAAAAGCTATACAGAAGTGCGCGCTGTACAGTCCATCCCCTGCAAGCCTGTACGCCGCACCCTGCCTGCGCACTCCGGCAGCCGCCGATCCCGGATTTTTTGGCTGCCGGAGTTTTTTATTTTGCGGATTGCGATGTGGCTGGGCGCGACCCGCGCGTCTGCGCCAGTACGCCGGCGGCAGAGCGCGGACTGAAGTCGCCCGGCGGGCTCAGGCCTTGCCGGCGCGCAGGGCGTCCCGCTCGGCCTTCACCGCGGCCAGCTCGGCTTCCAGCTCGCGCACGCGCTGTTCGGCCTCGACCTGCTCGGTGACATCCTTCTGGATGCCGATGTAGTAGGTCAGCTGGTCGGCCTCGTTGAGCACCGGGGTGATCGACAGTTCGTTCCAGAACGGCGTGCCATCCTTGCGGTAGTTGCGGATCACCTGGCGGCACGGGCGATGCTCGCGCACCGCCTGGCGGATGGCGTCCAGCCCGGTCTGGGTACGGTCGCCGGCCTGCAGGAAGCGGCAGTCCTGATAGAGGATGTCGTCGACGCTGTAGCCGGTCAGGCGCTCGAAGGCCCGGTTGGCATAGATGAGTATGTTGTCGTCGCCTTCCTGTTCGGCCACCACGATGCCGTCGTTGGAGGCGTCGATTACCAGTTGCAGCAGCTTGGCGTTGATCATCGGGACTGTCCTGTAGGTGATGGCGGCATTCTAATCCATCCCTGTGCGCTTGCCATGGCGGCGCAGCGGTTGCGCATTGGCGCATAATGGCGGCTTTCCCTTGCTGCCCGAGGAGCCTCCATGCTCGAAGTCGCCATTCTTTCAGGTTCTGCCTTCGGTGCCGCCGAAGAGGTGGCCCGCCATGCCGAGCAGCAGCTGACGGCCGCCGGCCTGGCCGCGTGCCATCTGCCGGATATCGGCCTCGACGCGCTGTTGGCGCTGGACCCGCAGGCGCTGCTGGTGGTGACCTCGACCACCGGCATGGGCGAGGTGCCGGACGACCTGCAGGCGCTGCTCGACGAGATCGACGCCTGGCAGCCGGACTGGCGCGGCCGGCCGGTGGCGGTGATCGGCCTGGGCGACTCCTGCTACGGCGAGAACTTCTGTGCCGCCGCCCTGCAGGCCCATGCGCAGCTGCTGAAGCTGGGCATGCGTGATGTGCAGTCGCAACTGCAACTGGATGCCAGCGAGACGGTGACCCCGGCCGAGGACGCCGAGCCGTGGCTGGCGCGCCTGGCGGCCAACCTGCGCTGAGAGCCTGATCGCCGGGCAGCGGGGCGAGCGCTGCCTATACTGAGACGAAAGAAGCGTCGCGTTGGCCGTACGGGCCACGTGGATCGCGACGCGGGCGGATGTGTGTCGGGTCGGCTCTCCACTCGGCACAGACACCGCCTGATACGCGATCCTGCCGACGACGCCGAACTCATCGACCAGGCAGGAGTTCGTCTCATGTTCGCCACCATGGAAGCCGTGCGCGTCGAGGAGCTGCATCTGGCCAGCGACCCGCAGACCGGCTTGCGCGCCATCGTCGCCATCCACAACACCCATCTCGGCCCGGCGCTCGGCGGCTGCCGCTATCTGGCCTATGCCGACGAGGACAGCGCCGCGCGCGATGCCGTGCGTCTGGCCCGCGGCATGAGCTACAAGGCCGCGCTGGCCGGCCTGGCCCTGGGCGGCGGCAAGGCGGTGATCATCCGCCCGCCGCAGCCGAGCAGCCGCGAGGCGCTGTTCGAGGCCTTCGGCCGCTTCGTCGACAAGCTCGGCGGGCGCTACATCACGGCGGTGGACAGCGGCACCTCGGGTGCCGATATGGACTGCATCGCCCGGCACACCAGCCATGTCACCAGCACCACGGCGGGTGGCGATCCGTCGCCGCACACCGCCCTCGGCGTGTTCGCCGGCATCCGCGCCACCGCCCTGGCCCGCCTGGGCAGCGACGATCTCGAGGGGCTGCGCATCGCCGTGCAGGGCCTCGGGCATGTCGGCTACGCGCTGGCCGGGCACCTGGCCGCCGCCGGTGCCGAGCTGCTGGTCAGCGACATCGACGAGAGCCGCGTGCAGCTGGCGGTCGAACGCTTTGGCGCGCAGCCGGTTTCCAGCGAGGCGCTGCTCACCGTGCCGTGCGACATCCTCGCCCCCTGCGGTCTGGGTGGGGCGATCAACCCGCAGACGGTCGGCCAGCTGCGCTGCGCCGCGGTGGCCGGTGCCGCCAACAACCAGCTGGACAGCCTGGAAATGGGCGACGAGCTGGCGGCCCGCGGCATCCTCTATGCGCCGGACTACGTGATCAATTCCGGCGGCCTGATCTTCGTCGCCCTGCAGCACCAGGGGCGCAGCCCGGCGGAAATCACCGCCCACCTGGCGCAGATCGGCAGCCGTCTCAGTGAAATCTATGCCGAGGCGCTGGCCGAGCAGCGCTCGCCGGCGCGGGTCGCCGACAGCCTGGCCGAGCGCCTGATCTACGGTTGCTGACGATCAGCTCTTGAGCCACCGCGGCGCGACCGCCAATGCACCTCGCGGTGCCAGGGAGGATGCCATGCCCCACAGCCGAATTGATCTACCGTACACCCGCTACCTCGATGCCGACGGCCGTCCGCTGGAGCCGCTGCCCGACTGGGTGGAGGACGAAGCACGGGTGGTCGGGCTGTATCGCGCCATGCTGCGCACCCGCCTGTTCGATCAGAAGGTGATCGCCCTGCAGCGCACCGGGCGCATTGGCACCTATGCCTCCAGCCTGGGGCAGGAAGCCATCGGCACCGCCATCGGCAGCCTGCTGCGTGACGACGACGTGTTCCTACCGTACTACCGCGACAGCGCCGCCCAGCTGCTGCGCGGGGTGAGCATGACCGAGATGCTGCTGTACTGGGGTGGCGACGAGCGCGGCAGCGCCTATGCAGGCCCGGTGGCGCGCGGCGACTTCCCGTTGTGCGTGCCGATCGCCACCCAGGCGCTGCATGCCTGCGGGGTGGCCAGCGCGTTCAAGATCCGCGGCGAGGCGCGGGTGGCGCTGACCACCTGCGGCGACGGCGCCACCAGCAAGGGCGACTTCCTCGAGGCCCTGAACGTCGCCGGCGCCTGGCAGCTGCCGGTGGTGTTCGTGGTCAACAACAACCAGTGGGCGATCTCGGTGCCGCGGCGCATCCAGTGCGGCGCGCCGACCCTGGCGCAGAAGGCCATCGGCGCCGGCTTCGCCGGCGAGCAGGTGGACGGCAACGACGTGCTCGCGGTGGCCGAGCGCCTGCGCCAGGCCATCGACCATGCCCGCCACGGCAAGGGACCGACCCTGCTGGAGTGCATCACCTACCGCCTCTGCGACCACACCACCGCCGACGACGCCACCCGCTACCGCAGCGCCGAGGAGGTCAACCAGGCCTGGCACGAGGAACCGATCAAGCGCCTGCAGAACTTTCTGGTGGCGCGCGGCTGGTGGGACGAGCAGCGCGAGCAGGCGCTGGTGGCCGAGACCCAGGCCGAGCTGCAGCAGGCCATCGACGCCTACGAGGCGACCCCGGCCCAGGATCTGCAGGAGGTATTCCGCCACGTCTACGCCGACTGGCCGGCGGCGCTGGCCGAGCAGCGCGAGCAGTTCGCCGAGCGCGTCGCCCGCCGCACGCAAGGAGCGGATCATGAGTGAGAAAAAGTACACCCTGCTGGAGGCGGTCAACCTGGCCCTGCACCGGGCGATGGCCGAGGACGCCAACGTGGTGGTGCTCGGCGAGGACATCGGCGTCAACGGCGGCGTGTTCCGCGCTACCCTCGGTCTGCGCGAGGCGTTCGGCTTCAAGCGGGTGATCGACACGCCGCTGGCGGAGAACATGATCGCCGGCCTGTCCATCGGCATGGCCAGCCAGGGCCTCAAGCCGGTGATGGAAATCCAGTTCCTCGGCTTCATCTACGCGGCGATGGAGCAGCTGGTGTCCCACGCCAGCCGCCTGCGCAACCGCACCCGCGGCCGGCTGAGCTGCCCGCTGGTGCTGCGCTCGCCGATGGGGGCCGGCATCCGCGCGCCCGAGCACCACAGCGAAGCCACCGAGGCGCTGTTCGCCCATATCCCCGGCCTGCGCGTGGTCATCCCTTCGTCGCCGGCGCGGGCCTACGGCCTGCTGCTCGCCGCCATCGACGATCCCGACCCGGTGATCTTCCTCGAGCCGACCCGCCTGTACCGGATGAACCCGCAGCCGCTGGTCGACGACGGCCGCCGCCTGCCGCTGGACAGCTGCTTCACCCTGCGCGAGGGCAGCGATATCACCCTGATCAGCTGGGGCGCCAGCGTGCACGAGACCCTGCAGGCCGCCGGCGCCCTGGCCGAGCGCGGGGTCAGCGCCGAGGTGATCGACGTGGCCAGCGTCAAGCCGCTGGACCTCGACACCCTGGAAGCCTCGGTGCGCAAGACCGGGCGCTGCGTGATCGTCCAGGAGGCGCCGAAGAGCGGCGGGGTGGGTGCGGAGATCGCCGCCAGCCTGTACGAGCGCGTGCTGCTCGACCTGCAGGCGCCGATCCAGCGGGTCGCCGCGCCGGACATCCCGCCGCCGCTGTACCGCCTGGAGCCGTACTACCTGCCGGACGTCGGCGACATCCTCGCCGCCTGCGACGCGGTGCTGGAGTACGCCTGAGCTGCCTGACGGACGTAGGGTGGAAAACTCGCGCAGCGATTTTCCACCGCCATGCACAAAGGTGGACAAGGCTGCGCCGTTGTCCACCCTACGGTTGATGCTCCCGTGGCCGCGACAGGTCAGGGAGGAACTGGGGGAACCGAACCATGAAACACTTCAAGCTGCCCGACCTCGGCGAAGGCCTGCAGGAGGCGGAGATCGTCGAGTGGCACGTCAAGCCCGGCGACAGCGTCAAGGCCGACCAGTTGCTGGTCTCGGTGGAAACCGCCAAGGCCATCGTCGACATTCCCGCCCCCTATGACGGCGTGGTGCTGAAGACCTACGGCGTCGATGGCGACATCATCCACGTCGGCGAGCCCCTGCTGGCCTACGAGGGCGAGGGCGAGGACAGCGGCACCGTGGTCGGCAAGCTGGAGGCCGGCGAGGGCGGCGAGGGCGACAGCTTCTTCGTCGGCGCCGCGCCGTCGACCCGCGAGCACCTCGCCCCGCGCGCCACTCCGGCGGTGCGCCAGCTGGCGCGTCAGCTCGGCGTGGAGCTGGGGGGGCTGACCGGCAGCGGCGCCGATGGCCTGATCACCCGTGCTGATGTCGAGGCGGTGGCGGAAAA